>NZ_CP090976.1:1913595-2232527 GCF_021513235.1 Kaistella sp. 97-N-M2 | reverse complement strand
ATTTCTCTTTCTGCGCAGCGTGAAATTTGTAGATATTTCCTTTTGCCTGTGCTATCGCAACCTTTAATTCTGGTGAAACCTGGGAGACGGCAAATTCAATTTCTTCTTTCGAAACCAATAGATTCTCAATGTTTACTTGATCAAATTTTACCGCAAACTCTTTTAAAGCAGCATCACCTTCATTTCTTACTTTCAAAAAAATTTCCTGAACGGTATTTCTTAAATCTTTCTTTTCAAGAGCTGCCCTTTTCAAGAGTGTTTCCCAGGTATCTTTTTCCGGATATTTAAATATATTTTTCATTTTTACTTTTTATGGACTTATTTTTAACGCAAAGACGCTCAGTAATTTTATTATTCTGTTGACTCGTTACGATCGCAAAGGCGTTTCACTCATCAAAGGCGTATTGCCTATTTGGAGTAAGTTTTACATTGTAAATTGTACATTATTCTGATCTTTAACGTCTAATGTCTAAAATCTCACGTCTACTTTACAAAACCATTTTTTCAATCGGAATCACTAAAATTCCTTCGGCACCGAATTTCTTTAATTCATCGATAATTTTCCAGAATTCGTTTTCCCGAACGACGGAGTGAATACTGCTCCAGCCAGATTCGGCGAGCGGCAAAACGGTGGGCGATTTCATTCCCGGCAAAACGTCAATGATCTTCTCAATGGATTCATTCGGCGCGTTTAGCAAGATATATTTGTTTTCTCGGGAATTAATAACAGCCTGAATTCGAAAAAGAAATGATTCCAGAATGATTGAAATATCTTCGGGGAGATTTTGGCTGGAAATTAAGACCGCTTCACTTTTTAAAACCTGCTCCACTTCTTTCAAACCATTGTGTAATAAAGTACTTCCGGAACTCACCAGATCAGCGATGGTGTCCGCTAAACCGATGCTTGGTGCAATTTCCACACTTCCGGAAATTTCAACAATTTCGGCATTGATATTATTTTTATCGAAATAATTTTGAACGATGGTCGGATAAGATGTCGCGATTTTCTTTCCCTGAAAAAAACTGAGATCTGAATACTCCTGATCTTTCGGAATGGCTAAGGATAATCTGCAGTTTGCAAAACCCAGTTTTCTTACCAAATCCACATTTTTGTTCTGTTCCAAAACTTCATTTTCGCCGATAATACCGATATCGACAATTCCTTGTTCAACATATTTTGGAATATCGTCATCGCGAAGGAAAAGAATTTCTAACGGAAAATTGGTCGCTGAATTTTTGAGTTTACTTTTAAAATCAGGGATCTTGATGCCACATTCTTTTAAAAGTTCCAAGGATTTTTCGCTGAGTCTGCCACTTTTTTGAATGGCGATCTTTAATTTGTTCATGTTCAGTCTTGAGATTGGGTCTGAACAAATGCCTTGATGTGAAACACAAAAAAAACCGTCTTTGTTCAGACGGTTTATTATTATTTTAGTCACTTTGGACCACATTAAATCAACTCGTCTTTAGATGAGATGATGATGATGGATTAAAGTGATTGTATTTTTCATGTTGTTTATAACGGTGCAAATATAGGTCATAAAAAATTTAACTCGCAAGAAATATATTTTACTTCTACTTAAGTTCCTGATAAACAGTATACAAAATTTCCGAAATATTTTTATCAGTGAATTTCTGCACAAATTCAAAACTTTTCTCAGCGCGACGGTTTCTTTCAGCTTCGTTGTTCCAGAGAAATAAAATCTTGGCTTTTATATCTTCGAAATTATGCGGATCGATATAAACTGAATCCGGTCCACCGGCTTCTGGCAGACAACTTAAGTTACTTGTGATAACCGCCGTTTTAGAATAAAGTGCTTCAATCACCGGAATTCCAAATCCTTCGAAAAAACTGGGATATACGAAAACATCTGCGAGTTTGTAGATGGCTGCAAGCTCTTCCGTGGAAACATTTTCCAGGAAATGAACCTGGCTTTCTAATTTATTTTTCTTCAGATATTTCTGGACTTTTTTGAAATAGGTCCTTTTTCGGCCAATGACCACCAATGGAATTTCCGTTCCGTTAATGGCTTTTACGATATTCAAAAGATTTTTTCGCGCTTCAATCGTTCCAACATTAAGAATGAACCTTTCCGGTAGATTGTATTTTTCTTTAACCAAATTTAAAAATACTTCGCTTTGATTTTCTTTAAAAGCCTGGTGACAACCTTGGTAGACGACTCTAATTTTCTCTTCGGGAACTTTTAAAAACTGAATGATATCGCGCTTCGTTTGCTCAGAAATGGCGATGATCAAATCCGCTTGCTCTGCAGCTTTTTTGAATTTCCAGAAATGAATTTTGCGGTCAAAAAATGAATAATATTGGGGAAATCTCAGAAAGATCAAATCATGAATGGTAACGACTTTTTTAATGGGTTTTTTAGTCCATTTTAAAGGCAGCTCGCCAGAAAGTCCATGGAAAATATCGGCATTAATCTGCTGTGCATCCTTTCCCATTTTCAGTTGTCGGGACCAACTTCCTTTCGAAGTTTCTACAAAGGAAACATTGGGTAAATTTAGAATATCGTTTCCTTTCTCTGACTGGTTTTCATTAAAAATAACGTATTCATTTTCCAGAAAATAAGTCGCTAGAATACGGATCAAATCCCGGGAATAATTGCCCAAACCGGAACTGTTGTGGAAGAAACGTTTTCCGTCGAAAGCAATTTTCATTCTTCGAAGGGTTTTATAATATCCTGCGTCATCTGCTTGCGTTTCCAGTGATCAGCTTTTTTATTATAAAGAAAAAACTTGCCGAGTTTATACTTGAATTGCAGATAGCCGCGGTATTCAATGCCGTCGAATAATCGATACGGAATATTGGGATTCTCAGTTAGACATTCATTGATAGCTTTTGAAAAAGCCGTCGGACCCGTGGTTGCGTGAACATCGTGTGGAAATCGGTGGGTTTGGATATTATCTAAAACCAGCTCCAAAGTCCTCTTCAGAAAAGGATGATCTTTATCGAAAATAAGCGCCCACTGACAGTAAAAATGCACATGCCGCTCCACACTTAGTAATGCGACGTCATCAGCTTGGATTAAATTTTTTAATGGTTGCGAAATTCCACTATCGACATCCAGATAAACGCCGCCTTTTTTATACAAAATGGCGTAACGGAAAAAATCTGCTTTCGCAGCCCCGATGGTCAACTGGTTATAGGCTTTTAGATATTCGGTCGGAAATTCCTTTGCAAAAAATTCTTTAATCTCCTCGTCATCATACAGAAAGTATTCATACTCGGGATTTTGCCTTTTCATCTTCCAAATATGCAACCGTGTAATGAGAGGCAGTTTTTTGGTTTTAAAGGTTTGAAAAATTTGTTTCGGAATTGCCATAATTTTACTTAAACGGAAACATTATTTTCCCGCAACGCATCATTTAGAGAAGTCTTTTTGTCCGTCGATTCTTTTCTTTGTCCGATGATCAAAGCGCACGGAACCTGATATTCTCCGGCCGGAAATTTCTTCGTATAACTTCCAGGAATTACAACGCAACGTGAAGGAACTCTACCTTTAATTTCAACAGGAGTTTCGCCGGTCACATCGATTATTTTTGTAGAGGCCGTCAAGACCACATTTGCACCGAGAACTGCTTCTTTTTCTACATGAACACCTTCTACAACGATACATCTGGAGCCAATGAACACATCGTCTTCAATAATTACAGGTGCGGCCTGCAGCGGTTCGAGAACGCCGCCAATTCCGACACCGCCACTCAGGTGAACATTCTTGCCGATCTGTGCACAGCTTCCAACCGTTGCCCAGGTATCGACCATAGTTCCCGAATCTACGTATGCACCGATGTTCACGTACGACGGCATTAAAATCACGCCCGATGCGATAAACGCGCCTTCTCTGGCGACTGCATGTGGAACCACGCGGACGCCTTTTTCGGCATATCCTCTTTTTAAAGGCATTTTGTCATGAAATTCGAACGGGCCGACTTCGATGGTTTCCATTTTCTGGATTGGGAAATACATAACGACCGCTTTTTTTACCCACTCATTAACTTTCCAGCCGTTTTCTGTAGGTTCTGCCACGCGAAGTTCGCCCAGATCGAGTTGACGGATCACTTCGCGGATGGCTTTTCCGCTTTCCTCGGTATGTAAAAGTTCACGGTTGTCCCAGATATTTTCGATGGTCTTTTGTAGCATTAGGTTTATTGTTGATGATTGATAATTGATGTTCGGTGATGAAACTTCGCTGTTGATAAGGTTGTAAATTTACAAAACTCTGCGTGCGAAGAGGTAAGCTTTGTTCCAGTATTTTTCGTTAAGCGAAGAAATAATGACCCCTTTCGATGTGCTAGCGTGAATGAATTTAACTTCGCCTGTGTTTCCGATGTCGTGAACGATCCCCACATGGGTCACTTTGCTGCCGCCGGACGTTGCAAAAAAGAGGAGATCACCGGGTTGCGCTTCTTTTATGGAAATTCCTTTTCCGGTGTTGGACTGATCTTCCGAACGGCGTGGAAGTTTCGTATTGTTTTCGTCGAAAACTTTTACGGTAAAACCGGAACAGTCGAAACCGGAGGAGGTATTACCCGCATATTTGTAGGGTGCTCCTAAATATTTTTCCGCATCTTTCAGAATTTCGCGGATCTCTGCATCAGGATTCCCGGAATATTTAGATTCAAGCGTTTTTAAGTCGGGACTTTTCGCCACGGTCT
The DNA here is from genome assembly GCF_021513235.1 of Kaistella sp. 97-N-M2. Taxonomy (NCBI): domain Bacteria; kingdom Pseudomonadati; phylum Bacteroidota; class Flavobacteriia; order Flavobacteriales; family Weeksellaceae; genus Kaistella; species Kaistella sp. 97-N-M2. The sequence goes on along the minus strand of NZ_CP090976.1, from coordinate 2,227,856 downwards.
TCGTTGGGACGGATCTTTTGACCACTTTGTTGGAAGCGCCACAAGACACCAAAAAAAGAACGGTGAGAAATGCAAAGAGAACGTTTTTCATTTTTTATTTTAGCGATTTTTCAAAAGTAGCAAAATTATTTTCAATTGGGAGAAGATTTGGAAATTATCCTTATTTAATAAATGTTTTGGAAGTTTTTTACCGCTTTTTTGGAAAAAGGATTTATATTTAAAAATTACCAAACTTTAGCAGGCAAATGACTTTATCAGAATACAGGAAATACTTCGCAGCGGAATTAGCCGACCTTTATACTCCGTCCGAAAGTGCAGAACTATTTTCGATTTTTATTGAAAAACTAACGGGTCACAATAAGTTCGCGCAACGCCAAATTCAACGTATAAAGCTTACAGAAGTGGAAATTGCGCATTTAGAAGCCATTCTTACGGAACTGAAACGCGGAAAACCTTTTCAGCAGATTTTAGGAGAAACAGAATTTTTCGGCTTAAAATTTTTCGTGAATGAACATGTTTTGATTCCGCGACCCGAGACGGAGGAACTTTTGGAAGTGGCGATTGAAAAAATTAAAAATTCTGACTTCCACGGAAAGGATTTTAAAATTTTGGATATCGGAACCGGTTCCGGAATTATTCCGATCGTGCTGAAAAAAAATTTTCCGGAGGCGCAAGTTTTTGCGATCGATTATTCGGAAGAAGCGTTGAAAACCGCGAATCGAAATGCCAACTTTCACAAAGTTGAAATTGAATTTATCCATCAGGATTATCTGAACGTTGATTTAAGGGATGTGTTCCATGTTATTATTTCGAATCCACCTTACATCGCCCAGCAGGAAGAAAGTGAAATCGCCGCGTCGGTAAAGGAATTTGAACCGAAAATGGCCTTATTTTCCCCCACAAATAATGCGCTTGTTTTTTATGAGAAAATTGCAAAGGACTGCGAAAAGCATCTTTCTGACCATGGTTTGGTCTTTTTGGAGATCAACCAGAAACTGGGAAAGGAAACGCGGGAACTTTTTTCGGAGGTTTTGTCGGAAACCTTTTTGCTAAAGGATATTTCGGGAAATGAAAGGATGGTTTGGGGACGAAAATAGGGATGGCGCGAGCGAAGCGAGCGCCGACCGTGTGAAAAGTGCAATGCCTTACTTATTGGTAAAACAAAGGAGTTTAATGAATTTTTACCGTTGAGATTCTTACTTCGTCCGAATGACAGAGAGATTTTTTACAGGTGGCGCGAGCGAAGCGAGCGCAGAAAGAATGATAAGTGCAATGCGTTACGTATTGGTAAGACAAAGAACTTTAATAAATTTTTACCTTTGAGATTCTTACTTCGTCCGAATGACAGAGAGATTTTTTAAAGTTGGCGCGAGCGAAGCGAGCGTCGAAAGAATGATAAGTGACTGCGTTACGTATTGGTAAGACAAGGGACTTTAATAAATTTTTACCGTTGAGATTCTTCCTTCCTCAGAGGGGCAGAGAGATTTTTTTTTAGCTGGCGCGAGCGAAGCGAGCGCTGAAAGTGTGAAAAGCTCAAAAGGTTTTTGTAAAAAGTTCAAACCACAATTTTATACGTTATAAAAATTAAGCGGCTTGGTTTCCCAAAGAGACTGTTCCTTTGTCAGAACGACAGAGAAATTTTTTAAAGTTGGCGCGAGCGAAGCGAGCGTCGAAAGAATGATAAGTGCACTGCGTTACGTATTGGTAAGACAAAGGACTTTAATGAATTTTTACCTTTGAGATTCTACCGTCGTCAGAAGGGCAGAGAGATTTTTAGAAGCGGCGCGAGCGAAGCGAGCGCCGACCGTGTGAAAAGTGCAATGCGTTACGTAGTGGTAAGACAAAAGAGTTTAATGAATTTTCACATTTGAGATTCTTCGTTCGTCAGAATGACAGAGAGATTTTTTTTAGCTGGCGCGAGCGAAGCGAGCGCAGAAAAGAGTGAAAAGTTGAAAGTTGAAAGTTGAAAGTTGAAAGTTCTTCTTAACACTTGGCACTACAATTTCAAAGTCATAAACATTGTGCCGGCAGGTTTCTCAAAGGATTCTTCCTTCCTTGGAATGACAATAAACTGAACCCATTTTTTGCAAAACATAAAACTATAAAGGTTTTGGTCACACGTTTTTATAAACTTTCGCAGAAAAACAGCCTGAAGTTATAGCCCCGGTTGTGGTGGAAATCCTTTTTGGCGGCGCGCCGCCGCCAAAAAGATTGCAACGGAAAACGGGTCCACCAGTGGAATACCACGAAAATCTTCGTGCTCCAAAAATTTTAGCCAATTTTCTTTTTCACGAAAACCATATACGCCATATAAATGAGCGGCAGCGCCATAATGCCTAAGAACAAGGCATTTTCTACAGCGCGCTCCGGCTGCAGACCCACGGCATAAACCAAACCGAAAAATGCGCCTCCCAAATGCGCAGCATGGCCGATGTTATCGTTATGCTTGGGGTTCAGCATCATGTACACGGAATAGGCGAAATATAAAAAACCGAAAATATAGCCCGGAATGGCGATTGGGATAAAGAAAAAGTAAATACCCAGGTCCGGAATCATCGCAATCGACGCAAATAAAATTCCGGAAACCCCGCCACTGGCACCTATCGCGGAATACCACGCCTGGTTTTGATACAAATACAAGGAAAAAATATTCCCGAGGAGGATCGAGCCAAAGTATACAATTAAAAATCCGGTAATACCAAAAGCTTCTACTACAATGGGTCCGAAAAAATACAGCGTCATCATGTTGAAAAGAAGATGCATTAAATCTGCATGCAGAAAGCCCGCAGATAAAAGCCGGATATATTCTTTCCGCTGAAGGATCGCGCCGACATTAAATTTGTATTTTTCGAAAAGCGCCTGATTGTTAAAAGCGATATAACTGATAATCGCCGTAACCGCGATAATGACTAAAAGAACTGGACTCATAAATTTTTATAAAATAAAAGTTTCGAAAAACGAAACTTTAGTTAAACGATTTCTGATGTTAAACCCCGCGAAAGAAGTTTTTCGTGCATGGGCTTTAGTTTCTCCAAACTGCCTGTCTTCACCGTACATTTCCCCTTGTAATGCACAAGCATGGTACACTGTTCGGCCTGCTCTAAGGTATGCTCGCAAATTTCAACCAAAGCTTCGATCACGTCGTCGAACGTATTTACATCATCATTCCACAGAACAATTTTGTAAACTTCATCTTCCTGCTCGAGGACCGCAACGTCTTCTTCGTATTCCCGCTGTGGTTTATCGTAATTTTTAGAATTATAAATAATGCTAAACATGACTTAAAATTTTTTTAATGTTGAAAAGTGCGTGCCCAAAGAATTCTTATAGTTCGGACATTTCTTCGGAAAGCGTGTCGATAAGATTTGGCTCTTCATAAACCAATTCGACCAGATCTACGCTTTTATTCTGCATTTTCAGGATTTTCACGTGATAATCGTTGATGGTAAACTCCTGATTTTCGCCTGGAATATCTTCGAGTTCGTGTAATATATAACCTGCCAAAGTGTTGTATTCGCCATCTTCCGAAAGCGGAAACAGTTTGGGCAAATGTTCATTAATTTCATCTAAAGGTTGCGTTGCCTGAACCCAGAAAACATTTTCACCTACTTTATCGACGATTTTTTCTTCGTCATCTTCTTCATCTTGAATTTCACCGACCAGTTCTTCCAAAATATCTTCCAGCGTCACAATTCCTTCCGTGCCACCAAATTCATCGATAACCACGGCCAAATGCTGCTTTTTCTGTTGAAACACTTTTAAAAGATCCGAAATCTTTTTACTTCCAACCACAAAAAAGGCATCACGCATTAATTCCTGCAAATCGGTGTGATTAAGCACACCTTTTCTTTTTACATACTCGCGGATGATTTCTTTGGCGTAAAAGATTCCGATAATATTATCGATTGAATCTTTATAAACGGGAAGTCTGGAATAACCACCGTCCATAATAATAGTAATGATATCTTCTACAGGATCTTCAATATCTATGGAAGATATATTTTGTCGCGGAACCATAATCTGCTTCGCAGAATGATCGGTAAAGTCGAACGCATTTTTTATGATCTCGTAGTTCTCTTCCTCGATTTCGCCGGAATCTGCTGATTGTTTTACCAAAAGCTGCAACTCTTCCGTCGAATGAATTTCCTGTTCGGAGGCAGGATGAATTTTTATCAAACGGAGGAATCCGTTCGACATGTGATTCATCGTCCAGATAAATGGTTTAAAAACCGTGTAAAAAACCCGTAATGGCATGGCGATGACCATGGCGGTTTGTTCGGCTTTTCTTATCGCAATGGATTTCGGAATTAATTCTCCGAAAACGATGTGCATAACTGTTATCAAAAAGAAACTTATGACGAGGGAAATCGTGGTGACGGTTGCGTCTGCAATGGCAACTTCGAAATAATGGAAGCTGTTTTCGATCACATGATGCATTGCACTTTCGCCGACCCAACCTAAGGCCAACGAAGCTAAAGTAATCCCCAGCTGCGTTGCAGAAAGGTATTCATCTAAATGTTTAATGAGATGTTCAGCCTGTTTTGCCATCGAATTTCCTTCGGCGGCTTTGATCTGAATTTGAGAATAACGAACTTTAACGATAGAAAATTCTGCGGCTACGAAAAAACCATTGAGTACTACTAAAAACAAAGCTAATAAAAGCTTGACGACGTCTGAGTCCATTTAATTTTTGAAATATTTGATGCAAAGATAATTAAATTTAAATAATAAAATTTTTATGTCACGTTCTAAAAAACAGGGTTTTGAAGGAAAATGATTATAAAAAAGCACCAGTATTTACCGATGCCTTGTAAGAAAAAAAGTGGGTTCTATTTTTTGATAAATTTAATAGCCTGTTTGCGCTCGCCATCTTTCAAAGGAACCAACAGGTACATACCGGGAGCTAAATACCTAACATCAACTTCTATATTTTTAGCACCTTTTAATAGGCTTTCCGTTTTAACTCTTTTTCCCGAAGCATCGTAAATTTCGAGATCTAAAGTTTTGTATTCGGTGGTAACATCAACGAACAGATAATCCTGAACCGGGTTTTTTTGAGGGAGATCTCACTACCAAATGTCAGAGTTTCATTCGTTTTTAAGTTTACGCCCGCTCCCAGAACTATCTGCCAGGAATTAAGCGTAGTTGGGTCTGTCGCTCCATAATCGTAGACAATCAGTATCCAGTTTCCACTTATTTATTTTCCTGTAAGAAACGTACTCATCATCCCTGGATGATGATTAGGAAATTTGGCTGTTCCATACGAAGGTAAATAATTTCCTGCCGGAATTGCAAAATAATCCTGTCAACAAAAAGCTGACTGCAAAAAATTTACGGCGCAATCTTAAAAAAAATACAGCGTAATAACCTGATAACCTGCGGTATTAAGACCCAAAAAAAAGACTGCAAACTGCAGTCTTTTAATGTAATATATTTTTTCCTTAAGAATTCTTCAAAGCTTCAGCACCACCTACGATTTCTAAGATTTCGTTAGTAATTGCAGCCTGACGCGCTTTGTTATAGAAAATCTTCAGATCACTTCTCAAAGCTTCCGCATTATCGGTAGCCTTGTGCATGGCAGTCATTCTGGCACCATGCTCGGAAGCAACAGAATCTAAAATGGCTTTGTAAACCTGAGTTTTTATGGATTTCGGCATCAGGACATTTAAGATTTCTCCCGCGTTGGGTTCGAAAATATAATCCGTATTTACCGCCACGCCTTCTTTTTCAGGAAGAGCAATCGGCAATACCTGCTCCAAATGAACTTCCTGCGTTGCAGCATTAATGAATTTGTTATAGATTACAAAAACTTTATCGAAAGTTCCTTCTTTGTAATCATTCATCACGTTTTCCATAAAACTGGAAACTCCCTGAAAACTCATGGAATCAAAGATTGCACTCTGGTTGTCGTACACCTTTCGGCTTCGTCGCACGGCATCGTACACTTTTTTTCCTACAGAAAGAATTTCAACTTCGTGCTGGGCATTGCTGATGGCAGTGTTCAGTTCTTTAATGACCGCAGAGTTGAACGCACCGGCCAAACCTTTGTTGGAAGTGACTACAATGTAAAGAACTTTCTTCACCTCTCTTTCTGCAGTGTACATTGAAACGCCTTCCAAATCGGTAGTTGAACTTACGTTTTCAATAATTTCCTGCAGTTTTTCGGAGTAAGGTCTCAACATCACGATTGCATCGGTGGCTTTCTTCAGTTTTGCTGCCGAAACCATTTTCATCGCACTCGTAATCTGCATGGTGGAAGAGATCGAAGTAATCCTTGCGCGTATTTCCTTTAAATTTGCCATTCTTTGAATTCAAAGTTTAAAAAATTCAGTATTCAAAAAAATTCTGAATACTGAAGATTAAATATTTTTAGTTGTATTTGGAAGCTAATTCTGCAGCTGCCTGTTTCAGAACTCCTGTAATTGTATCATCAATCTTTCCTGTTTTAATGGCTGCCATTGTTTCAGGATGTTTCGATCTTAAGAACGCTACATATTCCTTCTGAAATTCTTTTACCTTCTCGATAGGTACATTTCTCATCAGGTTTTCAGTTCCGGAGTAAATCATCGCCACCTGAGAATCTACCGGAAGTGGTGAATTTACAGGTTGCTTCAGAATCTCCACGTTTCTTTCCCCTTTGGAAATAACGGCCTGTGTAGAAGCATCAAGATCGGAACCGAATTTTGCAAACGCTTCCAGTTCTTTGTATTGCGCCTGATCAAGTTTCAAAGTACCTGAAACTTTTTTCATTGCTTTGATCTGAGCGTTACCTCCCACACGCGATACCGAAATACCTACGTTGATCGCCGGGCGAACTCCAGAGTTAAATAAATCCGTTTCGAGGAAAATCTGCCCGTCCGTAATTGAAATTACATTCGTTGGAATATATGCAGAAACGTCACCCGCCTGAGTTTCGATAATTGGAAGTGCAGTTAAAGAACCGCCACCTTTTACAATCGGTCTTAAAACCTCGGGTAAATCGTTCATTTGAGCGGCAATTGTATCATCTTTGATCACTTTTGCAGCCCTCTCCAATAATCTGGAGTGAAGATAGAAAACGTCTCCAGGATAAGCTTCACGGCCCGGTGGTCTTCTTAGTAATAAAGAAAGTTCACGGTAAGCTACCGCCTGTTTGGATAAATCATCATAAATAATTAAGGCCGGACGACCAGTGTCGCGGAAAAACTCTCCAATCGCAGCACCCGCCATTGGTGCGTAAACCTGCATTGGCGTTGGATCGGAAGCGTTTGCTGCTACCACTACGGTATAAGCCATTGCTCTTTTATCCGTTAATGTTTTTACAATTTGCGCAACGGTGGACCCTTTTTGTCCAATCGCTACATATATACAGAATACAGGCTCGCCTGCATCATAAAATTCTCTCTGATTTAGAATCGTATCAATCGCAACCACTGTTTTACCAGTCTGACGGTCACCAATGATCAATTCTCTTTGTCCTCTTCCGATTGGAATCATGGAATCAATCGCCACAATACCTGTTTGCAACGGCTCGGTTACGGGCTGACGGAAAATTACTCCCGGCGCTTTTCTCTCCAACGGCAATTCGTACAATTCGCCGGTGATAGGACCTTTACCGTCGATGGGGTTTCCAAGAGTATCAACAACTCTTCCCAACATTCCTTCTCCTACTTTGATAGAAGAAATCCTTTTGGTTCTGTTTACCGTATCTCCTTCTTTCACCAATTTAGACTCGCCCAAAAGTGCAACTCCAACATTGTCTTCTGCAAGATTAAGAACGATTCCTTCAATACCGCTTTGGAATTTTACCAATTCACCGTACTGAACATTTTCTAAACCGTATACTAAAGCGATACCATCACCGATGGTCAATACAGTTCCTACTTCTTCCACATTCGACTGTGTATCGAAGTTTGCTAACTGTTGTTTAAGAATTGCAGATACTTCTGCCGGATTTATTTCTGCCATTTTATGGTTTTTTTTGTCTTAATTTAATTGAAATTCTTTCTGAAGCTGCGTGAGTTTAGATTTTACCGAAGCATCAATCTGTTGATCGCCCACTCTCAAAATGTAACCTCCTAAAATATTGGGGTTGATAATTGTTTTCACGTCAAATTTATTTTCGTGATTAACCAATGCTGAAGATTTTAAAATATTCTGAATATTTTCTGTTGAAAGTGTAGTCGCAGCAGTCAAAGTAATTCTCTGCACTCCGTTCATGTCCTCCACTTTATTCACAAATTCCTGTGCAATGTTCTGCATCTGGCTTTCTCTTCCGTGTTTAATAACCATGGTTACCATATTTTGGGAAACCGGAGAAAAACTTTTGAAAATTTCTAAAGCAATACTAATTTTTTTCTTTACATCAATAATCGGCGAACTGAAAAAATTCTGCAGTTCTTTGGATTTGCTGATGGTTTGCACAATGTCCTTCATTTCACTAAATACAGAAGCCGTGCTTCCGGATTCCTGCGTGAAATTAAGCAGACCTTGCGCGTATCTTTTTGCTACTTTACTTGTAAGCATTTTAGTTCAGGTTAGATTTGTTAAGCATATTTTCCACCAACGCATTTTGCGCCCCATCGTTATCCAATTTTTGGTTCAAAATTGTTTCTGCGATGTTAACAGACAAAGTACTGATTTGGTTTTTGATATCCGACATTGCCGCAGATTTTTCAGCCTGGATGGACTGTCTGGCCTGCTCGATCATTTTATCGCCTTCCGTTTGCGCCAACTCTTTCGCTTCACCTACGATTCGGTCTTTAATTTCCCTGGCTTCTTTCAAGATGTTATCGCGCTCTACCTTCGCTTCGCGGATGATTACTTCGTTTTCAGCTTTCAAATTAAGAACTTCCTGCTTCGCAAGTTTTGCCTGGTTCAAAGAATCTACGATGGTCACTTCTCTTTCGTTAACAGCATCCATAATCGGCTTCCAGGCAAACTTTCTTAAAACCAAAAGTAAGATCAAAAAGATAACGGTCTGGATGAGGAATAAACCTGATGAAAAATTTTCTAATAATCCCATACGAGTTATAATAAATTATTGTAATTGAATTTTAATTTTTTAAAAAACCACTTGCCGTAACCAACCGTTCCCGGCAAGTGATATTTTTTGTAGAAACTTCTTAGTTTACCGCAAATAATGCAGCAAAAGCAACTCCTTCTACAAGAGCTGCAGCGATCAACATCGCTGTTTGAAGTTTACCAGCCTGTTCTGGTTGTCTAGCCATACCTTCCAAAGCAGCAGCACCGATTTTCCCGATACCGATACCTGTTCCGATTACTACTAAACCTGCACCGATGATTTTTGGCATTTCTTGCATAATATAAATTTTAAAAAATTAGTTCGTAAATTATAATTGATAGTACTTTAATGATGAGGGATGTTCGATTGTACTATCATTAATCGAGATCCCTTAAGCCTAATTAATTAGTGCGCCATACCTTCTTCTCCTTCATGACCGTGCTCTTCATTAGCCATACCGAAATATACTGCAGATAGCATCGTAAAAATATAAGCCTGTAAAAAGGCTACCAAAACTTCCAGCAAATAAATAACGAAGGTTAAAAATGGAAAAGCAATTCCGGCAATTACGTTTTGGAAATAATAAATCAAAGCGATCAAACTCATTACGATAATGTGACCTGCAGACATATTCGCGAAAAGACGAATAAGTAGGGAGAAAGGTTTGATGAACAGTCCGATGATCTCAATCGGCATCATTACAATTTTCATTGGCCAAGGCAATCCCGGCATCCAGAAGATGTGCTGCCAATAATTTTTGTTCGCTGTAAACTGTGTGATTAAAAACGTTAAAAGCGCCAAAGCGAATGTGATCGCGATGTTCCCTGTAACATTAATCCCGAAAGGCATTAATCCAAAAACATTCAGGAATAAAATAAAGAAAAAGATGGTCAACAAATAACTCATGTATTTTTTGTAGTTCGCACCAATGTTTGGCTTCGCAATATCATCTCTGATAAACAAAATTACCGGTTCTAAAATTTTTGCCGCGCCCGTTGGGACCAAAGATTTTTTGTAACCTCTTGCGATCGAGACAAAAATCAAAATCAACAGGAATGCAGTTACCAGAATCATCAAAACACTTTTGGTAATTGAAAGATCGAAAACCTTCTCATTCGTGGCATGTCCTTCTTCATCTAAAGTCAAGGTGCCGTTTGCATCTGTTTTATAAATTTTTTCGTGAGAAAGCGCGTAGTGTCCGCCTTTGCTTTCTACCACTTCTTCACCGTGGTGAAATTTGGAGCTCATAAAAGCGTGAAAACCATTGGCTGCATCGTAAAAAATAACAGGAAGAGGGAAACCGATATGATTTTCGGTGCCGTCATCATTTTTCGACACCATAATATCGAAACTGTGGCTGTCTAAAAGGTGATGATCGATGTAATTTTTGTTCTCTTTTTTAATTTCTTCCGGAGCGGAAAGCTCAGATGCTACTTTTTCCGAAGCATCATGGGAAACAGCGGTTTCTGTGGCAGAAATTACCTTAGTTTCGTGTTGAGCGAACGTTGAAGAAAATGTCGATAAAAAACCTATTACAAGAACTACTCTTTTCAGCATTGCTATATCTTATTTTAAAGTTTTGCAAAAATAGGACAAATAATCATAATATAAAAATCCTTTTTTACTGATTTTATTCATCTTTTTGGGGAATTTCGGGTTCTCCAATTTGGATAAGCTTCACTGCGTAAAGGGTTTCGAGCACCAGCGAAATCAGGTAAGGAATAATGAAATGAATTTTATAATTAGGAACTTCGCTTAAATTGAGCTTTTTCATGACCAAAAACATAATCGTGAGTTTAAACAGAATCAATCCCATAAAAGCAAAACCGATGTAAGTTGGATAAATTTTCTTGATGATGGAAATAATCGTCAAAACCATGACGAAAAGCAGTGTTAAAAAGAGGTAGTATTTCACGAAAGTGGTTTCCAACCCGATCTCCAGAATTTGCCAGAGCGCAAAATGGATAAAAAACATGAAAAAATAAAGGATAATATATAAAGTGTTATTTTTTATTTTCATTCTTCTGAACGTTTTTAAGTTGATTTAATAAATTGTAAAAAGCCAGTCCCATCGCCAAAAATCCAACGCCAACGGTCAACAGTTTGTTCGGAAGATCGAAATATTCGTTCAGCTTATTTCCGCCCCAAAAGCCAAGTCCCATCGTCGCCAGCATTTGAAAAACGATGGCAGAATAAACGCCATACTGCCGAAGCCCATTTCTGGCATATTTCTTTTCATCCTCTTTGGAGAATTCCGGATCGGAAGAATTTTCGTCGGTCATCTTTTTATTTTTGCAAATCTACTGATAATCGGGCGATTTAAAAATTTCGAATTTTAAGTTTCAGCTAATTTCCCTATTTTTGCAGTTCTTAAATAAAAAACAATGTTCAACAGTTTACAGGATAAATTAGATAAAGCGCTTCACAATATTTCAGGGCGCGGTAAAATCTCAGAAATTAATGTTGCAGAAACGGTGAAGGAAATTCGCCGCGCACTTGTTGATGCCGATGTAAATTATAAAGTTGCAAAAGACCTCACGAAAAGAGTTCAGGAGAAATCTTTAGGGCAAAACGTGCTCACAAGTTTAAGTCCGGGACAGTTGATGACGAAAATCGTTCACGACGAACTAGTGGATTTAATGGGTGGCACGCAGGAAGGAATAGATCTTTCGGGCAAACCCAGCGTTATTTTAATTGCGGGACTGCAAGGTTCCGGTAAAACAACGTTTTCAGGAAAACTGGCGAATTTTTTAAAGCAAAAGAAAAGTAAAAAACCTCTTTTGGTAGCGTGCGACGTTTACCGTCCCGCCGCCATCGAGCAGTTGAAAATTTTGGGACAGCAGGTTGGCATTCCGGTTTACACGGAAGAAGGCGCAGTTAATCCCTCTTCGATTGCGGAAAATGCCGTGAAATTCGCAAAAGAAAACGGCCACGATGTGGTGATTGTAGATACTGCAGGACGTTTGGCCATCGATGAGCAGATGATGAACGAGATTAAATCGGTTCATTATTTCATCAAACCGAATGAAACGCTGTTCGTTGTGGATTCCATGACGGGACAGGATGCGGTGAATACGGCAAAAGCCTTTAACGATGCATTGAATTTTGATGGTGTTGTTTTAACTAAATTAGATGGTGATACGCGCGGTGGAGCGGCTTTAACGATCCGTTCCGTTGTGGAAAAACCCATCAAGTTTATTTCGACCGGAGAAAAAATGGAAGCTCTGGATGTCTTTTATCCCGAAAGGATGGCGGACCGGATTCTGGGAATGGGAGATGTTGTTTCCTTAGTTGAGAGAGCACAGGAACAGTTTGATGAGGAGGAAGCCAAAAAGCTTCATAAAAAAATTGCCAAAAACGAATTTGGTTTTGATGATTTCTTAAAACAGATCAATCAAATCAAAAAAATGGGTAATATGAAGGATTTGATGGGCATGATTCCGGGTGTTGGGAAAGCCATTAAAGATGTGGATATCCAGGACGATGCTTTTAAACATATCGAAGCCATGATCCACTCGATGACGCCGGAAGAAAGAAGACGGCCGTCCATCATCAATACCCAAAGAAAAAACCGAATCGCAAAAGGCGCGGGCAGAAAAATTGAAGATTTAAATCAATTGATGAAGCAGTTTGAACAGATGGGCAAAATGATGAAGATGATGCAGGGTCCACAAGGCAAACAAATGATGGAAATGATGAGCAAAGGAATGCCGAAAATGCCGGGCGCCGGCGGAAACTTATTTGGCAAATAATTTTTTTTTAGATAAAATACAAAAAAATCCTGAGAATAATTTCTCAGGATTTTCTGTTTTTGGTGCTGAATTTTTCTTAGAATTTGTATCCTAAACCTAGATTCAAATAGTTTGCTTTAACAGAATAACCGCTTGGAGCATCCTTTAAATGATTGTTCAACTGAAAAGAATAGCGGGCTTCCACAAATAGTTTCTGCGTGAATTCGTAGGCCGTTCCCAGTGCCAAACCAAAATTTAAAGAATTGTAATAATCTGGAAAAGGATTGTCGTCTAAATCAAAAGTAAATTGCGGACCTGCCTGCAGATTAAATTTCGGATCAACATAATACTTCACCATAATGGGAATTTGTAAGGCACTTCCCCCATCAATGTTGGCGTAATTAACGGCAGGTTGAATTTTCACCATATTTCCCGCAGTGATTTCTGCAAAAAAACCAGCATAGAAACCTGTGTTGGACTCACTATCGTCTCCCATTGGAGTCTTCACCTTTGCAAATCCTGTAAGCATTCCGGCGTTTGCACCAAAATTGGTTTTTTGAGCTTGTAAAACTCCGAACAGCGCAACAGCACCAACCAGTAATAATTTTTTCATAGTTTAATAATTTAGTGCGCAAAAATAATTTTTTTTTCGAGACAAATAGCATGATTATTCACATAAGCTGGAATTTACCCACCTTTTAAACATAAAAAAAGCTGTAACACTCTAGGAAACAGCTTTTAAACTCGTTAAAAATTTTTTTTATTCGGTTTTAATATTGCTCATTGCTCTTTTTTGTGGCAAGAAAATATTTAGGCCTAATCTAAAATCAATTGCAGAAGTAGTTCCTCTGTTTCCGAATCCTAAATTACCATTCAGTTTTACGGAAGCATCTAAACCGATATCCGGTGTTACGAAGTAAGTGTAACCAGGTCCGATTCCTAAATCCAAGCCGTTTGCAGAGTCGCCGCCATTGGAAGCGTTTTGTCCACCAATCCCGGCATTACCTTCCACGAAAAATCTGCCGTGTCTTAAAAGATTGTCGACTCCCTGTTCTCCCGGTGAAAAGTAATATCTGGATAATGCGCCTACTCCGTAGTTAAACTGAGTATCCGAACCTTTTGCTCCGGCAAAACCCAATCGAACATATGGTCCAACAGCCCAGTTGTCCTGCACAAAAAATGCAGCCTGTGGGGTAATCTCGAAACGATATCCTGCACCTTCATTCAGTCCGAAATTAGCAGCGGCCAGTTCGCCGCCTACCATGATATTTCCTTTTTGCAACTGTGCATTTGCCGTGATTCCGATTAACGCGACAGCACCTGTAATCAATAATTTTTTCATAATAGTTATTTTCAGTGTTTTTAACATAATTTATGCCAAAGTTAAAACTGAGGTGTGAAGATAAACTGATTGTGATAAATATCATAAAAAACCGCCGTATGGCGGTTTCTCAATTTTTACTATTTATTTTCCAAAGGAATAGGCGTATCCTAAATTAATGGAACTTAAAGTGGCACCGTCCTGTGAAACGCCGGCGTAACTCAAATTGACTTCACTCGGCCCAAAATGGTATGCCGCTTTCGGCTGGAAGTAAAATCCGCCATCACTTTCGCCATCAGAGAAAAGAAAGCCATAGCCTAAGTCTACGCCCAAACTAAACTGGGGCGTAAATCTATACTGTCCCGATGCAGCTACAGGAACTAAATTTAGATTTTTTGCCCCTAAGTCTTTAAAATCAGAAGTCGGAAAATAGGTGGAAAATCCTGTTGCAACTCCCAAATTGAAATCTGCGGCGACCGGCCAAAGATAAGAACCGTCGACACCTATGGTAAAGGAGCTGACATCACTATAATCACCTACGGGAAGACCAACGTGCGCTCCCAGCTTAAAACCTGTTTGAGCACTTAATGCTCCAAAAAGTGCCACGGCACCCACTAAAAATAATTTTTTCATGGTTAATAATTTTAAAATTAGGTAAACAAATGTATTATATTTTATTTAATTAACAAATTATTAACAATTTAATGTGCAATTTTTTGTAAACATCAATCATCCACGAAATTATGTGAAGGTTAACCTTGATGTGGATATGTTAGTAACTCATTCTTCTCGCATTCTTTGTTCCTCTTTATTATAGGATTCAATAATTTTTCGAACTACGGGATGCCGAACGACATCTTCTTCCGTGAGGTGAACAAAGCCTATTTCTTTTACATCCTTTAAAATCCGCATGGCTTCCTGCAAACCGGATTTTTGGCGCATCGGTAAATCAACCTGGCTGGGATCTCCTGTGATAATAAATTTGGCATTCATCCCCATTCTGGTGAGAAACATTTTCATCTGTGCATGCGTGGTGTTTTGGGCTTCATCTAAAATAACGAACGCCTCATCCAAAGTCCGGCCTCTCATAAAGGCGAGTGGCGCCACTTCGATGACCCTCTTCTCCATAAAACCTTCCAGTTTTTCGTGCGGGATCATATCGCGAAGCGCATCATAAAGCGGTTGCATATACGGGTCTAGCTTCTCTTTCAGGTCTCCCGGCAAGAAACCCAAACTCTCCCCTGCTTCCACGGCGGGTCTGGTTAAAATAATTCGTTTTACTTCTTTATCGCGCAAAGCCCGCACCGCCAAAGCAACGCTGGTATAGGTTTTACCCGTTCCCGCAGGTCCGATGGCGAAGACCATATCTTTCGTGTCTGTTGCTTTTACCAACTTCTTCAGATTGCTGGTTTTGGCTTTGATTATTTTTCCGTTAATGCCTTTTACGATGATATCCTGATCGAAAACCAGCTGTTTTTCAGTTTCGTCTTTAATCTTAAGAATGCTCTCAAAATCCTTTAAATTAATTGCATTATTAGTGGAAATAAAACTAACGAGGTCGTTTAATTTATTCTGAAGTATATCGAGGGTTTCCTGGTTGCCGGCAGCGAAGACATGGTGGTCGCGACCCGTTATTTTCAAGGTAGGAAAAGTGGATTTCAGCAGGTTAAAATATTGGTTATTGACGCCATAAAATGTTTTGGCATCGATGCCATTCAATTCATAATTCAATTCAAACATCTATTGTTTTTTTGGGTTTATATTTTAAATAAATGTATCAAATATATTTTAAATACCATTTTTTACTTTTCCACAATGGCCCTCTAAATATTTTATTTAAACTAAATTTGTCATTCTCTAAATTTATTCATGGCAGTTATTACATTTACATCAGATTACGGGTTGGTTGACCACAGAGTCGCCTCTGTGAAAGGTAAAATACTGAGTTTAAATGAAGATGTAAAAATTGTTGATATTTCGCATCAAATTCAGGCCTATAATCTACTGCAAACCGCCTATATCGTCAGGAACTCTTATTCTTTTTTTCCGCCAGGTACCGTTCATATTATTTCCGTGGACAGTTTTTATACAAAAGAGCGAAAATGCATTCTTTACGAAACGGACGGTCATTATTTTATCGCTGCGGATAATGGCGTTCTGAGTTTAATTTTTTACGACATTAAGCCCGAAGCGGTGTACGAAATCACCCTTAACAATAGATTTGACGATGAAGTCCATTTTACGTCGACCGATATTTTTGCGCCTGTCGCAGTGCATCTGCACAACGGTGGATTACCGGAAGTTATTGGCAGAAAGTTTAAAACGCCGAAACAACTTTCTTTTCCGCGCGCGGTTTATAATGAAAGCGAAAAAATGATCATCGGTGAGATCATGTACATCGATAATTTTGGCAATGTAGTATCCAACATCAGCAAGCGGTTTTTTGAAAAAAACAATATTGCGCTGGAAAATTTCATCATTAAATTCCGAAACTTAGCACTTTCTAAAATTTATAACCAGTATACGGAGTTTGTGCACGACTGGACCAAGGAACACGAATATCATGGCAAGTCAGCCGCAATATTTAACGATGCGGGGCTTTTGGAACTTACTATTTACAAAGGTAACGAATACAACGGGGCGAAAACTTTATTCGGTTTGCGCGTGGGCGAAAATATTTATATAGAATTCAATTAATACCAGAAAAACAAAAAATAGCCGACTCTCGCGAGTCGGCTATTTCTATTCCATCGAAAATGGTTATTTGATAATTTTCTTGTTTACGGTTTCTTTGGATGTAGTTATACTCACTACATAAGTTCCCGCCGGATAATTATTGAGATCGAATCTTTCCTCGGGCGCGTTCCCCTTATTAAAAGTCTTAACTCTTTTTCCCGACGCATCAAATACACTGTAAGAGAGAATTTTGTCTTTCGACGTGATGACAAAGACTCCTTTTGCAGAAGTTTTCGACACGTTAACATCTGTCCCAACCGAAGTTTCTCCTGTGGCCAAAGTAACGCATTCGAAAGTCGCTTTCCAACCTGCTTCGTTAGCAGCCGGATCTGAACTGAATCTTACGGTAATTGCGCCGCTTGCATTCGTAGAAAGGAAAGGACCGGGAATGGTATTCCCGCTTAGCTGCGTTCCACCCGGGAATCTTGGCGAGGCAATATTGGGTCCGTCGTAAATATTCATGAAATCGTAGGCCTCTTCCGTAGCAAATTCGGTAAAGACGAGATTTAACTTATCGCCAGCATTTGCCGGATAAAATGTTTTGATGACTGACTGGTTATCGCCATAGTTCGCATCGGGACCGCCCGGATCCGTAAAGAGAACACCGGTACACCAATCGGCATCTGTTAATGCAAGCTGCTCAAACGCAAACGCCTGAGGTCCCGAACAGTCGGTTCCAACAGCAATTTTGTAGTACGTTCCCGGAACAAGATCGGTAAAATTCAGCGTTTTGTTATTGGTAACTCCGGATGTAATTACGGTACCATCCATTGTAGAAAGTTTGTATTTCCAGTTGGTTCCTACCACATCAACAATTGTTGCAGTTAACGAAGTTTTTGTAATATTCGAAAGCGTTAATCCGGTAACAGACAGTGCACAGGAAGAAATACAATCCTGTCCTAAACATCCTTTTGAATTTACAGTCGCTCTGATTAAAGCGCCGGGTTGAGGCCCAAAACCTTTGGTGAAATTAATTCCAACACTCGGAACAAGGTGGCAATAGCTCATAATGGTTCCGCCATCTGTCGGAAGTGGCGCATTACAACCTTCGTTATTTCCCGATGCGGGTCCGCAGCCGTCGATCGCGGTATCATTTCCGTTCCATCTGCACGCATGCGTATGTGGAGAACCTAAATTGTGCCCAATCTCGTGCGTCATGGCTTCAATATTCCAGGAATATGTTGGCACTTCATTAAAAGTAAAATTCACCCCGGAATAAGAATATTTGTAGGTAGAACAAAGAGCATTCACCCATGCAATACTGGTTGTTGCCGGATTACGTAGCAGCTGCGCAACATCTCCATTGAATGAAGTTCGCGTCGTTCTGAATTTGTTCAGGATTTCCGAAGGCGATCCTGTAAACGGATCTACAGAAGTCCAAACAAAAACTTCGCTTAAGGCAACGGTAATTCCGTCGTTCGAATACAACGTAGAAATATTGTTATGCATAGCCGTAACCCAGTTTGTAGTGGTAGCTACATTAGAACCGTTTTGCGTATAAGGTCCGAAGCCGGCTTCGTAATAAATTCGCACACAGTTATCGGTTTTCTTTGCCGTCATTGTTTTTGGATCGTAAGATGGCCCGGTCATTTTCTGATTTTCCACAAGTTCATCGGCACTACATGAAAAGGGATTAGCTCCCTTCATTTTATGGTCGTTGTAGGCTAAAAAATCGCCGGTTTTTTTCGCTTTTCCTACCACGATATTTCCGACATTCTGAATGGAGGTAACGCCCACTACATCATCATTAAAGAAGCTGATCGCAACAATCGACTCGTTATCTCCTTTTACAATTCCGTGATAATAAACACCGGGAGCATAATTTGCGTAACCTTTATCGGTATTTACTTTAAAGTCGTGTGTGAAAAAATTATTTTTCACCAATTCTAAAGTGATGGTTTTTCCATCGAAAGGAAAACTCATTTCCAGGGCGTCAGGTCGTTCAGCAGTGATGCGCTGAATTTCAGTCTGATTCAATTTCATAACGGTAACTCCTTCCGCGGCGGCATCGTAGGCGTGTCGTTTTTGCTCGGAAGTGTCAACAGTGAAAAGGTTGTACTTCACAAACGTTTTGTTGGCGGAATGGGACTGTTTAACTTTTTCAGCAATGGGTTTTAAACTCTGCGAAAATCCCAGAGCAAAAAATACCAAAGTGAAACACAATTGGAAAATTCTTTTCATAATCTATAATATAAATTTTGTTATTGTGCAAAATAACTAAAAATTATTCAAAACCCTCCAATAAAAATCATTTTAGATCATTGAAATTTACCTATCAAAAACACGGCTTTTAATAAAGTTTAATTTTTTATCTTTGGAACTTATATTTTTTGCATGCTTTATACGGTTATCAAAGCCATTCACCTTATTTTTATGGTCAGTTACTTCGCGGGGATTTTCTATCTCGTGCGTTTGTTTGTATATTATAAGGATACGGACGAATTTGAGGAAGTAAAGAAAAAGGTGCTTCGCGAGCAGTATGTTTTTATGGCCCGAAGGCTCTGGAATATCATTACGGTGCCGGCGGGAATAATTATGCTCGTCAGCGGTCTAACGATGATTTTTTTAAATTTTGGATTGATGAAGACCCCTTGGTTCCATTTAAAACTCACATTTTTAGTAGGCCTTGCTCTGTATCATTACTGGTGCTGGAAAAGGGTTTTGCAGTTAAAAAGCCTTGACGGAGACGCAATGCCCCTGAAAAATCTTAAACTTCGTCAGGCAAATGAGATTGCGACGTTTATTTTGTTTCTTGTTATTTTTACAGTCATTTTAAAATCACTGGTCATCGAATACTGGTGGCAATTAATTACCGGATTTGTCGTTCTGGTTGTTTTAATTATGGGAACCGTGAAACTGGTGAACAAAAGAAAATCTTAATTTTCAGCCCTACTTTATCTATGATTGCATTATTTAAAAAAGAACTTTGGAGCTATTTCGGAAACTGGAGTGCCTGGCTTATTATCGGGGCATTTAGCTTAATCGGCTCGCTCTTTTTATTTTTCTTCGAAAACGATTCAAATATTTTCGATATCGGGACCGCAAGTCTGCAGAGTTATTTTGTACTAGCTCCGTGGTTGCTGATGTTTATTATTCCTGCCATTTCTATGAAAACTTTGGCTGAAGAACAACAATCCGGCACGTTGAACTGGCTTTTCTCCCAACCCATAAAAATTTCCGAAATCATCCGCGGAAAATTTCTGGCCGTTTGGCTCGTGGGGGTTTTGTGCATCATTCCGTCTCTGGTTTATTTGTACACCATTTATATCTTAGGTGTGCCGAGCGGAAATATTGATTGGGGCGCGACTTTGGGCAGTTACTTCGGCCTCATTCTTTTGATCGCTGCTTTTTCGGCCGTGGGAATTTTAGCTTCCTCGCTTTCCCAAAATCATATTATGGCTTATTTGCTCGGCGTTTTCCTCTGCTTCTTTTTTTATTTTGGCATTGAGCAGTTGGCGAGCTATAAATTATTGGGCGGCGCTGATTATTTCCTAAGCAATATTGGATTTTACCAGCACTTTATCGCCTTTACGAGAGGTCTCATCGATACACGAGATGTTTTCTATTTCCTTTTGGTGGTTGGGATCTGCCTCTTTCTGGCTCAAATTTTTGTTGAAAAGAAAAAGTAAAAATTGTGCTTTTTAGAAATTAAAAAATGAAGAAAAAAAATATCATTTATCTTATTTTTGGCGGCTTTTTGCTGCTCGGCGCTTTCGGAATTTTTTCTCAGCGCTTCGATCTTACGCAGGAAAAAAGATATACGCTTGCCGAATCTACGGTAAAAATTTTAAAATCCGTCGACAGGCCTTTAAATGTGGTGGTTTATCTCGAAGGTGACTTTCCGGCGAGTTTTCGTCAGCTTCAGAATGAAACAAAATTTATATTAGAGGAATTCCGCAAAATCAACCCAAAAATCGAGTTTGAATTTATTGACCCCATCAAAACAAAAATGTCGAAAGATACTTTGGCGGCCATGGGAATTCAGCCTTCCATCCTACCCGACATGAAGGACGGCAAAATCTCCGAAATTGTGATGTTTCCCTATGCCGCTTTAAAATATAAGTCGTCTGGATTTTCAATTCCTTTGATTATCAATCAAACCGGCATCGACGCGTCTGAACAGTTGAACAGATCCATCGAAAATCTGGAATATAATTTCGCTTCGAACATCAAATTACTTACAGAAGATCGCAAAAAAACCGTAGGAATCTTAATTAATCAGGATGAATTAGGTCCCACCCAATTCCAGGGATTTATGGAAATGGCCCTCGAAAATTACAACGCCGGACCTATTATCCCGGCAGATCAAAAAGAACTTTCGCTTGCCGATATTCCGAAACTGAAAAGAATGGACGCTCTTGTGATCGCGAAACCGCGCAAGGCTTTTACGGAAAACGAAAAGGTAATTTTGGATCAGTACATCATGAACGGCGGCAAAACGCTGTGGATGATTGATGCCGTAAATGCGGAGATGGACACGCTTTTTCAATCCAGAAAGATAATGGCGTACCCCATGGAAACCAATTTAACCGATTTCTTTTTCAATTACGGGATCAGAATTAATGCAGGATTGGTGAAAGATTTAAAAAAATCTGCACTTATTAGAATTGTCTCTGGCGAAGTTGCAGGAAACCCGCAGTACAGCAGTTTTCTGTGGCCTTATTTTCCTTTGGGAATTGCTGAAGATGAAAATCCCATCACGAAAAATATTAATCCCGTTAAGTTTGAATTTCCGACGTCGATTGATACATTAGGACGCAAAAACATCAAGACAAAAGTACTTTTTGAATCTAGTGAGAGAACGAATGTGAAGCAGGTGCCAAATTATGTAGCGTTATCAGAAATTGTGCTGAGCGATTCGTTAAGCGAGTTCGATCAACCCACTGCGCCAAAAATTTTTGCTGTAAGTCTGGAGGGAAAATTCACTTCCGCATATGCATCGCGAAGCGAACGAAATTCTTACCCTAATTTTAAACCGCAAAGTTCCGAGAACAAAATGATCGTGATTGCAGACGGAGATGTGGGAAGAAATCAGATGTATAAGGGGAAAGCCCTGCCTTTAGGTGAAGATCTTCTTACGAAACAGACCTACGGCAACGAGCAGTTTTTAAGAAATGCGCTGGATTTTCTGTTAGACGATTCCAATATTATGGATTTGCGAAACAGAAATATCGAAGCCAGATTGCTGGACCGCCAAAGAATTGACGAAGAAAAAACAAAATGGCAATGGATCAATCTGTTATTTCCTTTAGCCATCATCGTACTTTTGGGCGCCGTATTTTGCTGGTGGCGAAAAAGGAAATTTCAATAAATTTTTTGGGCTTAATTTTCGAGATGTGTTAAATGCTTTTAATGTTTTCCACCTAAATGCAAAATTCAGCTTTGTTCCCCTTTAAACATCTTTAATAAAATCTTCGTACTCATAATAAAGCCGCTCAAAGCCTTCCATTTTTTCCACAAAAAACTCGAAAATTTCCTGCCACGTATTTTTGTTGTAGATGGAGACATTTTCTTTTGTTACCCAAATTCTTGCGATCACTTTTCCGTTTTCCAGCGTATAAAATTCCTCTTTCTGAAAGGCGCCAATTTCTTCTTTCAAAAGATCTTCCAAGGACCAGATCTTTTCATAATATGCATTGCGAAAGAGTTCGTCGTTCATTTCAATATCCAGAGAAACTTCGGCCTTTTTCGGATCGGCATAAAATTTAAAGGAAAAATCTTTAATTTTCGTATCATAAAGAATCCATTTGCGCGGAAAACTCTTGCCAAAAGCAATCCAAAAGTCTTTTCGAAGTTGTTGTGCTTCCTGTTTGTTAAACATCTTTTTTTAATTTAAAAAAGTCTTTCAGCAGTTGAAAGGCTGAAAGACTTTTTGGAACGATGATCTTATTTATTTTTGAAGAAAATAGGACAATATTAGATTACATCCAAAGTTTTACCTACCTTCTCAAAAGCAGCGATGGCTTTATCCAACTGCGCTCTAGTGTGGGAGGCCGAAAGCTGTACTCTAATTCTGGCTTTTCCTTTCGGAACTACGGGATAAAAGAATCCGATAACGTAAATACCTTCTTCGACGAGTTGTTCGGCCATTTTCTGAGCCAAAGGTGCGTCGTAAAGCATTACGGGAACAATGGCCGCGTCTCCGTCCGGAATATCGAAACCTTTTGCTTTCATTTCTTTCCGGAAATATTCCGCGTTTTCCATAACCTGATCTCTCAACGTGCAGTCGTCGGAAATCATATCCAATACTTTTATGGCTGCACCAACGATCCCGGGCGCCAGAGAATTACTAAATAAATACGGACGAGAGCGCTGTCTCAACATATCGATAATTTCTTTTTTGCCTGATGTAAAGCCGCCCAAAGCGCCGCCCAAAGCTTTCCCTAAAGTAGATGTAATAATATCAACCCTTCCCATCACCTCGTTGGATTCATGCGTCCCACGACCGGTTTTACCAATAAATCCGGTAGCATGAGAATCGTCCACCATTACCAGGGCATCATATTTCTCCGCTAAGTCGCAAACTCCTTTCAAATTGGCTACAATTCCGTCCATCGAGAAAACGCCGTCGGTTACAATAATTTTGAAACGGTGATTTTTTTCGGATGCCGCTTTTAACTGGTCTTCCAAATCTTGCATGTTATTATTTTTGTATCGGTAGCGCGCAGCTTTACACAAACGCACGCCGTCAATGATAGAAGCGTGATTTAATTCATCGGAAATAATGGCATCTTCCTCTGTAAAAAGCGGTTCGAAAACGCCACCGTTCGCGTCGAAGCAGGCAGCATACAAAATGGTATCTTCCATACCCAAAAATATGGAAATTTTGGCTTCCAGCTCTTTATGGATATCCTGAGTTCCACAAATAAA
This sequence comes from Kaistella sp. 97-N-M2, assembly GCF_021513235.1. Taxonomy (NCBI): domain Bacteria; kingdom Pseudomonadati; phylum Bacteroidota; class Flavobacteriia; order Flavobacteriales; family Weeksellaceae; genus Kaistella; species Kaistella sp. 97-N-M2. The sequence goes on along the minus strand of NZ_CP090976.1, from coordinate 2,204,194 downwards.
ACGAACTGAAGACATGCCGTAACCGTGGCTTTCGATCATATCCTGAGAAGCCTTCATCACGTCCGGATTGTTGGACAGGCCCAAATAATTGTTGGCACAGAAGTTCAGCAGTTTTTTACCGTTGACTTCGATTTCGGCCGCTTGCTGCGACGTAATGATTCTTTCGGTTTTAAAAAGTCCGTCGTTTTTAATATTGTGAAGTTCCTGCTGTAAGTTTTCCAGATAATTTTTAGAGATCATAATTGAAATGTTTAGAATGCTAATTTAAGAAAAAAGCCCCCAAAACGCGATTGTTTGAACGCTATTTTCCGAAGAAGGTTTTTAATTTCAGAATTATTGCTGAAGGATGCGGTTTCTGGGATATTACGAAACAACGCTTTATATAATACTACTTGTGCGTCTCCAGACATAGTTCAGTCTTGATCGTTCAAAACCACGTGCAGATGCAATGCAATATATTCGTGGTATACAGCAGTATTTCGATGATCGTAAATTATTTTCCGCGGTTGCACGCGATTTTATTCGAAAAAAGGCCCTCATTCCTGAGAGCCTTTCATTTTAGTTTTTAATAAACTTGAGATTTTGATCTGCGATTTTGAGGACATAAATTCCTTTTGGAAGATTACCGACTTCGATCTTTTCTTTGGAAGAATATTTTCCCGTTTTCACCATTTTCCCGTCCATGCTATAAATTTCGAAAGGCTGATCCACAGTGATGCCCGAAACAGACAATTGATTATTTACCGGGTTGGGATAGATTTTGACAGCTTCTTTACTGATGTTTGCTACCGCTAAAATACTTGTGTCTTTGGTTACCGTAGAATTTTTCTGGATAATCTGATTTTCATAGTTGAACTGAACAGAAGCTACCGGAAAACCCACTATCTTTTCAAAATTTTGATTGTTTGCCGTATTATCCAAAACAACATACGCCACCTGGCCGCCTGTTCCGATGACTTTGATGGGCAACGGAAGTTCAAAAAAACTGACGGAAGCATTGCTTTGTGTTTGGCTTACTTTAAATCGTAAGACCTGATCGGCGGTCTGATTCCACTTGATTTGATAGGTTGGGTAGCCCTGGCCGTAGATCCAGTCATTAAAAAATCCGGTAAAATCTTTTCCTGTAGACTGTAAAACCGAGGCTTTAAAATCTTCGGTCCTGGCATAATTATACGCCAGATTCGGACGCGAATGATAATCTTTTAGCGCAGCGTAAAAAACATCGTCACCCAAAATCCATTTCATCATCCGCAATACATAACCGCCTTTTGCATACGTTAAACGGCCACTAAAAAGCGTATTGCTGTCGCCCAAAGCCGAGGTCGCAACATAAACGCTTCCCCCGGCAGAACTCGTTATGTAATCAATTTCGTCGGCGAGATAGTTTTGGAAGGCCGCGCTATTCATCAATAATTTTTCGTTGGCAAGGTGTTCGCCGAACGTGGCAAAACCTTCATTCAGCCAAATGTCGTTCCACGCACCGCAGGTTACCTTATCGCCAAACCACTGGTGCGCGAGTTCGTGTGCGATTATACCGCGGCTCCAGGCGCCCATAGACGACATGGTGGCGTGTTCCATACCGCCGCCCCAGCTGAACTGCATGTGACCGTACTTTTCGTTTCGGTACGGATAAGGACCGAAATACTGCTCAAAAGTATCCATTACTGTTTTTGTCCAGGCGATATTCGACATGATGGTAGTGTTGGACGTCGTCGAGGGATAAAGATAATTGACAAACGGGAAAGGGGGTGTTCCCATGGTGTCGTTAATTTTGGTATAATTTGTAATACCTAAGGCAATAAGATAAGCCGGAATGGGATAGTTGGTCTGCCAAAAAGTTAATTTTTTCCCACCTGTCACTAAAGTTTCCGCCAATAATTTTCCATTTGAAGCAACGCTGTATTGCGACGGAGTCGTGATTTTTATATCCACCTTCTCAATCTTATCATTCATGCTTTGTTTCGTAGGAAACCATTCCTGCGCACCATACGGTTCTGAAAGGGTAAACAAAACCGGTGTTCCTCCTTGGGTGGAAACCGTAAAAGCATCTCCCGCACTTCCCACAGTGGAGGGAGCGCCTGAATATTTAATCGACAAGGAATCTAAAGTACCTGTCGATAATGCTGCCGGAAAATCAATTTTAAGTTCTTTTGTACCTAATTGGGTGAAAATTAACGCTGTACCATGGTATTTTACTTCTGAAACCGTGAGCGTGTTGGCAAGGTCAAAATAAATAGCCGACATATTTTCTTTAGCGATAAAATGATTGGTTACCGTTCCCGCGACAAACTGTTGCGAGGGGTTCAGTTCCAACTCAAGCCGCTGGTACCTCAAATCGTAGTTCGCGGTATTTGGATTCTCATTGTAATCAATCATTTTTGAATACAGATCCAACTCGCCTTTCATCATGCTTTTCCGTTCTGCCTCTTCAGATCTCTGGGAATAAATCTGTCCAAAAATCAAGGCTATCACTAAGATATAAAGTTTTTTCATGTAAGAAATATTTTTAACGTAAAGATAAAACAAACCCTCCAACTATTGTTGAAAGGTTAATGTTTTGTTTAAATCGTTATCATAAACTCAAGGCAGGTTGTAAAAGCTGTTCCATTTTGCTTTTTACCTGATCCACAGAGCCTGCATAATTATTGATGAGCAGGGAGAAAACTAAAGTTTTACCCGTATTGGTTTTCATGTAGCCCGCTAAAGTTTTTACTCTATTCAACGTTCCTGTTTTCGCAAAAATCTGACCGTTGCCGCTTCCATAAAACATCCTTTTCAAAGTACCGGTCTGCCCACCGATTGGTAAAGAATCGAAATACGTTTTATAATATTTTTCATCCATTAATCCGGTTAAAAATTTAACCTGAGAAAGGGGCGTAACCAAATTGCTGTGGGATAATCCGCTGCCGTCAATGTAATTTAAACCACTTGTATCGAAACCGATCGATTTTAAATGTTCCACCACAACGCTTCTACCCGATTCTAAACTTTGATCGCCATTTTTCTGGAAACCGACCATTCTTAAAAAAGCTTCTGCCAACGCATTATCACTTCGCTGATTGGTATAATACATAATTTCGCTTAAAGTGGGCGACTGGTACGCCGTAATAATTTCACGCTTCTCCGGATTAAGATCCGTCGTTTTAGAAATTACCTTGCCGCTGACGGGAATGCCGCTTTTTACCAGGGTTGTCCGAAGCGTATTGGCTAAGTAAGACGGAGCATCCGGTAATTTTGTCGTCAAACCAATACCTTCAAATATATCGGCATACACCATCTGGTTGATGTAGGGCGAAATATAATAGAAGTTTTTACTTACCGCGAAAGGACTGGATTTTTTCGCGATGAGTTTTTCATTCGCCGGGCTGATTTCATATGTAGAGCCAACAGGCAGGTAATAATTTCCGTTTTCCAGCCACACAATATTTTGCGGCAAATTCTGCGATTTATTCGCTTTGAAAACTCCTGTCTGGATTATAATATCGCCATTTACTTTCTTGATCCCCTTTTCAGAAGCCGCCATTACAAAATCTGAAACAATGTCGCGATAGGATGAGGCGCCTGCTTTATTGGTTCCGAGAGACGGATCGCCGCTTCCTACAATATACAGGTTTCCCTGAAGATTGCCATCAGAATCGATATTGCCGGAATATTCAAACTGGGTGATCCAGCGAAATTTTTCTCCTAATAAACTGATTGCCGTTTCGGTCGTCAGCAATTTTGTTGTAGAGGCCGGAACCAACGGTGTATTTTCGTTATAAGAGCTAACGATCTTCTTTGTTTTCGGATCAAACACCACAAAACCCCAGTTCGCATTCCGAAGAACCGGATCGCTCATCATGGAATTGATGTTGATATCGACCAGTTCTTTCGCCGTCATTAATTTTTCCGTTGAGGTAAAATCTTTAACTGAATTGGCAGTCTGATTTTCGTAAGATTGAGGATAATTTGAATTGATAAAAGTTCCCTGCGAGTAGGCGAATGCTGAAAAAGCGAGGGCGGAAGAAATATAAATATTTTTAAGGCTAATCATTTAATATTGATTTATTTGATTATCGTTGATGAAAAGTGATTTGTAAAGGACATAACATCTTTCCAACGGTCAAAAGTATCAATTATTATCGGAACACCGCCTTTTAAGCTTATTAAAACCTTGAAAATTTTGTTAAACTTTGTTAAAAATCAACAAAAATCATCTTTTTAATGCTTTGATAAGCAGTTATTTCCTCAAATTCTTCCAGACTTTTTAAAACCAATTTCTTGTATTCGGCGTAATTTTTTCCTCGCGGAAGTTTAAGTAAGATTTGGTATTGGTACATTAAATTTAATTTTCCAATGGGCGACTTTTCCGGACCGAGAATGCATTCCGGTGGCAGATATTTATGGAGTACAGAACCCAGGAACTGCGAGGCGCGATTCACTTTATCTTCCTTTCGATGCTTCAGTTCAATCATAACGAGCTTAACGAAAGGCGGATACAAAAACTTTTTTCGTTCTTCCAGAAAATGCGTATAAATTTTGGCGGAATCATTTTCTTTAATTAGCTGGAAAACAGGATGCTCCGGATTGTAAGTCTGAATTAACACTTTTCCTTCGCCAGACATGCGTCCAGCTCTACCGGAAACCTGAGTGATGAGCTGATATGCTCTTTCCTCTGCGCGAAAATCCTGCACGTACAACATCGAATCTGCACGTGGGATTGCAACGAGTTCAATATTATCGAAATCCAGCCCTTTGGAAATCATTTGCGTTCCGACTAAAATTTCAGTTTCGCCTTCTTCGAGACGTTCGTACAGTTTTTCGTAGGCAAACTTTTTGCGCATCGAATCCACATCCATTCGATCCACTTCTGCTTCCGGAAAAATTTTGGACATTTCTTCGTGAATCTGTTCCACGCCCACGCCGCGTTCGTTCAGTTTTTCAGAATTGCACTGCGGGCAGATCTTCGGTTTTGAAGCTTTTTGACCGCAGTAATGGCATTTCATTTCGTTCGAAAATTTATGGTAAGTCATCACAACATCACAATTCGAACAGTAGTTGACGTAACCACAACTTTCGCATTCCACCACATTCGCATAACCGCGGCGGTTGTGAAGAATCATGGTTTGTTTTTTACGCTCCAGTTCAGCTTTAATTCCGTCGATCAGTTTTAAAGAAAAATTGCCTATAATTTTCTTCGAATCCTGTTCTTCTTTAAAATTGATGAGTTCAAATTCCGGAAGTTTTACCTTCCCAAACCTCTCACCAAGGAAAACATATGCCAGTTTTTCTTTTTTCGCCAAGTAATAAGATTCTACCGACGGAGTTGCAGAACCCAGAATCACATGCGCGCCGTACATTTTTGCAAGAATCTGCGCTGCATCTCTCGCGCTGAAAAAGGGCGAAACTTCGCGCGGCTTGTACGACGAATCATGTTCTTCGTCAACTACGATCAAACCTAAATTTTGGTAGGGCAGGAAAAGCGCATTCCGGGTGCCTATTAAAATTTTCAACTCATTATTTTTGACTCTGCGCCACACTTCTACCCTTTCAAAATCGCTGAGTTTTTGGTGGTAGTAACCAAGTTGTTTGCCGTATTTCTTTTCTAACCGCTGAACAATCTGCTTTGTTATGGCAATTTCGGGCAGGAGGAACAGCACATTCTTTCCAGACGCCACGGTTTCTTCAATCTTTTCGAGATAAATATGCGTTTTACCGGACGATGTGACGCCGTGCAACAGCACATTTTTCCCCTTATTGAACGCTTCGTCAACTTCTTGCTTAGCCAAAAGTTGCGCATCAGTTAATTCGTCTAAGATTTCAATCTCGCCTTCATAGCTTTGCAAACGGTCTTTTTGTAAAAAAAATTCCTGCACCAATTTTTTTTCTATTAAGGATTTCAGTTGCGAATGCGCAAAGTTTCCTTCTTCAAAAACATCGGATTTCTTGATATGCTTTTCCGGGTCTTCGGTGTGCTTTTCGAGCAATAACAGGAAAAGCTCCTGTTGTTTCGGCGATCGTTTCAGCGACAGCAGAATTTGGGCAAGGCTCTTTTTAGAAACCTCTTCTTCATTGATTTTCAGAAAAGCGATTTCTTTGGCTTTGTATTTCTCCGCAATTTTTTCGTCGATTTCGATGTATTGCAGATCGATAAGGGATTTAATGGTTTTTACAATCTCTTTTTTTGGAATAAAAGCTTCAATTTCCGTTAAATTAATGAGCTGCCGAACTTCCAATGCCTGGATAAGATACATTTCGTTGACATCTAAATTTTCGAAGTCAATAATCGCATTGGATTTTAATTTAAGATAAGTCTCACTTTCCAGCTTTAAAGAAGACGGAAAGGCAAAACGGTAAATCTCGCCAAGGTTGCAGAGATAATATGCGGAAAGCCACGTCCAGAAAGAGATTTGCTCCAAAGGAAGAATGGGAAACTCATCTAAAAGATTAATAATTTCCTTGGGCTCAAAATTTTCAGGCGCTTCGTCGTGCAGTTCAAAAACGATTCCGGTATAGATTTTCTTGCCGCGGAACGAAACCAAAACACGCATGCCGATCTCAATTTTTTCCGCAAGTTCGTCCGGAACTTTGTACGTGAAAGTTCCTTTTAAATTCAGCGGAAGAATTATCTGAGCAAAAGTCAATGTAATGCGATGTGAATTTGAAGAGGTTGCGTGCTTACAAATTTAGAAATAATTTTCGGCTAAAGCCAATTGCAGGACTTCCATTAAAAAAACGGGCTAAAGCCCGTCCTTATATCATTCCTGTTTATACAATTAAAAATTACCGTCCTTTTCTGCGGTCCAGTTCTTTCTGAATTAAACTCAGTTCGCGACCGGTTTGCCCAGCGACCGACGTATTTTCCTGTGCTCTGCGCGTTAAATACGGGACTACATCTTTTACCGGACCATAAGGCAGATATTTCGCCACATTGTACTTTTTATCGGCCAAATAAAAGGTGATATTGTCGCTCATGCCGTAAAGCTGCCCGAAATAAATGCGGTTGTCGCCGTTTTCCAGACCTTTGGCTTTCATTTTATCCATCACGAGTTCGGTAGAAGTTTCGTTGTGCGTGCCAAAAAATCCGGACACCTTATCAAGATTTGCCATGACGAAATCGATCCCATCATTATAATTTCGGTCGGAGGCATCTTTTGTTGGCTGAATTGGATCGGGATAATTCATCGCTGCGGCTCTTTCTCTTTCTTTTTCCATGTAGGCGCCGCGAACAATCTTATAGCCGATGAAATAACCTTTTTCTTTCGCGCGCTGCAGGTTTTGGTGCATATATTCCAAACGGCCGGTTCTGTACATTTGCACTGTGTTCCAAACGATGGGTTCTACTTTATTGTATTTTTCCATCATGTCTTCCACCAGATGGTCAGCGGCATCCTGCATCCAGGTTTCTTCCGCGTCGATCATGACTTTTTTATTGTTTTCGAAGCAAAGTCGACAGACTTCATCAAAGCGCTGCACAACCCTTTGCCACTCTTCTTTTTGACTCGTTGTTAACTCTACTTTTTTTCCGACGGCTTCATAAATATCAATTCGGCCAAAAGCGGTAGGTTTAAAAACGATGAAAGGAATCGCGGAATTTCCGACAGAGAAACGCACAATATCTTTAATTTCTTTACAAACGGCATCGAACGTGGCTTCTTCTTCTTTCCCCTCAATGGAGTAATCGAAAATACTTCCTACGCCACGCTTAAACATTTGATTAACTACTTTCATACTTTCTTCGCGCGTTTCGCCGCCGCAAAACTGCTCGAATAAGGTCGCTTTCACGACGTTTCCTGCAAAAGGAATGTTGTTGTGTACCGCAAAATTGAGGACACTTGTTCCTAATTTTGTTAAAAGTGGCTGTTCGATGAGTTTAAACATCCAGAAAGCTTTTCTAAGCTGAGAATCGGTTTTGTTGGCGAAGGCAAGTTGGGTATTGTTGAAAATGCTCATTGATGCTTTTTATTGAATGCAAATTTAATGATACTAAGTGAATTGATAAAACTAAATTAAAGTTTAATTTTGTGCCAAATTTAAGCAAAATGATTTCAATTTTAGATCAGGATTTCACGCAGTTTACTCCCTTTTTAGAGGATCTAAGTCCATCGAAACTTTTTATCCTTGTCGACGAAAACACGCATGAATATTGTCTTCCCCTGCTTTTGGCCAATCTGGAAACCGACATACCTTTCGAAATAATAGAAATTGAAGCCGGTGAAGATTTAAAAACCATCGAAACTGCCATTCAGCTTTGGGAAATTTTGTCGGAATTTGAAGCGGATCGAAAATCATTAATCATTAATTTGGGCGGCGGCGTTATTACCGATCTCGGCGGATTCGTGGCTTCAACCTATAAAAGAGGAATTAAATTTATTAATATGCCGACAACGCTTTTAGCCATGTGCGACGCGTCGATTGGTGGTAAAACGGGGATCGATCATCAGTTTCTGAAAAACATCGTAGGAACTTTTGCCACCGCCGAACATATTTTCGTTTACCCCGGGTTTTTAAGAACTTTGCCTTTCACTGAACTGAGAAGTGGTTTTGCAGAAATGTTGAAACACGGTTTAATTGCGGACGAAAAACACTGGAGTGATTTAATTGGTATTGAAGATTTGACCCCAGAAAACATTTTTCCATTCGTTGAAACTTCTATGAAGATTAAACAAAACGTTGTTGAAAAAGATTTTAAAGAACAAAACATCCGCAAAACACTGAATTTTGGGCACACCATTGGGCATGCACTGGAAAGTCTTTTCCTTCAGAAAGGGAAACCAATTCCGCACGGTGAGGCAGTTGCTTTGGGAATGATCTGCGAAACGCAGCTTTCTTATCTGGAAAATTTTATTTCTGAAGAAAGCGCCACGTCAATCATCGAAAATATAAGAAAGTTTTACCCTTATATTTCTATTGATGATTTCTCCACAGAAGAAATAATAGCACTTATGAAAAACGATAAAAAGAATTCGAAGGGAGAAATCAGTTTCTCACTGCTTTCTGGAATCGGGAGCTGTAAATTCGACTGTTCTGTAAGCGAAAAAAACATTTCTTATGCATTGCATTTTTATCAAAATTTGTCATAATTTCTAACTCTGCCATAATTTCGAGACAATCCGTAAAAACTGCCAGATCACAAAAGTAAAATTATTTACGAGTTTTAAATTACTCATTTTCAATTGTTTAATTTATAATTTTGTTAAACTGCTGTTTAATTTTTTTTTATAAAGATCATTTTTGGCACAGCTTTTGAGAGGTAGACGGTGTAAAACAAAATTTAAAACCGTGAACTGATAAGGTTTTTTTGATCATTATTATTTTTCATACAATATCAAATTAAAATCGAGAAAACTATTATCACATTCACAAAAAATTAATCAAAAATTTAGAATTATGAAAAAGTTAGTTTTAGGTGCAGCAATCGCAATGAGTTCATTGACATTTGCACAGTCATTTGGTGTTAAAGGTGGAATGAATGTATCTTCACTTTCAAACGATGCAGGATTAGATGATTCTTCCTCAAAAATAGGTTTCAACGCTGGTGTATTTTTAAATGCTCCAATTGCAACAAACTTTAGCATTCAGCCAGAGGTTTTGTATAACAATTTAGGATCAAAAGTTACATTAACTGATTTTGATATCAACAATGATAACTATACTGCAGAATATGCTCGTCACTTAGATTACATCTCTGTACCAGTAATGTTTCAGTACAATGCAACACCATCATTTTATTTAGAAGCAGGACCACAATTCAGTTTCTTAATTGATGCTCGTGATAAATACAAGAGTACAAAAAATGGATCTACAACAGATTCTGATACTCGTGATTTAAACACAGATTCTTTCAATACATTTGATTTTGGAGTTGGATTAGGTGCAGGATATTGGATTACTCCAAAATTCGGTATCAATGCAAGATATAATGCTGGTTTCACAGATATCTATAAAGAAAACAATGGAGATTCTGTAAAAAACAACAACTTCCAAGTTGGATTGGCTTACAAATTTAATTAAGATGAAATCTTAAGATAAAGAAAAAGGTTGAGAAATTTCTCAACCTTTTTTCTTTTTTTATTCATCTGTAAAATCCGGGTTCGGACCAGCCGGAACCGGATATTTTTCGGTAAAGCATCCAAAACAATGATTGGAACTGCCTAAAATTAGTCTTAAATTATCCATCCTTAAAAATTCCAGAGAATCGACTCCCAGATAGTTTCGGAGTTCTTCCACATTCATATTTGCAGAGATTAAATCGTCTTTTGATGGCGTGTCGATACCGAGATAGCACGGCGCAATAATAGGTGGGGAAACGCTTCTGAAATGAATTTCTTTCACTCCTGCCTCTTTTAAAATTTTAACCAGCCGTTTCGAAGTGGTACCCCGGACGATGGAGTCATCGATGATCACTACCCTTTTTCCCTTGATTTCAGAGACAATTGGGTTCAGTTTTAAATTAACAATTCTTTCGCGCATTTCCTGGGAGGGAACGATGAAACTTCTGCCGATATATCTGTTTTTGATGAGAACCGGACGGAACGGAATGCCGGAAGCAATGGAAAAACCAATCGCGGCAGGAACCCCGGAATCGGGCACACCGATAACGATATCTGCTTCTACAGGTGCCTGTTCCCAAATTTTCATGCCCGATTTTTCCCGAATCTCGTGCACGTTTATGTTTTCCAGGATCGAATCCGGACGTGCAAAATAAATATATTCGAAAGCACAGATTCTTTTTTCGCAGTTTTCTTTAACAAGAAAACTTTTTAAACCTATTTCGTTTTCGCTGGTATAAACAATTTCGCCCGGTAAAATATCGCGAACATATTGTGCTCCAACCGCGTCTAAAGCAACAGATTCGGAGGCAGCAACATAAGTCTTTTCGTCGATTGCACCTAAAACCAAAGGACGGATGCCATGAAAATCCCGAAAGGCAAAGAATTTATTACGCGTCATTCCCACAACGGAATAAGCACCTTTAATTTTTTCCATTGTCGCCTTGATGGCGCCCCGTAAACCCAGATCCAGATTTTTTTGGATAAGCCTTAAAATCACTTCAGAATCGGAAGTTGCTTTGAAGACCACTCCTTCCGCCTCCAGTTCTTTTTTAAGTTCCTCGGCGTTGGTCAAATTACCGTTATGCGCGATGGACAGGATAATCTGATCATACTCATTTTTCGCGAAGAATGGTTGAAAATTGTACTTCTTCTTATCGCCCGCCGTGGTGTAGCGCGTGTGCCCAATGGCAGAGTTCCCCATAAAAGTTTCGGGATTGCGAATTTCTTTGAAGACATCCAGAACTAAACCTTCATCTTTAATATTGAAAATTTTCCCGTCGTTCATTACAGAGATGCCGCAAGCTTCCTGGCCCCGGTGCTGTAGGGCAAAGAGACCAAATTGGGAGAGAGAAAAAGTATCCAGATCGGTAGCGGAATAGAGACCAAAAATACCACATTCTTCCGATGGCGCATCAAAAGGATCTTCGGCTTTAAGCAAGTTTCTGCCGTAGCTTCTTTCCTTAAACTGGTTCAGATAGTCTTTTCTGTGTTGTTGTAAGTCTTTCATTTTTATCCTCACCCTAACCCTCTTCAAACGGAGAGGGAGTAAGGTTTTTTATTTGTTCAGAATTTTTTTTAATCGTTCGTAGATTTCTACGTAAGCTTCAGTAACATCGCCTAAATCTCTCCGAAACCGGTCTTTATCGAGTTTTTTCAGGGTGTCTTTATCCCAGAGTCTGCAGGTATCGGGGGAAATTTCGTCTGCTAAAATAATTTTGCCGGTTGAATCTTTGCCCAATTCTATTTTGAAATCTACCAAAATAATATTCATTTTAGCAAAGAGATCAATTAGAATGTCGTTAATATCAGAAGTCAGTTCATACATATCGTCGAGTTCTTCGTAAGTGGCGGCACCCAGAAAAACTGCATGATGGTCGTTAATAAGTGGATCTCCCAAATCGTCTCTTTTATAACACAGGTCGAAAATAGTGACGGGAGATTTAATTCCTTCTTCAACTCCCAACCGCTGCGCCATACTGCCGGCAGAATAATTACGAACCACCATTTCGAGGGGAATAATTTTCACTTTTTTAACCAGTTGTTCCCTTTCATCTAATTTTTTGATGAAGTGCGTGGGTATTCCTTTTTCATTTAAATATTCGAAAATCAAAGTTGTAATGGCGTTGTTCATTTCGCCTTTTAAATCTACACTTCCTTTTTTTGCGCATTGAAGGCAGTTGCATCATCTTTAAAACGGACAATCACTTCTGTGGGATTATCGGTTTCGAAGACCTGCTTTGCTTTTCCTTCATAAAGCATTGCTCCTTTTGTCATTTTATTTTTTTCTTAGATTTTTATTAAAATTCCTGTAAGAACGGCTATTCCGAAACTTAGCAAAGTTCCTATTAAGACATATTCTGTGAGTTTTCTCTGTTTGGCTTCGGCCAGATCGCTGAAGCGGAAAACCGATTTTGCAGCGATCATAAATCCTACTCCTTCCCAGTGGTTTACCAGAATAAAAACAAAGACCAGAAGTCTTTCCAAAATTCCGATGTATTTTCCGGCATTAACCAGAGATTCTGTTTTTATTTTGCTGTGGTCGATGGTGACGGGTGTCCAGAAAGAGATAAGTGTTTTGATCAGTATTGAACAGGGAATACTGAGAAAAACTACGGCGGTGATGAGTTTTAAACTTTCTGCATTGAAAAAATCGTCCCAACGGAAATAGGGAAAGTAAAAAAAGGAGACGACCGCGATCACCAGTACATGTAAAAACTGATCGATAAAAAACCAGATTCTTTTGGTTTTGGAAGTTTGAAAAGTCAGTTTCGCCAGATCGATAAAAAAATGCGTAATGCCGATGATTAAAGCAATCCACCACAAATTAAGATCCCATAAAAAAAGCAGCGCCAGCAGTGTGTGAATAAGAACATGAAAATAAAGGTAAATGCTTCGGCCCTTTTTTACCTCTTTCTCAGCCACCCAAGAATTGGGCTGAAGAATAAAATCTCCCAATAAATGTGCTAATATGAGGTTGGTGAAAATCATTTATAATTCGGCGATTTTTTTCCTAAAATATTGGTCTGTTTCCTGTAACAATTCAAAATTGGCGCGTTTAAGTCTCTGGCTTACGGAAGATTGCGTGATGTTTAACTCGCGGGCCAATTCGTCCTGGGTGAGATCTGAATTCCGCAATAGCTGATGAATAATTTCGGCAGTTGCGGCGGTCCAGTTATCGAAATCGATAGCGGCCCATTTGAAAAGGATATTTAAATCTCTGTTTACTTTGTCGTTTTCCGTCTGAATGGCGAGCGTTTTTCCGAGCGCTTTTATATCCGTAAGCAGACGGCCGGAATTCACGTACGCAGAGCCATTTGATTCTGTGATTTTTTCGGACCGAAAAATTTCATTACCAATTCCAATGGCGATGCGGACGTCTAAATTTTCCGCCGTCTTTATGAGCGATTTGATGAGCAATGCTTTGTGAAAGACCTCATCAACACTGCATTTTAACTGAAATTCATCCCCGCGGTAAACTTCCCAATTACTAGGAGTCTCGGACCAAGTTCCCAGCAAATCCTTCAGCATGGGAAGCCAGGCTTCCGTGTCTGATTTTTGAGAATTGATAATATCTCCGGTTATAATCGCAATCATAGGACAAATATAAGCAAATATACTAATAAGTAAAACATATAAGGTTAATAGCTAATAATAACAGTTTTATTTAAATGAAAACATAAGTTCAAAAGCTAATAATACCATATTATAAGCAAAACACCTTATAATATTTAAAATTAACAATCACGTTTTTATTTAAAATATTCCACGCCATTCTTAAAAATATTATGATAATTGGCCGTTGGAATATTTTTCATCAAACCTTCCGCAAAACGTTCCGGATGTCCCATTCTTCCAAAAATCTTCCCGGATTTAGAGGTTAAGCCTTCAATTCCAAACATTGCGTTGCTCGGATTGAACGGCATTCCGTGCGCAACTTTTCCTTCCTGATTAATATACTGCGTTGCAATCTGGCCCTTTTCATACAAGTCCTGAATGACTTTTGCGGAAGCCATAAACCGGCCCTCACCATGCGAAATAGGAATTGTATAAACCTCATCCTTCATTCCTTTTAACCAGGGCGAATCGTCGTTGATCACTTTCACCTCCACCATTTGGGAAATATGCCGTCCAATGGCGTTATGCGCCAAAGTTGGCGAGTCCGCACTGAGGTCACGAATTTCTCCATAAGGCAGTAAACCCGATTTTACCAAAGCTTGAAAGCCGTTGCAGATCCCGAGAATCATTCCGTCGCGTTCCAATAACTGATGCACGGCATTTTTCATCTTTTCATTTTTAAAAACATTAACGATGAATTTTGCCGAACCATCCGGCTCATCTCCCGCGGAAAAACCGCCCGATAAAACCAGGATTTGCGACTGATTAATTTCCGAAATCCAGGCATCTAAACTTTCATTTAAAAGTTGATGATTGAGATTAGTTAAAGGTAAACCCGATACAACTGCGCCTTCTTTTCGAAAGGCATTTTGCGTTTCATATTCACAGTTTGTGCCGGGAAAAATCGGTGCAAAAACTTTCGGCTGCGCCAGGCGGTGTTTGAAAATATTGATCGTTCCGGCCTGAACTGAATTCAATTTCGAATCGATTTCAACGACAATTTTCTCATTTTCTTTTGTAGGGAAAAGCTCTTCAAAAGTTCCGGTCCAAACTTCAAGCAGTTTTTTGATATTAAATTCATAAGAGCTGATCTTCAGCGTTTCCGAGTTTTCGACCTCACCAATAAATTGAAGTAAATCATTTTCTAAATCCTGCGTAGTTTCAATGATTAAACTTCCGATATTCTTCGTTAAAAGCAAATCTTCATCAACCTTAACATTTGCGCCAAGATGATTTCCAAAACTCATTTTTGCCAGTGCCACTGCAACTCCACCCTCTTTGATTGTCTTCACTGAAACAATCTTTTTCGACTTAATATTTTCAAGAATGAAATCAAAGATCTGTCTTAAATCTGCATAATTTGGCATTCCATTTTCCTGCGGAATATGGTTGAATAAATACAGTTTATTTCCGGCTTTTTTGAATTCAGGTGAGATAATGTTTTTCTTTTCGCCGTTCGCACACGCAAAAGAAATCAACGTCGGTGGCACGTGAATATTCTGGAAACTTCCACTCATCGAATCTTTCCCGCCAATCGCGGCCAATTCGAAATTCATCTGCGCATCGTACGCTCCAAGCAAAGAAGCCAAGGGTTTCCCCCACTTCTCCGCATCATTTCCGAGTTTTTCAAAATATTCCTGAAAACTCAAACGGATATTTTTATAATCGCCACCCATGGCAACGATCTTGGCAACACTCTCAACAACAGCATTTGCAGCGCCAACCAGGGAGTTTTGAGACGATATATCGGCATCAAATCCCCAACTTGCCAAAGATACTGTTTCGATGTTTTTGGCGTTTAAAACCGGCAGCGTCTGCACACTTCCTTCCATTTCGGTCAACTGATGTTTTCCGCCAAACGGCATTGCAACCGTGGTTCCGCCGACAGTAGAATCAAACATTTCCGCCAGGCCTTTTTGGGAAGCTACATTTTTATCGGAAAGGATTTTAAAGAAATTCTCTTCATTAAATTCAATGGCTTCGTTTTCAAGCGGCTGCAAATGCGATACTTCGGCACGCTGCGTTTTCGCACAACCATTGGTATCTAAAAATTCCCGACTTAAATCCACAATTTTATTCCCCTGCCAGAACATCTGCATCCTACCGGAATCCGTCACTTTTGCAATTTCGACGGCTTTAATATTTTCTTCTTCGCAGAACCTGATGAATTTTGCTTTGTCTTTCGCGTCAATAACAACGGCTATTCTTTCCTGAGATTCAGAAATGGCGAGTTCAGTTCCGTTTAAACCTTCATATTTGCGCGGCAGAATATCAAGGTTAATTTCGAGGGAATCTGCGATTTCGCCGATGGCTACAGACACGCCACCAGCGCCAAAATCATTCGATTTTTTAATTAAAGTCGTGACTTCCGGATTTCTAAAAAGTCGCTGAATCTTGCGTTCTTCTACCGCATTTCCTTTCTGAACTTCGGTTGACAAAGTATGAATCGAGGTTTCGTCCTGAACTTTAGAACTTCCACTGGCGCCGCCCACGCCGTCTCTACCGGTTGCGCCGCCCAGCAAAATAACGAGGTCACCATTTTGCGGTTGCTCGCGTTTTACCCAGTCTTTCTTCACGGCGCCCACGACAAAACCGACTTCCATGCGTTTTGCTTTGTAACCCTCGTGGTAAATTTCATTTACCAAAGTGGTGGCCAAACCGATTTGGTTTCCGTAGGAAGAATAGCCGTTTGCGGCTTGCTTTGTGATTGTCCGTTGCGGAAGCTTTCCGGGTAAAGTTTCAGAAATTGGTTCCAAAACATTCGCTGCGCCGGACAAACGCATCGCCTGATAAACGAAAGCTCTGCCTGACAAAGGGTCGCGGATTGCGCCGCCCAAACAGGTTGAAGCGCCACCAAAAGGTTCAATCTCCGTTGGATGATTATGGGTTTCATTTTTAAACAACAAATACCACGGTTCTTTCTTGCCATCAAATTCGGCTTCGATCTCAATCGTGCAGGCATTAATTTCATCGGAAACGACTAGATTTTCGAGTTTACCGGTCTTGTGAAAAAATCGGGCACAAACTGTTGCTAAATCCATCAGAGAAATCGGCTTCAATTCTCTACCTAAGAATTTTCGTTTTTCTAAATAGTCATTAAAAATCGTTTGTAAAGTAGATTTAAAGGAATCATTGAACTGAATATCAGTCAGTTCCGTCTCAAAAGTCGTATGACGGCAGTGATCACTCCAGTACGTATCCAAAACCTTAAGTTCGGTTTCAGTCGGATTTCGTTTTTCTGATTTAAAATAGTTTTGAATAAATTCGAGATCATCGATTCCCAAGGCAAAGCCGTGATCTTGATAAAATGTCTTTAGTTCTTCCGCCGAGAAATTGGTGAAACCCTCATGAATAAAAACAGGATCCGGCGTTTCTTCCACGGGAATTTCAAATTTCGACAGATCTTTGACCTGAGATTCAACCTTATTAATTAAAAGATTCTTAATGCTTTCAAGTTCACTTTCGGAAACTCCAAACAGTTCGATGAGCTTTCCACTTCGCACTTTGCCGCTTTCATTTTCTGTCAGCAAGGCGATGCACTGTTGGGCAGAGTCTGCGCGCTGATCGTATTGTCCCGGTAAAAATTCTGTAGCAAAGTGAACGTTTTTCGCGGGATTGTCCGTGTGCAGAATGTCGGTCACAGGGTCCACAAAAGTATTGTTAATGACCTGCGAAAGTTCGTCGTCATTCACGCCAAAAATATCGTAGATGTTGTAAACTTTAACGTCTTTTATATTTGAGGCGATATTTTTAATTTCATTAAAAAGTTTCGGACTTTCAACATCGAAAATACCTTTTTTTTCTACGAAGATTCTTTTTTTAGACATGTTTTATATGTCGCTCCGTGGGAGCTTAATTTGTTAGATTATAATTTCTGCCAATATTTCGCTCCGTCGAGCTCAAAAAAAATGCAGCCAAAAAGACTGCATTAATAAATTATACTTTAAGGTCGGCTTTTAACCCGATTAATTCGGCGTATTGATCCAAGATGGGTTTCACCTCGTTTTCAATAAACTCTTCGGTTTGAACCGGTGCGAAACCGATAAAATTTTTCGGGTCGAGCACGTCTCTTAATTTCGATTTATCCATTTTTAAGGAAGTGTCGTTCATAATTCTGGCAATAAGATCGTTGTCCTTGCCTTCCTCTTTAACCTTCTTGCTGGCTTCCATAGAGTGAACACGAATACTTTCATGAATTTCCTGACGGTCGCCGCCGGCTTTCACTTCTTCCATAATGATGTATTCGGTCGCCATAAAAGGAAGTTCTTCCATAATATGTTTCTGAATTCTGTTTTCGTACACCACGATGCCGTTCATGATATTATTCCAGATCAAAAGAATAGCATCCACTGCTAAAAACGCCTGTGGAATGGTTAATCTCTTGTTTGCAGAATCGTCCAAAGTACGTTCGAACCACTGTGTAGACGCGACCATTGCGGAACTTGTAGATAGTGACATCACGAATTTTGCCAAAGCACCGATTCTTTCAGAGCGCATGGGATTTCTTTTATAAGCCATTGCCGAGGAACCAATTTGGTTTTTCTCAAAAGGTTCTTCAATTTCTTTTAAATTCTGAAGCAGACGTAAATCATTGGTGAATTTATGCGCAGACTGTGCAATATTTGAAAGTAATGCTACCACTTTCGCATCGATTTTTCGATCATAAGTTTGTCCGGAAACGCCGAAAACTTTGTCAAAACCAAAACGCTTCGAAAGTTCTTTATCCAGATGTTTTACTTTAGAATAATCGCCATCAAACAACTCCAAAAAACTTGCAGCAGTACCGGTCGTTCCTTTTACACCACGAAATCTTAAAGTTTCCAGAAAAAATTCCAGTTCTTCGAGATCTAAAATTAATGATTGCAACCACAATGTCGCGCGTTTTCCGACGGTGGTCAATTGCGCGGGCTGGTAATGCGTAAAGCCAAGAGTCGGCAAATCTTTGTATTGAAGTGCGAAATCGGAGAGATTTTTTCATCACATTGATCAATTGTTTTTTGATCAATAAAAGTCCGTCGCGCATTTGAATGAGATCGGTGTTATCGCCTACAAAGGCTGAAGTGGCACCCAAATGAATGATTCCCTTTGCCAGCGGAGCTGCGTCGCCGTACGTGTGAACGTGCGCCATCACATCATGACGGAATTTCTTTTCATAATCCGCTGCTTTTTCGTAATCGATCTCCTCCGCATTTTCTTTCAGCTGCGCGATTTGCTCTCCGGAAATGTCGAGACCTAAATCTTTTTCAATTTCCGCCAGGGCAATCCAAAGTTTTCGCCAGTTCCGAAATTTGTTGTTGGGAGAGAAATTATAGAGCATTTCCGGACTTGAGTAACGTTCTTCAAGCGGATTTTTGTAGGAATTCATTCTTTCTTTTTTACTTGCACAAATTTAAGGAAAAATTTTGAGCCTTAAAACTTATTTTCGGCCGGTAAATTCCTTCATCGTATCATAAATTCCAAAAACATTTTTCATTACCCAATCAAAAACCGGAATCGGCAGAATACCCTGGGACAGCCGAATAAACCAATACGGAAGTGGCATAGCAAGCATTTTCGTTTCCTTCTCAATTGCCGTGATAATCCGTTCTGAAGTTTTTTCGGGCTCCAAAATTGGCAGCACTTTCGATTTAACACCATCGAACATGCCGGTATTGATGAAGAACGGCATAATGGTCATCACCGAAACATTTTTCTTTAACTGTTCCATTTCCAGACGAACACTGTCGCCCCAACCGATCACGGCCCATTTCGAGGCGGCATAAACCGACATTTTGGGATTAGAAATTAAACCGGCAGATGAAGCGATGTTACAGACGGCACCCAAATTTTGCCGAATCATATCAGGCAGAAATTCCAAAGCAATATGCATTGGCGCATTTGCATTGATGTGCATGCTTTTTTCGATCTGATCGTGCGTGTGTTCGTGAAAATATTTTCCAACAACAATTCCGGCGTTGTTGATCAGAACGTCGACGGTTCCCACTTCTGTCCGGACGCGCTGCGCAGTAATTTTAATTTCGTCGGGGTTAGAGATATCAACTTTGAAAGTAGAGATTTCGCCGCCTATTTTTGAAAATTCTTCTTTGGTTTGAAGCAGTCCCACCTCATTAATATCCCACATGATCAATTTGGAACAACCTCTTTCCAAAGATTTTCTGCCCATAATTTTTCCGATTCCGGAACAGCCGCCCGTGATCAAAACCGTTTTATTTTTAAAATCCATAAAGTTTGTCTAAATATTTTTAAGCTAAATTTGTTTGGATTGATACTTGTTATAAAGTCCCTCGAATTTTGTATGTAAAATTCAAAAAAAGCCGACCGCAGCAATTTAGAAATAAAACAATGAGTTTCCCAGAAATATTAAGCCACCAAAGAGAATTTTTTAACAGCCAAAAAACGAAAAATCTGAATTTTCGGAAACTATATCTGAAAAAACTGAAAGAAATTTTGATTAAAAATGAAGATCTTCTGTACGAAGCCATTTATAAAGATTTCGGGAAATCCAAGTTTGATACGTTCACTACGGAGATTTCTTTCGTCCTTAAAGATATCGACTACTATTTAAGCAACTTAAAATCGTTATCGAAACCGAAGAGCGTCCGAACAAACCTCGCGAATCAGTTTGGATCCAGCAAAATTTACCGCGAACCTTTGGGTTGTACGCTGGTTATCGGCGCCTGGAATTATCCGTATCAATTATCACTTTCGCCCATGGTTGCGGCACTTGCGGCGGGAAATACATGCATTTTGAAACCCAGCGAAGTGGCAGAACATTCCATGAAAGCGATGGCGAAAATCATCAACGAAAATTTTCCTGCAGAATATCTTTATGTCGCGGAAGGCGGCATCGAAGAAACCACGGAAATTTTAAAACTGAAATTCGACAAAATTTTTTTCACGGGCAGTTCGCGCGTAGGCAAAATTATTTACGAAGCCGCAGCAAAACATTTAACGCCCGTTGTTTTGGAACTGGGCGGAAAAAGTCCCGCGATTGTAACGTCTTCGGCAGATTTTGAGGTCGCTGCGAAAAGAATCGTCTGGGGAAAATTTTTAAATTCCGGGCAAACCTGCGTGGCGCCGGATTATATTTTGGTGGATGAAAAAGTGAAAGACAGTTTTTTGGATTCGCTAAAATCCTATATTCAGAAATTTAATTATGAGCCGGAAGCAAAACATTACACGCAAATCATCAACACGAAAAATTTCGAAAGACTCACCGGATTAATTGATCGTGAGAAAATTTTCTATGGCGGCGGTTCTGACGCCGGGAAAAGATACATCGAACCGACCATTTTGCAAAACGTAACCTGGAACGACGCGGTGATGCAGGAAGAAATCTTCGGACCAATTTTGCCGGTACTGACGTTTAAAAATTTCAATGAAGCCCTGTTACAAATCGCTGAACATGAAAAGCCCCTTTCTGCATATCTCTTCACCGATAAATCTGAAGAAAAAGAAAACTTCATTTCCAAAATCTCATTTGGTGGCGGCTGTATCAACGATGTGGTGATGCATTTAAGCAACGATTATTTACCTTTTGGCGGCGTTGGGAATTCCGGTATGGGGCATTATCACGGGAAATTCGGCTTTGCGGCCTTTTCTCATGAGAAGGCAATTCTAGACCGCGCAACCTGGGGCGAACCGGATTTAAAATATCCACCTTACTCGAAAAAGAAATTGAGCTGGATTAAAAAAGTGCTATAAAAAAAGTCTCGTCATTGGTTTGGCGAGACTTTTATAATTTACGATTTCGGACCCCATTTGGTAAAGAACTCCTTCGTTTTCTCCAAACTGTAGCCTTTTCCATCTTCCAGAACTGCGCTGTCCTGCGTGTGAATCTGTTTTCCGTTTCCGTCTAAAACAATAAATACGGGATAGCCGAATTTCTCCCCGGGATTGCCATATTTTGCAAAAACCTTTTCGTTCTTGTTTTCCGGCGAATAATTCAGGTGATAATAAACGTAGTTTTTATCAACAATCTCATTCAGTTCCGGCGTTGTCTGCACATAATTATTAAACCTCAAACACCAGATACACCAGTTTCCACCCGCCTGAATCATGACATTTTTGTTTTCTGCTTTCGCCTGCTTTACAACTTCGGCAATTTTTGCTTCTGCATCTTCTTTATCGTTGTACAGTTTTGGCAACTTGGCAATCTCCTCTTTGGCGGCTTTTTTCTTGGCTTCCAAAATTGCCGTACTATCAGCTTCAACCAAAAGCGTCTTATCTGCCGTATTTTCGGCTTTTACCGTTTCGGTTTTCTGCGAGCAGGCCAAACTTGTGATGAGCACCGAGGATAAAGCGAAAACTTTTAAAGTAGTATTTATCATTTTTTTTGTTAAATTAATTGTTCACCGCAAATTAACAAAATTAGAACTAACCGTAAAGTTTATTATGATTAAATTTGCAATCTGTTTATGAAATTTCTCTTCAAAATTATCCTGCTCTTTTCCCAACTTCCGTTTCGGATTTTGTATGCACTTTCGGACCTTACCTTTTTCGTTATTTATTACGTGATCGGTTACCGCCGAAAAGTGGTTCTGGAAAACCTGCAGAATTCTTTCCCAAAAAAATCCCCGCAGGAAATCAAAAAGATTGAGAAGAATTTTTATGTGAACTTCTGCGATTATATTACCGAAACCTTTAAATCATTCACAATTTCATCCACGGAACTGCGCGTTCGCGTACAGCATTTGAATCAGGATGTTTTTCACGAGGCGAAGGCGGAAAACAAAAATGTGATATTACTGGCGGGACATATTTTTAACTGGGAATGGTACAACGCTTTGGCAACTATTATTCCTCAGGAAAAAAGTTTCCCGGTGTACCGAAAAGTGCAAAGTAATTTTTGGGAAGAAAAAATTAAAA
The DNA here is from genome assembly GCF_021513235.1 of Kaistella sp. 97-N-M2. Taxonomy (NCBI): domain Bacteria; kingdom Pseudomonadati; phylum Bacteroidota; class Flavobacteriia; order Flavobacteriales; family Weeksellaceae; genus Kaistella; species Kaistella sp. 97-N-M2. Next base: position 2,181,677 of record NZ_CP090976.1, on the reverse strand, counting down.
GCCTGCGCAACCGTTTTGGTAATGAAGCTTTGGAAGCGAAAGAAGTAATTCGCCACATTTTTAAAAATCCTAACGATGGAAATTCGGTTTACATGTTTGTGGCCGATCAGACGCCGCATTTTTCGGAGGTAACGTATGGCTTAGATTTTCTAAATCAGAGAACGCCGGCATTTGTCGGATACGATAAATTATCCACAAGAATGGATCTGGCTTTCGTTTTTTGCGAAATGAAAAAAGTAAAACGGGGCTTTTATCAAATTAATTATTACCGAATTCATCCCGAAGGCGAAAAATTTAAAGAATTTGAAGTGGTAAAAAAGTTTCACACCTTGCTCGAAAATACCATTAATAAAAGGCCGGATAATTATTTGTGGTCGCACCGCCGCTGGAAATACCAAAACGCCATTAAAGTAATGGGATAACATCCCTGTCTTATTAATTACGATCCTCAACAATTGAAAGCAGCAATCGCAATATTAAACTGGAACGGCAAAAATTGGTTAGAAAAATTTCTTCCCAACGTTATTGAAAATTCGGCGAACGCTGAAATTTTTGTCATCGACAATGCTTCCACGGACGATTCTGTTTCTTTTTTAAAGGAAAGATTTCCGCGCGTTCACCTTGTTGTTAATGATAAAAACTACGGTTTTGCAGGCGGTTACAACGAAGGGTTAAGGAGCATCGACAGCGAAATCTTTTGTCTCTTGAATTCTGATGTAGAAGTCACTGAAAACTGGATTGACCCGATTATAAGTCTCTTTAAAAAGGATCCGACAATTGCGGCGGTTCAGCCCAAAATTTTAGATTACAACCGAAAGGAATATTTCGAATTTGCAGGCGCGGCCGGTGGTTTTATCGATAATTTAGGTTTTCCGTACTGCCGTGGCAGAATTTTCGAAAACATCGAAAAAGATCTGGGACAATACAACGACGAGCGCGAAATTTTTTGGGCGTCTGGCTGTTGCTTTTTTGTGCGGTCGCAAGATTTTTGGGCCCAAAATGGTTTTGATGCGCGGTTTTTTGCGCATCAGGAAGAAATCGATCTCTGCTGGCGCTTCAAAAATGCCGGCAAGAAGATTTTCTACACCGGAAAATCGACGGTTTACCACGTCGGCGGCGGCACTTTAAATAAACAAAGTCCACAGAAAACATTTCTGAACATGCGGAATAACCTTTCTATGCTTTTAAAAAATATGCCCGTTGCCACTTTGCTTTGGGTAATTCCGGTTCGGTTAATTTTAGACGGCTTTGCCGGAATTTATTTCGGTCTTCAATTTGGATTCTCTCATTTTTGGGCGGTTTTGCGCGCGCACGGCAGTTGGTACGCACAGTCTTATGGAACGATGAAACTTCGCGGAAAAAATCAGATAAAAAATTATTACGGCACGAAATGGCTGATCTTTAAACATTTCCTCAAAATCTCTAAATAATTTTCTACAACTGGTCCGGATTTCTTATAAATAGACTTAAATTTATAAGACCAATGAAAATAGATATTTATTTGATTCTTACCGTCGCCGCTATTGTAATCCTAATCATAGGCTTACTTATCTATTTTTTTCAACACAAATTTTTCTTTCATCCTGAGAAACTTTCTCCCGATTTTAAGTTTGCTTACGATCATTTAAAGGCCGAAGAAAAAACCGTGGAGACGGAACCCGGCGCAAAAATTAATTATCTGCATTTTCAGGTGGATGAGCCGAAAGGCGTCGTGCTTTATTTGAAAGGAAATACGAAAAGCATTAAAGGCTGGGGAAAATTTGCAATCGATTTCACGCGGTTAGGCTACGAAGTAATTATGATGGATTACCGCGGTTTCGGCAAAAGCACGGGAAAGAGAACCGTGGAAGCAATGAAACGCGATTCCCAGTTCATTTACGATATTACGAAATCTGAGTTTGCGGAAGATAAAATTGTGGTTTACGGACGGTCGCTGGGATCCGGCTTCGCAGCAAGACTTGCGGCGAAAAATAATCCGCGACTCCTGATTCTTACTTCTCCACTCTATTCGCTGTTGCGTACGATCCATCGGTACCTTCCATTTATGCCGGCGAAACCTTTTCTGCGTTATAACATTCCTACTTTTCACTATTTGAAAAATGTCCGTTGCCCGATAAAAATCATTCATGGCAGCGACGACCGATTGGTTCCCATCAGCACGGCCGTTGATTTGTCGGAGATCAATCCAAAGCTCACGCGTCTTTACGTTATTTTGGGCGCCGGACATATCGATGTCCATCAGTTCGAAGAATACCACCGCGTGATCGAAGAGATTTTTGAGGAAAAGCCCAGTATTTTCGCGGCGGAGAACACTACCCTCAATTATTCTCACCGGAATTAATCTTTTGGTAAAATCAAAAAAATTATCTTTGTCTTAATTAAAACTTTTAATGGAATTACTCATCATTATTTTACTCGTCTTGCTGAACGGAGTTTTCGCAATGTCGGAAATGTCGCTCGTCTCCTCCCGAAAATTTAAACTTGAAAACTCGAAGAAAAAAGGCAGCGCCGGCGCAAAAAAAGCTCTGGAGCTTTCCGAAAATCCTACCAAATTTCTGTCCACCGTACAGATCGGCATCACGCTCATCGGGATTTTACTTGGGGTTTATTCCGGCGAGAACCTGACGAACGATTTTAAAAATTTTCTGGATCAGTTTGCTTTCCTTCAGTCGTTTTCGAAGCCTTTGGCAACGGTAGGCATTGTTATTTTCATCACCTATCTTTCGATTCTGTTGGGCGAGTTATTGCCGAAAAGGATTGCGATGACGTTCCCGGAAAAAATCATTACGATGCTCGCGAAACCCATGGATATTCTGTCGAAAGTGACCTCGCCTTTCGTGCTCTTGCTTACGACTTCCAATAATCTGTTGTTAAAAGTTTTAGGAATTAAAAGCACCTCAGACAGCATCGTCACAGAAGAAGAAATTAAATCCATTGTTCGAGAAAGCGCGCAGGAAGGCCAGATAGACCAAATCGAACATAATATTGTAGAGCGCGTTTTTGAGTTGGGCGACCGTAAGATCAACACACTTTTAACGCACCGAAATGCGATGAGTTATCTCAATATCACAGACAGTCTGGAAATTGTTCTGAAAAAAATCAGCGACAACAAGCACAGCGCCTACCCCGTAACGTCCGGTCACAGTTTGGACTACATCACCGGAATCGTTTTGATGAAAGACCTTTTCCCTATCGAAAATCCCGAAAGCTTTGAGCTGAAGAACCATCTTCGCCAGCCCATTTATCTGAATGAAAATTTCTATGCGTACAAAGTCCTCGAAATTTTTAAGAAGGAGCAAAACCATTACGGAATCGTCATTGACGAGTACGGAAATACCGTCGGGATGGTTACGATGCACGATGTTCTCGATGCTTTGGTGGGCGACACGTCGACGGATGAGAACTTTGATTACCGAATTGTTCAGCGCAGCGAAAATTCCTGGCTGGCAGACGCGCAGTTTCCGATCGTTGAATTTATCAAATATTTTGATCTAGAGTACGAATTCGATAACAAAGACAATTACACCACATTGGTTGGATTTTTCCTGAATGAAAGAGGCTCCACCGAAGTTGGAGACAAAGTGAAAATTGAAGATCTGGAACTCGAAATCATCGATAAGGACCGACAACGCGTTGATAAAATTCTGATCACGCGAAACGCGCTATAACCGAATATCAATGGGAAAACTGCTTCAATATCTTCAGGAAAAAGTGGTGTTTTTACCCGTTGCGCTTCCGCAGGAACACGAATTCGATTTTGAAAACAGCTTCGAAGAATATCTTTGGAAAACCCCGTTCGAGGGCAAAATAAATGCCTTACATTTTCAAATTAAAAATCCGAAAGGCGTAATTTTATATTTTCACGGCAATTCCAACAACCTGCATCGCTGGGGAAAAATCGCGGGCGAACTTCGCCATTTTGGGTACGATATTCTGGTGATGGACTACCGCGGTTACGGCAAAAGTTCCGGTCCACGCAATGAGGATTTTCTTTATTCCGACGCTTTTTTCGCTTTCGAATTTGCAAAGAAAAAGTACGGCGAAGAAAACGTTGTCGTGTACGGACGCAGCTTAGGCGGCGCTTTTGCCTTAAAAGTGGCAGCAGAAAACCAACCTAAACTCGTGATTTTAGAGGCCGCTTTTTACAATCTGCAGGACATTGTGAACCGCTGGCTTCCCGTTCAGATCACGGACAAGGTGGCACCAAAAATGACATACCACTTTTTATCGAATGAAACTATTGTCGGTCTTAACGTTCCGCTTTATCACTTTCACGGCACGAAAGATTCGGTTGTGCCGTTTACTTCCGGCAAAAAACTGTTTGAACTTTTCCAAAATCAAAAGCCGGACATCGAAAAAAAATTCATCAAGATCGCGGGAGGAAAACATGATGACCTGGCGAAATTCCAAAAATTTCGGGAAGAGCTTCAGATGATTCTTAGCCAAAAATAAGGTGTCGTCAAAAATTCAAAAATAATATGGCAGAATATACTTCGTTAGCACAAAGAGAAAGTGATTTATTCAACTGTCTTAACTGGATTTTTTATAATTTTGCGGGCCGGCTTCCTACTCTTTGGAACTCCGGAAAACTCTTAATTTAAATGATTGATTTCTGCGCTATCGATTTTGAAACTGCTACACACGAACGGCATTCTGCATGTGAGATGGGAATTTGTGTGGTTGAAGGCGGCGTGATTGTAAAAACCCAAACGTGGCTCATCAAGCCGCCAAGTTTTCCGTATTTTCATCCGAGAAACATCGAAGTTCACGGTATAAATCCACACGATGTTCAGCACGCTCCTACTTTTGATGAAATCTGGCATGAAGCTGAAAACTTGATGTATGGAAATCTGATGATCGCGCACAACGCCGGCTTTGACGCGGGCGTTTTAAGAAGCTGTCTAGATTACTACGGTTTTTTTAAACCGAAACTTAACTATTTATGCAGCATTTCTTTAGCCAAAAAATCCTGGAAAGATTTGCCCAAATATGGTTTGAAATCGTTAGCCGATCAGCACAATATTCAGTTTACGCATCACAGAGCGGGTGCCGATGCAGAAGTCTGCGCCAAAATATCGCTCCTCGCGTTTGAAAGGTTGATGCTTACGAGAAATGATGAAGTAAGTGAGGTGCTGAAAAAAAATCTGAAAATTCTTTAGGGGGACTTTTCAGGATCAATTACTCAAAACCTGCGCTACCAAATTGAATTTTGGAATTTCAATTTCGATTTCATCATTGGTGAGAAGGTGGGTGCAAAAATACGTTCCAGACATATTTCCCACGCCAGACCGTAAGACCACATTCGAAAAATATTTGAAGTTGTCGCCCGGGTGAATTTCGGGAGTTAAGCCTATTACACCATCGCCACTGACCTCTGTAAAACCAAAGCCAACATCGTAAATCAGCCATTTTCGCCTTTTCAGTTTGATGGGAAATTCGCTCAGGTTTTCGATGGTAATGTTGTAGCGGAACACAAAACGATTCTCTGAAGGAAAACTGTTTTTAACGTCGTATTCCGGAGTTACGGAGACTTTAATGTCGAAAGTAGTTGTAGAGAACATATTTGTGTTTTTTTTTAGGAATACAAAAATCCCGCCCTTTTGCGGGCAGGATTTAAATATCTGAAAGTTTTTACTGTAAAAATTTTAAAGCTCCAGCGCTTTCCTTTCGTCACCGCCCATAAGGTGTTCCACAGGATTATCGATGGCTTCTTTCACCGCCACCAAAAACCCGACAGATTCCTTACCATCGATGATTCGGTGATCGTAAGACAAGGCCACATACATCATCGGACGTATAACCACCTGGCCATCAATCGCCATAGGTCTTTGTAAAATATTGTGCATTCCTAATATTGCAGACTGCGGCGGATTAATAATTGGCGTAGACATCATGGAGCCGAAAGTTCCACCATTTGTTACGGTAAAGGTTCCACCCGTCATTTCATCAACGGTTATTTTTCCGTCTCTTACTTTTTCAGCAAGTGATTTAATGTTGGCTTCCACCCCGCGAAACGACATATTTTCTGCATTGCGAAGCACAGGAACCATCAAACCTTTCGGTCCGGAAACTGCGATCGAAATATCGCAAAACTCATAATTGGTTTTGAAATCTCCGTCGATAGAAGCGTTCACATCCGGATACATTTGAAGTGCTCTTGTTACGGCTTTCGTAAAAAAGGACATAAATCCTAAACCAATGCCGTGTTTCTGCGTAAATTCTTCTTTATATTGTTTTCTGATTCGGAAGATTTCGGACATGTCAACTTCGTTAAAAGTCGTCAACATGGCCGTTTCATTTTTCACCGATACCAATCTTGCCGCAATTTTACGACGCAATACTGAGAGTTTAGTGGTGTTCGAACCTCTGGAACCACTTGTTTCGGAAGTTCCGCCCATTGCAGGAACCGAAGCCGTATTCGCATCCTCCTTCGTGATTCTGCCGTCTTTGCCGGAACCTGAAACCTGAGAAGCTGTTATTCCTTTTTCGTCCAGAATCTTTTTCGCAGCCGGCGAAGGCGTGCCTGTTGCATAACTTGTTGCAACGGGTTTTTCTTCTTTTTTAGCCTCCTGAACGATGGCCGGTTTTTCTACCACTTTTTCTTCCGCTTTTGGCGCCTCGGCATTTTCCGTTTTGGGGGCAGATGACGCTTCAGGTTTTGCACCGTCTCTATCGATAAGGCAAACCACCTGTCCTACTTCTACCACTTCGCCTTCTTCCGCTTTTAAGGTAATAATCCCGCTTTCTTCGGCAGGAAGTTCAAGGGTTGCTTTGTCGGAATCAACTTCAGCGATTGGCTGGTCTTTTTCTACGTAATCGCCGTCTTTTACCAACCAAGATGCGATTTCAACTTCTGTGATGGATTCTCCCGGCGAGGGAACTTTCATTTCTAATATTGACATCGTGAATATTTTGTTTATTATTTTAATTCTCTTAAAAACTGCTCCGGAATAAATGCTTTTAGAACAGGAATCTGTTTCTTTTCCAAAACGGTAAATTTCCAATTTTTAGAATCAGATGAACTTGCTGCGGCCTCTTTTACGGAACTTATATAAAAATATCCCGTGGATGGGTCCAGCTTTACGTTATCATATCCGAATTCTCCTTGCAGCGCAGATTGTAAATCCTCTACTTTCAATTCGCTTCCAACGAATTTCATCTGAATCTTTTGAAGGTAAGTAACTTTCACAAATTTCTGACCCTTCTCCTCCACAACCTCATCGCTAACAACAATATTTTCGGGCTTATCTATTTTAAACTCCAGTTCCGGCGAGTTGAACATTTGGTTCATTAAATCAACCAATTGGTCTTTCGGAAACATTTTCAAGAAATCTTCATTAGCATAAAGATCCAAAGCCTTCTCGAATTTCTTCTCAACAATTAAATTGTTATAATCCCGAAACTGATTTTCGATCCCAGTTTTCATCTCCTGCGCAAAAAACGGAAGACAAAGCATACAACTTAAGACGAGAAGCACTTTTTTCATCTGGAGCTAAGCTGTTACCGGTCTTTTTGCCGGCGCATCGTTTCTGTCGAAAACCCGGTTGATAACACTGTTCTGATTTCTTTCGAACATTTTGTGACTTCCCGGTGCAGGCGAACCACTTGCAACCGGCGAAATTACCTGAATTCCGGTCTCACGGAAGGTTCTTAAAATATAATTCCAGGCGCCCATATTTTCGGGCTCTTCCTGAACCCAAAGCAGTTCTTTTCTGTTTTTATATTTCTGAAATATTTCCTGAATTTTATCTTCCTGAATCGGATACATCTGCTCTAATCTTACCAAAGCAATGTTTTCACAGTTCAATTCTTCTTTTTTAGCTAACAGTTCGTAGTAGATTTTTCCGGAACATAAAACCAATTTATCAATTTTATCTTCTTTTGCTGTAAAATCGTCGATAATAGGCTGAAACTGACCGTTCGCGAAGTCCTCCAGCGGAGAAACGACTTTCGGATGACGCAGTAAAGATTTCGGCGTCATAACGATCAAAGGTTTCCGAAATTTCCATTTCAACTGTCTTCTCAAAAGGTGGAAATAGTTTGCAGGAGTTGTGGCGTTGGCTACAGTCATATTTTCATTGGCACAAAGGCCTAAAAATCTTTCCAATCTGGCAGAAGAGTGTTCTGCACCCTGCCCTTCAAAACCGTGCGGAAGAAGCATCACCAAACCATTTTGAATCTTCCATTTTTCTTCAGCCGCGGCCAAATACTGGTCGATGATAATCTGTGCTCCATTAACGAAATCTCCAAACTGCGCTTCCCAAATGGTTAATGTATTTGGCGAAGACATGGCGTAACCATAGTCGAAACCAAGAACTCCGTATTCGGAAAGGTGCGAGTTGTAAATATCAAAACGATTATCGGAAACGTGGCGCAAAGGGATATATTCTTCTTCGGCATCTTCAGTTTTCACAACCGCATGACGGTGAGAGAATGTGCCTCTTTCGACGTCTTCACCGGAAATCCGTACGTTATTTCCTTCCGTAAGCAAAGTTGCATAAGCTAACCATTCGCCCAACGCCCAGTCGAACGAATTGGACTCGATCATTTTCAAACGGTTATCGAACAGCCTTTTGATTTTGGAAATAAATTTTTTATCTGCCGGCAAAGTGGTCATTTTAACTGCCAGTTTCTTTAGTTCTTCTAAATCAAATCCCGTATTCACGGATTCCTGCATGGCATCTTTTACGCTAAGCGGGAAATCGACCCAATCATCGGACATAAAAACGTCCATGGTATTTTTTTCAATCTCTTTAGCAGCATCATAATCTTCATCCAAAAGGGTTTTGAATTTAGATTCCATTGTTTTTAAAACATCTTCGGAAAGAATGCCTTCTTTAATGAGCTGCTCTTTGTAGATCTCTCTCGGATTGGGGTGTTTAGAAATCAACCGGTATAAGTTCGGCTGTGTAAAACGGGGCTCATCACCTTCGTTATGGCCGTATTTTCTGTAACCCAATAAATCGATGTAGACATCTTTACCAAACTCTGCGCGGAAATCTGCCGCAAATCTGATGGCGTGAACAACAGCTTCAACATCATCTGCATTTACGTGCATCACAGGTGATTCGGTTACTTTTGCGATATCTGTACAATAAACCGACGATCTTGCATCTAGATAATTGGTGGTAAAGGAAACCTGGTTGTTCACCACAATATGAATGGTGCCACCCGTTTTATATCCTTCCAGCGTCATCATCTGGGCAATCTCGTAGACAATTCCCTGCCCTGCGATGGCGCCGTCGCCGTGAATAACAATGGGCAAAACTTTTTTGTAATCTTTGTATTTATTATCAACTTTTGCACGACAAATACCCTCTACCAAGGAGGCAACAGTCTCCAAATGCGAAGGATTCGGCGTTAGATTGATGGCAACTTCTTCACCGGATTCGGTTTTTATTTTTTTTGATGACCCCAGATGGTATTTCACATCGCCGGAAAAAACATCTTCTTCAAATTCTTTCCCTTCAAATTCTGAAAATATCTGCTTGTAAGATTTGCCGAAAATATTGGTTAAAACGCTTAAGCGTCCACGGTGAGCCATTCCTAAAACGACCTCGTCAACGCCTAATTGCGAAGACCTCGTAATCAACTGATCCAATGCCGGAATTAAAGATTCGCCCCCTTCCAAAGAAAACCGCTTCTGACCCACAAATTTGGTATGAAGATAATTTTCGAAAGCAACGGCCTGATTTAATTTTTCCAAAATTTCCGTCTTCTGCGGCGCCGAAAGGTTTGGGTGATTTTCATTTACGGTAATCCATTCTCTGATGAATTTTTTCTCCTGCACGTTGTTAATGTGCATGTATTCTGTACCAATCGATTCGCAATAAATCTTTTCGAGGTGATTGATGATTTCCTGCAAGGTTGCAGCGTTCGGCATTCCGGTTTCTGTGGCCGAATTAAATTTAGTATTTAAGTCGTCTTTAGAAAGTCCAAAATTCTCCAGATCCAGCGTTGGTTCGTAATGTCGTCTTTCACGTACAGGATTTGTGTTCGTAAATAAATGACCGCGCTGTCTGTATCCTTCGATCAGGTTAAGCACTTTAAACTCTTTTTTAATATCGTCCGGAATCTGGCCGTCCGAAACGATCTGATTGGTTATTGTGGAGACATTGGATGAGGCCGGAACTGCGGAATTGGTGGAAATATCGTCGTTATAATTCTCTAGAGCAAAATCAAATCCCTGGAAAAATGCTTTCCAGGAAGGCTCAAGTGAATCGGGAAATTTTAAATATTGCTGGTATAAGTCTTCTATCAACTGCGAATGTGCAGCATTCAGGAATGAAAATTTGTCCATTTTTTACAGATTAACTCTTTATTTTATTTAAAAGACAAATTTAGCAAAAAAAAGTGAGGTACTGAGCGCAAAATCCCTTAAAAATAGTTAAATAAATTATCGGAAAACGGGCAGTGACAATTTGATTACCGTATTATTTTCTTCGCGCGGTTCCTCCAAAAAAGTCTGCTGCAGATCGCCTGTTCTTAAGGTATCTTTTTTGGCTTTTAAAAGAAGCTGCTGAATCAATTTTATTCGTCCGGGATAGGAGCCGCGGTAGTAGATTACGTAATTTTTGGAAGCGTTCACGGTGCGGAAACTAAAATTGTTATCGGAAACGCCCACCCTTTTGGAAAGCGGAATGCCGTAATAATAAGAAACTTCTTTATCCTTGTAATTATCGGCATCGGTAATAAGAATCGGCTCGCCGTATTCGTCGGTTTTTTTGCCTAAATCCATTTTCACATAATTCAAAACTTTGTTATGATTGATAACAATATTTTTGAAGAGCGCGTCTTTAGCATTTTTGGAGTTTACACTTACGCCCAAAAGCAGTTGACCTTCCTGCTGCTCTACCATTAAACTGTCGAACTTTAAACTTTCACGCTGCTTTTCTTTATCTACTTTGTTACCTAAAATAGCAAACAGGTTCTTCATACTTTTGTCGATTTGATCTGCAATATCATCTTCGGTGAGCAGATTGAGTGATCTTTTCAGAAACGGCTGTTTCGGCGTTTGAATATTCCATGTGATTCTGGTTTTGCCGTTTGCTCCTCTAAATTTGACATTGATGCCGTAGGGATTGCTTTTTTCCCTTCAAAAAGCTGGTACCGCAGGGTTCTGTTTGGATTTTCATAACGAATAAACAAATCACCAAAAATTTCGTCGTCTTTCTTGTCGTGGTACCTCATTGAACTGCCCTGCCCTGAATAAGGCGTAAAGTACTCGAAAGTTAAATGATCATTATCCGCAAAGAAGGCGTTCCAGCTGCTAAAATTTTGAAGATTATTGAATTGCGGAAAAACTTTTTCTACAGGATAATTTATTTCTTTCTCGAGGGTAAAGTTTTTACTTTCCGCCACGAAAGCCATCGAAGCGGCATAAACTGCCAACAAAAAAAGGACGATAACCGTCCCGTACTTTAACCAACGCATGCGCAAAAATACAAAAACTCAGGCACAAAAAAACACGGCGATAAAAATATTGCCGTGTCCTGGATTTGACGATTAATTTATGGAATAATTGTACCTGGCTGAATGGTCGCATTCTTTTTCACTACCACGATTCCATCTTTAATGGAATGATTGTCGTAATCGCCATCGGGCAGGTGTTTGCCGCCAATAATACGCACATTATCTCCCACCCTGCAGTTTTTATCAAGAATAGCGTTCTCAATGTAACAGTATTTTCCGACACCGAGATTTGGAATCCCCTGATGATCGTTTGAGATGATTTCTTTTGTATCCTGATAAGAATCTGCACCCATCATGTATGTACACATCAAAGTACTTCCCTTGTCGATCCTGCTGCGGTTTCCGACGATTGAATTTTCAATTTTATCTGCCATCACAATACAACCGTCGCCGAAAATTGCTTTACTCACATAAGAACCCAAAATTTTGGACGGCGGCAGCATTCTCGCTCTCGTATAGATGGGAGCATTGCTGAAAAGATTGAATTTAGGGAAATCCTTCGTTAAATCGATGTTCGCATCGAAGAAAGAATCGATTGTTCCGATATCGGTCCAGTAGCCGTCGTATTGAAAACTGAGGGTTTTATAGGTGCCAATTCCGTTGGGGATTAATTCACCGCCGAAATCGTCACCTGGATCTTCTGCAAACATCTTTTTCAAAACCTCTTTACCGAAAACGTAGATTCCCATCGAGGCGAGATATTCTTTACCTTCGGCCCTGCTCTTCTCGGACACTTCAGATTTCCACTCGTCAAGCTGGTCGAAGGAAGGTTTTTCGATGAAAGAAGTAATATTTCCGTTGTCATCCGACTTTAAAATGCCAAAACCGGGCGCGTCTTTCGCGGTAACCGGAATCGTTGCAATAGTGATGTCGCCTTCATTTTTACAGTGAAAATCGATCAGTTCGCGAAAATCCATCTGATACAACTGATCTCCGGAAAGGATTAAAATGTAATCATAGTCATACTTATCCAAATGTTTCATCGACTGGCGCACTGCATCGGCGGTACCCTGATACCACTGATCATTTTCCACATTTTGTTCGGCGGCCAAAATATCTACAAAACCTCTGCTGAAAATATCGAAATGATAAGAATTTTTAATGTGCGAGTTCAGCGAAGCGGAATTAAACTGAGTAAGCACGAGAATTTTATTATATCCCGAATTTAAACAGTTGGAAATGGGAATATCAACCAATCTGTACTTTCCTGCGATAGGAACTGCCGGCTTCGATCGGGAATAAGTTAGGGGAAACAATCTTGTACCTCGTCCACCACCGAGTACTATTGAGATGACATTAGGTTTCATAGGAAATATTTTTTTGTGTTTATTTTTTGCTCTATAACAATATTACCATTTTTCGGGCAGTAAAAAAAATATAGTTACTTGATAATTGAGGGTTTTTTATGAATAACAAATATTATCGCGATTCCGTAATTTGTTGCGGAGAAGACGATGAACAGAAGGCGATTTCACCCGAATTTAGGCCAAAAAAAAATCTCCCAATAAATTGAGAGATTTTCGCGATCCGGACGGGACTCGAACCCGCGACCTCCGCCGTGACAGGGCGGCATTCTAACCAGCTGAACTACCGGATCAATTTTTGAAAAGTACTGATAAACTTTTTGCGATCCGGACGGGACTCGAACCCGCGACCTCCGCCGTGACAGGGCGGCATTCTAACCAGCTGAACTACCGGATCATTAGAATAAGAAGGTATGCTTCTTTTTGGTGAGTGCAAAAATACAACTTTATACCTATCTACAAAATATTTTGACAAAAAAAATGCTTCCTTTAATAGAAAGCATTCATTATCACGTGCTTTATTTTTATAAATGTGCCGATAATTTTTCAGCGATTACCTCTTTTGAAGCAACTCCTACAATTTTATCAACAACCTGCCCACCTTTAAAGATTAAAACCGTTGGGATATTTCGGATGCCATAATCCACAGAAACCTGTTGGTTATTATCCACATCAACTTTTCCTACTACTGCTTTGCCTTCAAAATCAGTAGCAATTTCTTCTACAATTGGTCCCAACATTCTGCAGGGTCCACACCAAACTGCCCAAAAATCTACCAATACGGGTTTATCTGAATCCAAAACCATTTCTTTAAATGATTGATCTGTAATTTCTACTGCCATTTTTATTTAATTTTAAATTAATTTTTATACCTACAAATTTACAATTTTCCTACTAAGGCAAACTGTTAATTATCTATGTTCAACATTTGTTTTGTCTATGGTAAACGATTTCGCTATTTCACTTAAAGCTTCAATTAAAGCATCGATTTCCTGTTTGGTCGTGAGGTGACTAAAGGAGACGCGCAACGGTGTCGAATTTTCCATTTCTTCTTCTTCCAAAACCATCATCATTACCATCGACGGTTTTGCGGCGCCCGAAGAGCAGGCACTGCCCTGCGATACAGCAATTCCCTTCATATCGAGTTTTAAACCGATTAAAGGATCTTTAAAGGGCAATAAAACGCTCAGCACTGTATATAAACTTCCGTCTTCCTCCGAACTTCTGCCGTTGAATTTCACGCCATAAATTTCCGCCGTCAGGCGTTCGATAGTATGTTTTTTAATTTCTTTGATGTCCGAAGCGTATTCTTCCAGATGATTTAAAGAAAGTTCCAAAGCTTTGCCTAAACCCACGATGCCGCACACATTTTCGGTGCCGGCGCGCAAACTTCTTTCCTGTGGACCGCCTGTAATAATTCCTTTTAAACCAGAAGCTTTTCGAATGAAGGCAAAACCGCTTCCTTTCGGTCCGTGAAATTTATGCGCACTGCACGAGGCAAAATCCAGCGGAATTTCCGCAAAATTCATTTCCATATGAGCCATGGACTGTACCGTGTCTGAGTGAAATAATACGTTATTTTCTTTGCATAAAAGCGCGACTTTTTTAATATCGAGAAAATTTCCGATCTCGTTGTTGGCGTGCATTAAAGTTACCAAAGTTTTCTTGTCGGAGCTTTTGATGATCTCTTCCAGTTGTGCCAGATCGACGTCACCTTTTCGGTCGGGACGAAGGTAAACCACTTCTGTTCCACGGCGTTTTTTCATATCGAGAACGGTTTCTGCTACACATTTGTGTTCCATAGGTGAAGTAATAATCCGCTCCACTCCTAAATGTTCCACACATGATTTTATAATCATGTTATTGGATTCCGTTCCGCAGGACGTAAAAACAATCTCGGCCGGCGTAACGTGCAGATAATCCGCAACCTGCCTTCTTACATTTTCGATAAGAATTTTGGCTTCCTGACCAAGGCTATGCGTGGAAGACGGGTTGCCGTAATTCATCTTCATTACGTCGACCATTGCATCGATAACTTCTTCGGCAAGCGGCGTGGTAGCTGCATTATCCAAATAAATTCTATCCATTTTGTAATACTTTTTTTAAGATTTTTCTGCAGGTAAAATTAGTGAAAAAATTCAAACTGAGCTTCATCTGCCCAGGCCAACATTTGTTTATCGCCTGAGGTGTCGCCAAAGGCAATGGTTTTATCATATTTTTTCGTCCCTACGGCTTCGACGATTCGAAGAACTTTTTCGGGGCCGTTGCAGTTTTTCCCAAGAAAGTTACCGGTGAAAATGTCGTCTATAAATTCTGCCTGTGTGGCTAAAAGATTCATTTTAAAATGATGAGCGAATGGTTGTACCCAAATATCCAGAGAAGCGGAAACAATGTAGCAGTCGGTTTTTTCGCGGTCGATACTTTTAATAAATTCCAGCGCATTTTTTCTAACAAGCTCCGGAAAATAGTAGTCAAAAAACTCCTGCGATTTCTTTTCGATTTTTGCCCGGCTCTGCCCCTTTAAAACAGAGGAGATAAAACTTCGTTTAATTTTTTCGGGGTCCGCCAGTTTTAGTTTTAATAAAATAAAAAGCGGAATATGTTTGATGAATTGCAATTTAAATCGAGACGCGTCGTAAAATTTCAGGTACAAAAACATGGTGTCTCTGTACGTTAAAGTACCGTCGAAATCAAATAAATACAGTTTTTTCATGAAACTTAATAATTGAACTGAATTACAAATTCAACTTTTTGAAAATAAATTCAGGGATATTTCTGATGATTAACATGATGAAACCCCAAATTGGCAAAATGTAAACAACATTTCGCTGGTTTTTATAAGCGCTGTAAATCCCGTTTGCCGCTTCTTTTGGTGTGGCAGTCAGTTTTGGATTTAAGGGCAATCCTTCCGTCATTTTGGTCTCCATAAACCCGGGTTTAACCGTGATAACGTGCACTTTTTTGCCGTACAAATAATTGCGGAGCCCACTTAAATACGCAGTTAATCCTGCTTTCGCACTGCCGTAGATGAAGTTGCTTTGCCTCCCGCGGTCGCCCGCAACAGACGATAAAACGATCATGGTTCCGGCGCGTTGTCTTTCCATTTTCTCGGCGAAAAAATTCAGTACCGGAAGCAGTTTTGCATAATTAATATCGATAATTCTTTCTGTATTTTTACTATCGTACAAACCTTCTTCCGTGCCTTCTCCCAGATATCCCGTGGCACAAAAAAGCAAGGTCGAAGTAATTTCATCGAACGTTGTATAATCGATTTCCTTCCTTAAATCCAGATCGATTATCTCGGTTTGCTGCAAAAATTTGACGTCGAGATGTTTTGCAAATTTTTCCGTAGTTTCTCTGTTGGACGTGAACAAATAGATGGTCGAAAATTGCTCATGGGCTTCTAAAGCCTTTTCTACAAAGGCCTGAGAGATTTCCGAATTGCTGCCAAGAACGATCATATTAATTTGAGAATTTGAGATGAGATAATTTGGTATCGGTTGATTCTATAATTTGATAACTTGAAAATTTGCATTTTAACTCTATTATTAATTACCAGATGACCACATCACAAATTATTTTTGATTCTTTTGTGTTGAAGGGAAACAAATTTCGGATTCTGCACATTTTGAAGGTAGTTGGTGAGCGATGATTTGCTCATACTGTCTTTCGCTAAATAAATTCTGCCGCCATATTCCTCTACAATTTTATCTAAATCTTTCACTAAATTTTTTAGTTTCGAATTAACTTTAAAATCGAGTGCCAATGTATATCCCTCGAAAGGAAAAGAATTGTACGCCAACGGACTGTTCCTGCCGAACAACTTTAAAACCGCTAAAAAAGATCCGTTCCCACTTTTTGCAATGGTTTCGAGAATCTTCCGCATTCCTTCTTTGCCACTGGTTTTCGGGATCACAAACTGATATTGAATAAAGCCGCTTTTGCCGTATATTTTATTCCAGTCTTTCACAACATCCAGCGGATAAAAAAAAGTTTCATAATCCACGTAACTTTTGACTTCTTTTTTGGTTTGCTTTTTAAAATAGAAGTAATTGAACAATTTAACGGTGGTGTTATTCAAGACAAAATTCGGAAAGTAAAAAGGAACTGTGGGATTATATTTTTTCTTTAACCTTAAAGGATTCTCCTGTAAGTTTTTCGGTAACTGATGTTTGAAAGCGTGCTCGCCGCGCAGCATAATACTGCGGCCAATATGGGTGCCTTTTTGCAGGCAGTCGATCCAGGCAACATTGTAAGTCCAGTCTTCACTTTCGTCGAAGAGATTAAATATTTCGTCCAGATTTTCTGCTTTGATGCTTTCCTGCCGAATGTACGCCGTCTCGATATTTTTCAGCTTAAACCGCGCGGAAAGAATGATACCCGTAAGCCCCATTCCACCGATCGTGGCCCAATATTTATCCGCGTTTTCGGTTCTGGAACAACTTAAAACGTCGCCATTTTCATTCAAAAGAGAAAAGGAGAGCACATATTCGGAAAAACAGCCTTCTGCATGATGGTTTTTACCATGAACGTCGGACGCGATTGCCCCACCGACAGAGATAAATTTTGTTCCTGGTGTCACGTAAAGAAAATAACCCTGCGGAACAGTGACTTCTAAAATTTCGGAAAGCAAAACACCGGATTCGCACTCGATAATTCCGTTTAAACGGTCGAAACTCATCAATTTATTCAGCCTTTTTGTAGAAAATATATGTTCAGAAAGAGAAGCATCGCCGTAACATCTGCCGTTACCACGTGCAATGATTTCATTATTGCCTTTTACAAAATCCTGAATTTTCCGTAGCGTATCTTCGGACTTCATTTCTTTCTCTACGACTGGAAAATTTCCCCAATTCGTAACTTTCTGAATAAAATTGGGCTTCATTATTTAAAATAAATTTGAAGTAAAAAGGCAGCAATCCAAAGCACCAAGGTGATCTGAATATACCGGTCTCTATAAATTATTTTCGTAGGCGATTCCGTTTTGTTATAAACCAGCGTTTGCTGCAGATATCTTAGAACGCCAAAAACCACAAAGATCACCGTATAAAAAACCCGGGAGTGAAAACGCTGCTGCACTTCCGGCGAAAGAGTAAACATCAGATAACACACAATTGCCAAAGTACAGCTTATTGAAAGGGCAATATCAGCGAACTGCACATTATAGCCATCCAAAGATTTTCGGGTTTTACCAGAAACCTGCGCATTAATCAATTCTCCGCGCCGTTTTCCAATGGCGAGAACAAGGGCTAAAATAAAGGTGAGTAAGATGGCCCACTGCGAAATAAAAATTCCGGTTGCGTAACCGCCTGCGAGAACCCTTAAGACAAAACCAAGGGAAATAATACTGACATCGATGATGGCGACATGCTTTAATCTAAAAGTATAGGCCAGGTTCATTAGAAAATAGAACGCAATAATGGTGGCAAATTTCCAGAAATTATGGTGGAAATACTGTTCGCCGCAGAAAATCAAAAGAATTGCGCTGGCAACTAAAAAACCTAAAATAATGAGAGCCGTTTTTTTGGCAATTGCGCCACTTGCCAGAGGACGGCGGCGTTTCGCGGGATGCTTACGGTCCGATTCAATATCGGAATAATCGTTGATGATGTAAACGGAACTTGCTGTAAGGGAAAAAACGACAAAAGCAAAAATACTTTTAGCCAACAAATCGAGATTCGTGATATTTCCCGAGAAAAACAAAGGGGCAAAAACAAATAGGTTTTTTATCCACTGTTCTACGCGAAGCAGTTTTAAATATTTCGTCATCCGTGTTAAAAATCAATCGCAAAAATAGGGATTTTAAAATAAAAAAATCCGCCGAAGCGGATTTTAAATTTAGGATATAAAGTTCGATTACTGCGCAGTTTTCGCGTCGTTGATCATATCTTCGTTTGCTGTAATTGCAAATTCTACTCTTCTGTTTTGGGCTCTGCCTGCATCGGTATCATTAGAGGCTACCGGATCTGCTTCGCCCATTCCCATAGTGTTCATTCTTGAAGAAGCAACGCCTTGGGAAGATAAATACGCTCTAACTGCAGCGGCTCTTCTGTCGGATAAGGAAAGATTATAAGAATCTGTACCTTTACTATCGGTATAGCCATAAATGTTGATGTTCGTATCTGGATTATTGGCTAAAACGGTGGCTAACTTATTAAGGTTGGCTTTCCCGGCTTCGGTAAGGGCTGAAGAATTAAACGCAAAATTTACCATATTTTCCTTCAACGTAACTTTAATTCCTTCTCCTACTCTTTCCACTTCGGCACCAGGTAAAGTTTCCTTAATTTCTTTCGCCTGTTTATCCATTTTATTACCAATTACGTTACCGGCAATTCCACCAACAACGCCACCTAAAACTGCGCCTAGAGGAGCATTTTTACCTTTACCGATGTTGTTTCCTAAGATGCCGCCCAAGACCGCACCTGCGGATGCGCCAATAACAGTTCCTTTCTGTTGGTTATTTGAATTTTTTACAGCTTCACAACTCGTCATCAAAAAAGAGGTTGAGATAAAAAGTGCTGCGATGTTTGTTTTATTAAAAATTTTCATAATTTCTTATTTTTATATTGTTATTACATTCCTGATTTAGAAAAATTGTAAACGACTCTTACATTTTGGCCATTTGCAGGAATATTTTGTTCCAGTGAAAAAGTACTTGCCGTTTGGCTAACGAGATTTAAAGAATAACCGGAAGTAACCGCTTTCGCTTTGGTTCCCTCCATTAATTTTTTGAATTTGAATTCATTACCGTTTACCACCTCGAATTTGATAGGCTGCATCACGCTCGGGCAATCGCCACCTCCATTAAGCGTGTAGGATCCAGAATAGTTATTGGGAATTAATTTCCATTGACTTCCAACGAAACATTGCGCATCGGCACCTTCGTCGAAAGGCTTAACACTGAAATTCTTGTCGTAATCAACACTCGTAATTTGCCAGTCTCCTTTTAACTGAAGAAATTCTGCTCTGTTGGATTGTGCGGTTTTTGCAGTGGAACAGGAAACGGTAAGTGCCGCCCCTAAAATGCCTGCCAGTAATATATTTTTCATAGTAGTAAAATTAATTAACTAGGAGTTACAAAAAACCGTGCCATTGATTCGGGTAAAAGAAAAAAGTCCGGATAAACCGGACTTTTTATGATTTTTTTAAGAAAAAATTTCTGCTTACTTTTTCTTTACTGTTTTTCTTTTCAGCACTTTGGCTTTGGCGGGGGCAGCAGAAGCGGTCGCTTTGTAGAAGTTCGTAAATGCATATTCTGCGGCCTTCTTTACATCAATTACTCCACCCGCTTCAGAAATCAGATCAAATCTGTTATTTGTATTGGAGTTGATCATGGCGTTTACACTGGACTTATTAGAGCTTTTCACCAATGATTCGATCACCTGTTCCGGAGTTAGATTGGGCATATACGCCATTAAAACTGCAGCTGCGCCTGCAACAACCGGCGCTGCCATAGACGTTCCCTGCAGATACGCATATTTATTTCCGGGTACCGTTGAATAGATTTTTTCTCCGGGCGCGAAAACATTAACCATTTTTTGATTGTAATTGGAAAAGTCAGCGCGTAAGAATTCGTTGTTGTTTGTAGAAGCGCCTACCACAATCATGTTGGAAATGAAAGGTTTCGCATCATTAACATCCTTATAATTCGTTGGAAAGTACACATTTTCAGCAACGTTCTCATTTTCATTACCGGCGGCTTTTACCAAAAGTACCCCTTTATCCTGCGCATACTTGAAAGCTTCCCAAACCACATTTTTTCCGGGAGAAACCGGCTTGCCAAAACTCATATTTAGGATTTTAGCCCCATTGTCTACGGCATAACGTATTGCATTTGCCACATCTTTATCACGTTCGTCACCATTCGGAACTGCTCTAACTGCCATAATTTTGGCCACCTTGTAACCCACGCCGTACTGCACTTCTTTACCCTGCGGAAGTCCGGCAATAATCCCCGCAACATGCGTCCCATGTTCGCCTTTCGGATCTGCGTAATGGTTGTTACCATAACTTTTTTCGGAGTAATCATCGTAGTTATCGCCCACGATTTCAGCGCGCGGATCAAAGTCCAGATTGTACTGTTTGGTGGCCTGAACTTCGTAATAATCAACGGCTTCTTTCATTTGACCTTCTAAAAATTTCTGAACATCTGCAGGTGATTTTCCTTTTACCGCCGGATCCTGTGCAACCTGTCCTAAAACAGAAGCTGCCATGGCCTGTTCCTGCGTCGTTGGTTTAATTGCTGCAATGGCTTCGGGCGTTAGGTTTTGACCGTTCAGCATTCCTATCATCGTTGGAATTAAGCCCTGAATTCTTTTATATGTTTCATACCCCTGCTTCGCCTCGATACCTTTTTTGGTGTAGATGTCTTTTGATTTCATGTACATCGCAAATTCTTCGGGCATTTTTGCCTGATTTGCTTTGTTTGTCGTGGAGTTGGGTCCTTCAAACACGGATTGGTATTTTTTTACCACGCGCGTCACTTCCAAATTATCATCGTAAACATCGCCATTTTTTCCGCCGATGAAGTTCCAGCCGTGCACATCGTCGATATATCCATTTCCATCATCGTCTTTTCCATTATTAGGAACTTCGTTCACGTTGGTCCACATATTATTTATTAAGCCTGGATGATCCACCTGAACACCGCTGTCCAGAACGCCAACGATTACCTTTTTCGGCTTTAAACCTTTTGATTCTAAATATTTATAGGCGTTTTGAGTATTGACGCCGTACACATTCGTCGACGCAAAATCCTTGTGATACCAAGTCATTAAATCCTTGTCGATCATCGGGTCTAAAGTGGTGTCTGCAGTCTGCGCAAACGAAAGAAAGCCTGTCATGAAACAAGCTGCAATGAATATCTTTTTCATAAGTATCTAATTTATTGTTATTTAAAAATTTTAATTTTATGCAGTATTGATGAGCTAAGTTTTAAAAATGATAAGATTAACCTTTAAATTATTTGGTTTGAATGTTCTTTAAATAAGTCAACGCTTCCGGTCCTTTGTTACAAATGAGATCTACGATCGAGAGATCCGGCAAAAAACCATATTTATCGGAAAAAGTTTGATAATATTCTGCGGTATCAAATTCAGATTCTTTTTTGGCGGAGAAACTTTCTCTGTAATTTTCTTCGGAGGGAATTTTGAAATACTCTTTATTTAAAGTGTATGGCTTTTCGGTCTTAAGGATTTTCTGAAGGATCCTTAAAGCATTTAAATTGAACTCCAAAAGCGAATTCGTCTGAAAAGTAAAAATTTCCCGCAGTTTATCTTCGTAGAACTCAAAATAGGGAGAACCTTGATAGGCAATTTTGATGGATTTCCAGTGAATGTTCAGCCAATTATCGCGGTGAGAAACTTCAATCTCGTGCATCGTTCTCTTCCCATTGTGATTCATGGGAATAATAAGGGATAGTCGTCCGTTAGCGCCGTAAATGGTAGTTCTGTTGCGGTAGGTTTGTTTGGGAAAGCTTTCAAACTGCTCGAAAACAATTTCCGAATCTTCTCTCAAAAAGACTGAAAACCAGGAAATTGGCGGCAAATAAAAAACGGGTAATAATACTTTTTTCAAAACCTTTATTAAATTTTTATATTTTATTTTAGTAACAACTCCCGAAACCCGTTCGCACAGGCATTTTTTTATGGGGTTTGGCGGAATGAAACCGGCTGTTCACGGCGCGGAAGCGATTTTAAAAAATATTAATCCTCTGTCTCTTTTTTCTTAAATAATTTCGCGAAATAATCCCAGCCGAAGAAGAGAAGCAATATAATTGCCGCCACCCACCAATACGAGGTTTTTTGAACTTCGCCGGTATTTGTCGCCTTGAACATACGGTCCCACCGAATTGTTTTGCCATCGGGCTGGTAAGATGAGCTCTTGTCCGGAAATAGTCCCTCCACACTTAACCAAGTGAACATGGGAGAACCGACAATATTTTCCTCTGGCACAAAGCCGAAGAAGCGGGCATCTAACGACGCGTCGCGGTTATCGCCAACCATCATGTAATAATCCTGTTGAATGGTGTATTGCGTGCTTTCTTTTCCGTTGATGAAGATTTTTCCGTCTTTATTTTCGAGGTGATTGTGTTCGTACTCCGAAATAATCCAGCGGTATTCGGGCAGCGTTTCCTGATTTAAAGTAACTACATCACCCTTTTTTGGAATTCTAAGCGGACCGTACCAATCCTGATTCCATTTTTTGTTGATGGGGAAAATTGATTGCGTGGTATCTACATTTTTCGTGTAGGCATCGTGCATTGCATTAAGTTTATAAGAAACAGCAGCCGTATCCTTCGCCCAAATGTGCTCCTTCAGGTCGATGATCTGTGGTAACTCTTTAATTTCTTTTGCAGTTTGATCTGTTAATCCCTGAAAATCATACAAATATCCGGTCTGCGTCTGAACTTCCTGTACGGGCAAAAATCCGTATTTTTTATACAAAGACGGAATATCGAGTTGGCTGCCCGTAGTGGCGATAAATTTGTGTTGCTTTTTTTGATCGCCTAAAATATTTTCAGGTTTTCCGTTCACAAAAAGCCGGCCTGCACGAAACTCCATCACATCGCCTGCAACGGCAACGCAGCGTTTTACGTACGGATCTTTCCGGTCGATGGCGGTGTGCACGGAATCCTGCGGATAGTTAAAAACAACGATATCGTTTTTCTGGGGTTTTTTGAACTGCAAAATTCTTTCGTAAGGTAATTTTACGGCATCAACATAGGATTTGGGATCGTCTTTTGGATTGCCTTTTTCGCCGGTGTCCATAATGGTACCCTGCAAAAACGGAATGGCTAAAGGCCGCATCGGCATACGGTATCCGTAGGTCCATTTGTTAACAAAGAGAAAATCGCCTACCAACAACGTTCGTTCCATTGATCCGGTTGGAATTCCGAAAGGTTGTGTGAAAAAAACGTGAACAATCGTGGCAAAAACCACAGCGAAAGTAATGGAACCCAGAAAAGATTCTTTTTTACCATCCTGTTTTTCCTCCTCTGTCATATAAAGTTCCTCTTCTCTTTCAACCTCTGCATCTTTGGAATAGTTAACAAAAGCCATATAAATAAAAGGAAGGATAACGGTTAACAATTTTTGAACGAAACTTGCTTTCCCAAAATGCTTCATTAAAAAGAGATGAAAAACCGTCATCATAATGGGACCAACGATGGGCAGATAAGCCATGACGATCCACCACTTTGGATGGCCAGTTTCTTTTTGAATAAGATAATAATTGTAGAACGGGACAAAAGCAAAAAGTGGATTGTAACCCATCTTTTTAAAAAGCTTCCACGTGGTAATTCCCATCAGTAATGAGAGTATTAGAACGTAAACGGCATAAGTTAGAAAGTAATTCATATCTCGTTTGGATAATATTTAAGTTATTAGTTTGTTTTTTGTGAATATTGTTACAAAATCTTCCTCACCCTAAATCCCTCTCCAAAGGAGAGGAACTTTAAAGCCGGTTTATAAACCAAGTACATCTTTCATTGTAAAGTTTCCCTTTTTTCCCTGAATCCATTCTGCGGCGATGAGGGCGCCCAAAGCGAATCCGTTTCTGTTAAATGCGGTGTGTTTAATTTCAATTTCATCGACTTCACTTTTGTAGAAAACACTGTGTGTACCGGGAACTTCATCTTGTCGCAGCGCAAAAATGCCCAATTGTTTGTCTTTTGTTTCGTGCAATTTCCAGGCGTCAAATCTAGAGTCGTTATTTATAATTCCTTCTGCCAAAGTAATGGCTGTTCCGCTAGGTGCGTCTTTTTTCTGGGTGTGATGAATTTCCTCCAGCTGAACCTTATACTCATCGAAATTTTTCATCAATTCCGCCAATTTTTCATTCAAGGCAAAAAATAAATTGACGCCGAGACTGAAATTGGAGCCGTATAAAAAAGCCGTATTATTTTCGAGGGAAATTTTTTCTACTGCTGATTTTTGGTCAAGCCAACCTGTGGTGCCGCTAATGACGGGAATTTTATGTTCCAGACAAAATTTAATATTATTGAAGGCTCCTTCCGGGTTCGAAAATTCGATGGCGACATCGGGATTATTTAAATTTTCTGTGGTAGGCGTTTCGTTAAGGCGAGCAACGATTTCGTGGCCTTTTTTTTCGGCCAGTTCTCCAATAATTTTACCCATCTTTCCGTAACCGACCAGTGCTATTTTCATAATTTTGTCATTCTAACCCTTTCCAAAGAGAAGGTATTGTTGTGTTTTTGTTAGTATTTCGTCAAAATTCCAAGTACCAATAAATAAAAACCGTTTTGCATTTTTAAAAATTATAGCTTAAACTTAAGCCTGCTTTGGAATTCTGATTTCCAAATTCATCATAAAGGAGCGCGGGCTGCAAAGCAAGGTCCGGATCTTTGCGTCCTTCATATAAATGCGCATCTACAACTGCATCAACGATATTTAAAATATAAACCAGACCTGTGACGGCAATGGCATAATCGCGTTGTCTTTTTGCGCGATCCTGCGTTCTGCCCAGTGCTTCGGCCGTAATTCCCGGAATATTCGAAAACTCATGAGTTTGACCATTTAACTGCGCAATAAAGGCGTTTCGGTAGCGCGTATACTGTTTCTGATTCCAAAGGGTGATCCCAACTCCCGTTCCTATTCCTCCAAGGACGATGGGGATTTTCCAGTATTTTTTGTTGTAATACTGCCCTAATCCGGGCAAAACTGCAGAATATAAACCGGCCTTCGTTGGATTAAATTTCATGACCTTCACCGGCGCGTTCGATTCCTGAATATCGGTAAGAACTTCAATTTCCGAGGGAGAAGATTTTGTAGAGACGGAATCTGTAGGATAATTTTCGACACGGATGGTATCGTTCGGATTAACCTGAGCGAAAGCTTTAACGGAGAAGATAACCAGAAAAATTAAAACAAGTTTCTTCATCTATTTAAAGTGTGACAAAATATTATCCAGTTCCTCTTCATTTTTGAAGTCGAGGACAATTTTCCCCTTTTTTCCGTTGGCCGCCGCTTTAATTTCTACTTTTACGGCCAGAATATCGGCAAGATTTTTTTCTGCTTTTTTAAAATGATTGGGAAGCGCCGGCTTTGATCTTTTTGCGACGGGCTCGGCATTTTTCAGCATATTAGACTGCTCTTCCGCCTGTCTGACACTTAAATTGTTTTTCAGAATAGTTTGGAAAAGTCCTTCCTGCAGGTCTTTTTCTTCAATACTTAAAATGGCTCTGCCGTGTCCTGCAGAAATTTCGCCACTTCTGATCGCGTTTTGCATATCCGGATTCAAGCGCAGCAAACGGATCGAATTGGTGATCGTGCTTCTTTCCTTACCGACCCGCTGACTTAAATTCTCCTGCGTCATGCCAATTTCTTCGAGCAATCTTTGGTAAGTGAGGGCGATTTCGATAGCATCCAAATCTTCTCTCTGAATGTTTTCTACCAAGGCCATTTCGAGCAATTCCTGATCATTAACCAACCGAATATACGCCGGGATGGTTTCCAATCCAGCGATTTTACTCGCGCGGAAACGCCGTTCACCAGAAATAATTTCGAATTTATCGGCGTCTTTCCGTAAAGTGATCGGTTGAATTACGCCAAGATTTTTGATGGACTGCGCCAAATCGGCGAGTGCTTTTTCGTCAAAATAAGTTCTCGGCTGCGTGGCGTTGGGATAAATATCCTCCAGGGCCACCTCAACAATATTTCCTACAAATTTGTCTGCTCCTTCATCGGTTGCGGAATTAACGGTGGCTTTGGATTCTGCACTCAGAATTGCACCCAAACCGCGTCCCATTGCTCTTTTCTTGTCTTTCATTTATGATAGATGATTGATGATCAATTCAATTGTTAATTCTTAACTAAATTTTCGTTTTTCAATAAAACCTCTTCCGCCAACTGAAGATACTGTATAGCGCCTTTGCTTTCTGCATCATAGTTTAAGATGCTTTCGCCAAAACTTGGAGCTTCACTTAAACGCACGTTTCTGCTGATAATTGTTTCGAAAACCATTTCGGGGAAATGCGAATTCACTTCTTCCACCACCTGATTTGACAGTCTTAAACGCGAATCAAACATGGTTAAAAGCAAACCTTCGATATCCAGATCTTTGTTATGAATCTTCTGAACATTTTTAATGGTGTTCAACAGTTTCCCCAAACCTTCGAGCGCAAAATACTCACACTGAATGGGAATAATAACAGAATCTGCCGCAGTTAAAGCATTGATGGTAATTAAACCTAAACTCGGTGCGCAGTCGATGATGATATAATCGTAGTCTTCCCGAATTGATTTTAAAGCTCTCTTCAACATATATTCGCGGTGTTCGCGGTCCACGAGTTCAATTTCCGCAGCAACGAGATCGATGTGAGAGGGAATAATATCCAAATTGGGAGACGCTGTTTTCTGCACACATTTTCGCGCATCGGCGCTATGTTCCAAAAGATTGTAAGTAGAAAAATTAGACTGTTCAATGCCCAAACCGGAGGTCGCATTCGCCTGCGGATCAGCATCAATCAACAAAATTTTCTTTTCCAAAACTCCCAGCGCGGCGGCTAAATTAACGGCAGTTGTTGTTTTACCAACTCCACCTTTTTGATTTGCAACCCCTATAACTTTAGCCATTCGTAACAATTTTAATCCTCAAAAATACACTTTTTTATCATTTTTTGCGGGTTGATAATGTTTCGCAATACGTTAAAGTACTGTTAATTAAATATTTGACCATAAAAAAAATTATCCACAAAACTATTTCTTTTGTGGATAACTGTTAAGAAAAAAATTTAAGGTCTATTTTTACTCAAACTGCATTGAAATGGGGAAATTAAAATAACTTCGTACGTTCTCGCCATTTAATTTGGCAGGCATCCATTTCCCTTTAATGTATTTCACCGTTTTCTCGGCTTCTCTGTTAAAACCCGCGTCGGGCCCGGTAGCGCTTATGCCTGAAATTGTTCCGTCTTTTTCGACGATAAAAGTAACGGTTGTTTTGATGATACCGCCAGATCCTTCGAACTTTCCGGCATCGAAATTCTGCACCACTTTATTTCTAAAAGCATCGATGCCGCCATTAAACTTCGCTTCAACATCCACCTTTGTACTTGGCGCATTACTAACCGGTTTCGGTGCGACAATTGGCGGAACGACCACCACGTTTTGGACAACCGGAGGCGAAATACTTATAGTTGGAGGCACGCCGTCAATATTTTCTACACCGATTTTAGCATCTTTCAAATCGCTTACGGAAGTTGCGGGGATTTCTCTTTTTGTGTCCCTGGTCGGCGTCGGCAATTCCAGGGTTACTGTTTGTTCGATCGTTTTTGGCGGAATTACCGGTGATACCGGTGGTTTTACATCATCGGGAATGTTATCCACGGGAGTGAGCGTATGACCATTGTTCTCCACAATTGGGGGTGCCGGCGTCGTGACGGAATTGATAAGAAGGGGAGTAATTGCGAAAGTCGCGAAGAATGCCACTCCTACAAGAAGTGCCTTGGTAAGCATATTACCTTCTTCGTTCCGCAAAACATAAGCTCCGTAACTTTTGTTACGGTTTTCAAAAACAACCTCATTAAAGAGGAAATCTTTGTCAAGGTTCATAAAATTTTTCATCACTTCAAGGGTTTATAAGGTTAAAAAATATGATAATTACCATTCTAACGGTTTATTTAATTTATTATTAAAGACTTATCAAATAACTCGCCATTTTTGTATCAAAATCAAAAGGATTATATTCTAATCATAGTAAAATTGTAATCCAATAATTTGACGATAGTAACATCAATAAACTTTTCAAAAAATTCCTAAAAGATATACCAGCTCAATACTTACGGTCAAGAGGTGTTTTACCGACGCGAAACTCCGTTAAATCACTTCGTATTTCAGTCTCTAGACACCTTAACTTTAGATGTTTAAAAAATTCTGAACGGAAAGCAATTGTTTTTTAAATTTAAAAACACCCTCATGATTACTTTAAAATACAGGGCAAAAGGACCAGAAGTTTATACTCTCTGCGAATTACTGCACAAACTGGGCTATCAAATCACAATTTCAGATTCGTTTACACTTGAAGTGGACGCGGCTGTAAAAGATTTTCAGAAAAATAATGCGCTGGTCGTAGATGGTGCCGTTGGGATGAAAACCTGGCAGGTTCTTTTGGATAAGAGCAAAAAAATATTCAATATTAACGACCGTTTTCTGTCGGAAGAAGATCTAAAAGACTTCGCGAAAAAATTTAATTTAGAACTTGCCGCCGTAAAAGCCATTAACGAGGTTGAAAGCTCGGGCAAAGGTTTTTTGATGGATGGCAAACCGAAGATTCTTTTTGAAGGTCATATTTTCTGGAATCAACTTCAAAAACGTGGCATCAATCCGGCCAGCTTACAAACGCCGCAAAACCGCAACGTTCTATATCCAAAATGGACAAAAACCTACTACCAGGGCGGCGTGAAGGAGTACGACCGTTTAAGTGAAGCCATCGCCATCAGTCCCAATCCGAAAGTAAAAGAAGCAGCGCGGGCTGCTGCTTCCTGGGGAAGTTTTCAAATTATGGGATTTCACGCTTTAAGTTTAGGTTATGCATCTGTACAGGATTTTGTAGACAAAATGTACATCCACGAACGAGAACATTTAAAAGCTTTTGGTAGGTTTTTGGAAGTGAATAACATTATGACTTCTCTTCGAAATAAGAACTGGGCAAAGGTCGCCGAAAAGTATAACGGTGCAGGTTACAAAGCCAACAAATACGATGTAAAACTAAAAACAGCTTACGAAAAATACGCCCGATAAGGAAAAAAAGCTGCGAACTATTCCCCAGCTTTCTGTAATGATTAAAATAATTCTTTCCGAATAATATTCTGACTGCGCTCCGGTCCTACGGAAACGAGATAAACATTTATCCCCAGATATTTCTCAATAAACTCAATATATTTTTTGGCGTTCACCGGCAGTTCTTCATAACTTCTAACTTCTGTTAGATCCTCATCCCAACCGTCCAATTCTTCATACATAGGCTCGTAATTATAAAGTTTAGTGGTCGAAGATGTAAAGTAGTCAATAATTTTTCCGTCTTCGGTTTTATATTTGGTGGCAATTTTTAAAGGAGAAATTCCCGATAAGACATCCAATTTTGTGATTACAAGATTATTAATGCCGTTGATCATCGTCGCATGTTTCAAAGAAACAAGATCGAGCCAGCCCGTTCTTCGCGGTCGCCCCGTGGTTGCGCCAAATTCAAACCCAATTTTCCTGATCTTTTCGCCAAGTTCATTATCGAGTTCCGTAGGAAATGGTCCTTCTCCCACTCTGGTTGTATATGCTTTTGCCACACCAATCAAATTTTGAAGACTTGTCGGCGGCACCCCTGCACCGGAACACACTCCGCCGGTTGTAGGCGAAGATGATGTTACGTAGGGATATGTTCCGAAATCAATATCCAGCATTGCAGCCTGTGCGCCCTCAAATAAAATATTTTTTCCGTCGTGGATGGCCTGGTTCAATTCAACTTCCGTATCAACGATGCGGTCCTGTAATTTTTGACCCAATTCTAAAAATTCATTATAAATTTCCTCAAACTCTAAAGTGGGCTTTTCAAAATATTTTTCGAAAAGCGAATTTTTAATTTTTAAATTTTTCTTAATCTTTTCCGCCAAAACTTCGGGATTTAGAAGATCGACCATTCGAATACCAACTCTTGCAATTTTGTCTTCGTAACAGGGTCCAATTCCTTTTTTTGTTGTTCCGATATGGGTTCCACCCTCTTCTTCTTCGCGGTACGTGTCGAGCAAAATATGGTAAGGCATAATAACGTGAGCTCTCCGGCTGATGAAAACGTGATCGCTGCGCATGCCTTTTTCTTCGATCTGCGAAATTTCTTTTAGAAAAGCTTTCGGATTTACCACCACGCCATTGGCAATAATGCATTTTCCTTTGCATTGCAGAACGCCGGAGGGAAGCAAGTGTAGAACAAATTTTTCTTCGCCTGCGTACACGGTGTGCCCCGCATTATCGCCGCCCTGAAAACGAACAACGTAATCGGATTTCGCCGACAAAACATCTGTTATTTTTCCTTTGCCCTCATCACCATACTGAAGACCAACAACCACATAAGTCGCCATATTTTTACTTTTTTTAGATTTCTACAAAAGTAAGGTATTAAAAGTTTTGCGCAAAAATTTGTCTTAAAATTGTCGGCTTTTTTATCTTCAAACGGGCTTTGAAGGGGCTAAAAATTTAAATTCAAAAAAATCCCTTAAAAAACCTTAAATTTGCACTTTCTAAAATTATCTATGGAATCTATTCAAGTTCACGACAAAACATTCGTTCCGTATCTAAAAGATGCAGAAATTCAAGAGATCGTAAAAGCAACAGCATTAAAAATATACGAAGATTACAAAGATGAGACCCCCATTTTTGTGGGCGTTTTAAATGGTGTAATTATGTTTTTTGCCGACCTCCTAAAACACTATCCCGGTAAATGCGAAATCGCTTTTATTCAAATGAGTTCTTATTCTGGTACCCAAACCACGGGGATCGTTTATCAAAAAATGGAACTTACGAAGGACATTAAAGACCGCCACATTATCCTCGTAGAAGATATTGTAGATACGGGAAATACCGTGGAAAGTCTTTTTCAGTATTTTAAAGAAACCCAGAGACCAAAATCGGTAAAGCTGGCTTCATTCCTTTTAAAACCTGATGTTTACAAGAAGGATTTTAAGCTGGATTATATCGGAAAAGAAATTCCGAACAAATTTGTTTTGGGTTATGGTTTAGATTATGATGAACTGGGCAGAAATCTGAAAGATTTGTATCAACTGGAAGACGGGCGTATTAATGAATAGTAATTTTATTGAAGAGAAATAAAAAATTTCCTTCGAATTTCAAATCTCATAAAATGATAAACATTGTTCTATTTGGTCCGCCGGGAAGCGGAAAAGGAACTCAGGCACAAAATTTAATTGAAAAATTTAATTTAAAGCAAATTTCCACCGGCGACCTGTTCCGTTATAATATAAAAAATGACACGGACCTCGGCAGACTCGCAAAATCGTACATCGACAAAGGCGATCTGGTGCCGGATCAGGTAACCACCGATATGTTAACCGACGAAGTTAAAAGAAATGCGGATGCCAATGGTTTTATTTTCGACGGTTATCCCCGTACGGTTAATCAAACGGAAGCCCTGGAGCAAATTGTACAAGAAGTTTTAAACAGTAAAATTTCACTCTGCCTTTCCCTGGTTGTGGAGGACGAAATTTTGGTCGGGCGGCTTTTAAAAAGAGGCGAAACAAGCGGAAGAACCGACGATTCCAACGAAGAAATTATAAGAAACCGAATTAAAGAATATTACGCGAAAACCGCCGAAGTTGCAGAGTTGTACAAACAGCACGGAATTTATGTGGAAGTAAACGGGGTCGGCGCGATTGAAGAAATTTCTGAAAAACTATTTGCAGAAGTAGAAAAAATTAAATAATTTTTTCTTTTTTTAAATTTAAAGTTCAAAAATTAAGGTTAGAACTTTGAATACAAAACATTAAACCTTGAACATTATATTATGTCCAATTTCGTAGATTACGTAAAAATTCATTGTAAATCCGGTCATGGTGGCGCAGGTTCTGCCCATCTTCGCCGTGAAAAATACATTCCCAAAGGTGGTCCGGATGGTGGCGATGGCGGTCGTGGCGGTCACGTTATCATGAGGGGAAACGCTCACGAATGGACGCTTTTACCTTTGCGGTTTACCCGTCACATTAAAGCCGAAAGAGGTCAAAACGGAATGAAAAATCAGTTGACCGGTGCCTATGGCGAAGATGTTTACATTGATGTACCGTTGGGAACCATCGCGAAAAATGAAGAAGGCGAAATTATTGCCGAAATTTTGGAACATGGCCAGGAAATCATCTTAAAAGAAGGCGGAAAAGGCGGAAAAGGAAACGAACATTTCAAATCTCCGACCAACCAAACCCCGCGTTACGCGCAACCGGGAATGGACGGCGAAGAAGGTTTCGTTATTTTCGAACTGAAACTTTTGGCAGATGTTGGTTTGGTTGGATTTCCGAATGCCGGAAAATCGACGCTTTTAGCCGCAGTTTCTGCCGCAAAGCCCAAGATTGCGAACTACGCTTTTACCACTTTAACACCGAATCTGGGAATTGTAGATTACAGAAACTACAAATCTTTTGTAATGGCAGATATCCCCGGAATCATCGAAGGTGCGGCGGAAGGAAAAGGTTTGGGACATCGTTTTTTACGACATATTGAAAGAAATTCGATCCTTTTGTTTTTAATTCCGGCAGATTCTGAAAGCCATTTTGAGGAATTCAAGATCCTGGAAAATGAATTGAAAGAATACAATCCGGAATTGATGGATAAAGACTTTTTAATTTCAATATCAAAGGCTGATTTGCTGGATGCAGAATTGCGCGAGGAAATTGCGAAAGAATTCCCCGAAAACCGCCAGCCGATTTTCTTTTCCGGCGTTACGCAGGAAGGTTTAGTAGAACTGAAAGATGCAATTTGGAAAAAACTTCACGGTGAAGGGCAAAACCTGTAGAAAGTTTTAGTAGTTTAGATTAATGAAAAAAATACTTTTACTCCTTCCGGTTTTACTTTTTTTGAATTTAAATGCACAGACTGAATTTGGCATTAAAGCAGGTTATAACCTTTCTAAGATGAAATGGGACATTTCCGGTTTTGATGACTACCAATTCAAGTCGAAATCATTTTTTTACGCCGGCGCTTTAGCAGAACATCATTTGTCGGATAAATTTTCGCTTCAGGCCGAACTGCTTTACACCGAATTGGGCGGAAGAAGCATGGCGGAAGAAATTACCGATGTTGTCGGGAACGAAGTAATTGTGGTGGGCACTAACGCCACTACATTCACTACTTCACAGCTTCAGCTACCGGTCTCGGCAAAATATTATGTAGCGCCGAAATTTTCTTTCTCAGGCGGACTTAATTTTGGAATTAATGTTTCGTCCAAAGTAGAAAATACTTTTAATTCTGAAATAACACCCAATGGTAAAACCAACCTGTTTAAAACCCTAAATATTTTTCCGTTTTTGGGCACCGAATATCAGTTTGACGACCACTTCTTCGTTGATGCGCGATACCATTTCAATTTCTTTAATGCCGCGATCGACAATGCGCCGCCTACGAAAATTGGTTTTGTGCAGGCCGGTTTGGGCTACCGCTTTAAATAAGTTTTGGCGTAATAGTTGAAGGTTGACGATTAAATTTAAAACATGAAATATTTAATCACTCTTTTCGTATCCATCTTCCTGATTTCCTGCACCACTCAAAATTCTTCAAAATATACGCAAATTCAGTATGAAGCCGGCGCGTGCTTTGGATTTTGTCCTATTTTTAAAATGACGATTAATCCGGACAGAACTGCGGTAATTGAAGCCGAACATTTTACCTTCTCTAATGAGCGTTCAAAAGATGTATTTTCCCAGCCCAAAGAAGGAACCTTTACCGCCACCATCAAACAAAGCGATTTCGACAAAATGATCGCGTTGCTGGAGGACGCCGATTTAAAATCTCTGAAAAACGAGTATAAAAACAGAAATGTGTCCGATCTTCCCACTGCGTATTTACGGATCAAGTTTGCAGATGGAACGTCAAAAAACATTGAAGATTACGGCAAAAACGGAACCCCGAAGCTAAAGTTAATCTATAACTTTATGGAGGATTTAAGGATGAATCAAACCTGGGAAAAGATAAATAAGTAATTTTATTTCCGTTAAAAACTTCCTGTTTCTCAGAATTCTTTTACATTTACCTACTAATTCCCCCGGGAGGTTTTGTCCCATGCAAGCATAAAAAAAACGAGGCAATATGAAAACTTTGGCTGTTGAAAAACCCATTCATAAAAAACTTAACGAGTTACAATCGACGGCGATTTGCGGAAATGACATCAGTTCTTCGTGCCTCTACGTTTCCGCGCTGACCATTATGTATGCGGGACAATATGCATGGCTCTCTTTACTTGTGGTGGCTGTTGTGCTATTTTTGTTCAGAAGAATCTATGGCGAAGTAGTTGGCGCTCTGCCTTTGAATGGAGGCGCTTATAATGTTTTGCTGAATACATCATCGAAAAGAACTGCTTCAATCGCGGCGACACTCACCGTTTTATCCTACATGGCAACCGCCGTTATTTCCGCCAGCGAAGCGATGCATTACCTGCACAACCTTCTGCCCTGGCTTAAC
The DNA here is from genome assembly GCF_021513235.1 of Kaistella sp. 97-N-M2. Taxonomy (NCBI): domain Bacteria; kingdom Pseudomonadati; phylum Bacteroidota; class Flavobacteriia; order Flavobacteriales; family Weeksellaceae; genus Kaistella; species Kaistella sp. 97-N-M2. Next base: position 2,146,717 of record NZ_CP090976.1, on the reverse strand, counting down.
GTGATTATTGCGACCGTATTCGTCCTTTTGATTTTTACATTGCTTACCATATCCGGCATTGGCGAATCGGCTAACGTTGCGGTAGTTATTTTTCTAATTCATCTTGTTTCGCTGACGCTTTTGGTAATCGCGGGAATCTGGTTTATTACCACTCATGGCTTCGACACTTTTCACCTCAACTGGAATACGCCGCTAAAATCCGGCGGCATAATTACAGCTTTATTTCTGGGATTTTCGGCGGCGATGTTAGGAATTTCGGGATTCGAAAGTTCTGCGAATTTTGTAGAAGAGCAGGAACAGGGCGTTTTTCGAAAAACCCTGAGAAATATGTGGGGAATTGTAAGTTTCTTTAATCCTATGCTCGCTTTGATCATCATTTTTGTACTGCCGTTATCTACGGTGGGCGAAAATCAAACTTCTTTACTCGCCTATCTGGGCGAAATTACCGGCGGAAAATGGCTGGCGTATTTTATTTCCGTTGATGCGGTGCTGGTGCTTTGCGGTGCGGTCTTGACCTCGTTTGTCGGCGTTTCCGGTCTTGTTAACCGAATGACACTGGACCGGATTTTACCAAACTATTTTCTGCAGCAAAATAAAAAAGGATCGCACTACCGAATTGCCATTGCATTTTTTATTCTTTGTATTTCTGTACTTTTTGTTACGCTGGGCGACCTCACGTCGTTAGCCGGTGTTTATACCTTCTCTTTCCTCTCCGTGATGGCGCTTTTCGGCATTGGTAATTTACTTTTAAAAATAAAACGCCGAAAACTACCACGCCCTGTTCGGGCTTCTATTCTGTCCGTTCTTGTTGCCGTATCATTTATTGTTATCGCATTTTGGGGAAATGTGGTTTTAAACCGCAATGCGTTTTTTACTTTTCTTAAATATCTTTTCCCGGCATTACTGGTAGTTGTTATCATGTTAAACCGTATTAAAATCATCAAAGGAATTATTGCACTGCTCGAAAATATTTATAATCCGTTCCGCGGATTTGTCATCAGCAGCAATAAAAAACTTCACCGTCTTCACCGCCGCATCAATGCGCAGGAATTTGTGTTCTTCACGAAAAAAGATAATGTCGCCATTTTAAATAAAGTAATGCAATACGTGGAGGATAACGAAACCACGCGCAGACTGAAAATTGTGAATGTGATGAAAGAAGGCGAAAACAATGACGAACTGAAAATCGATCTGCGTGTATTGGACCGTGCGTATCCGGACATCGACATTGAATTTGTAGAAATCATCGGAGATTTTACACCGGAACTTATTGAGGAACTCTCGCAGAAATGGAACATTCCGAAAAACTTTATGTTTATCGCCTCGCCCAGCAACCGTTTCAGTTATCGGGTCGCAGAATTGGGCGGCGTGCGTTTGATTATGTAACAGCGTGACTGATTTAACATGCATTAAACTTCCTGTTACCGCAGGATTTCCAGTCGCTTTTCACTAAATTTGGCTCTTATAATTTTTTTTAATGAATAATATTTTCAATCTCCACAACGGTGAAGAAGAGAAAGCGAAGGTTTTGGCCACGGTTAGAAGCAATATATCGTTCAGCGGGTCCAATCTCTGGATTTTGGCGTGCGCCATTATGGTGGCTTCAATCGGTTTAAATGTGAATTCGACCGCCGTCGTTATTGGTGCAATGCTTATTTCACCGCTCATGGGACCAATCGTGGGCGCCGGTTTTGCGCTGGGAATGTTCGACTTTCAGCTGTTGCGCAAATCATTAAAAAATCTTTTGCTCTCCACCGTCGTCGGATTGCTCGTTTCGTTTTTATACTTTTTTTTAAGCCCCTACAAAGAATCCCATTCCGAAATCATTTCGCGGACCGCGCCAAATATATATGATGTGTTGATTGCATTTTTCGGTGGTCTCGTTGGTGTAATTGCCGTAACACGCGTAGAAAAAGGAAATCCGATTCCGGGAGTTGCCATCGCAACGGCTTTGATGCCACCGCTTTGTACAGCGGGTTTCGGATTGGCTACAGGAAATTTTGCCTACTTTGGCGGCGCCATGTTCCTCTATACCATCAATTGTGTTTTTATCTGCATCGCTACCTATATTATCGTTAAATTTCTAAAATATCCCGCCGTCGAATTTGTGGACAAGAAAAAATCAGATAAAATAAGGATCTGGATTACGGTGATTATCGCTTTAATGATCATCCCAAGTATATTCTTTGCGTACCGTTTTATCACGCAGCAAAATTACGAACAGAAAGTCTCCACATTTCTCTCCCGGGAGTTCGAAGACAAAGGCAACACCATCGTTTACAAAAAAACCACCTACTCCACCAATCCGAAGCAGATAGAACTCGCCTTCCTGACGCGTAAATTTTCTGCGGCGCAAATAAAAGAAGTCAACGACCGGCTTAAAAATTACAAAATTGAAGGTACGCAGGTCATCATTCGGCAAGACAGTGCTTTCTTAGCCAATGCTACCACAAAAAATTTACAGACCAATGAAGTAACCGATCAAACAAACGCTATTATAGCTGAGCTGAACAATCAGGTTAAAAAATATTCCTTTGAAACGCAGAATCTCTTCCCGGAAGCGAAGTCTATTTTGCCCGAAATTACAACCTTATCCGTTGCAAAACAGGAAGTTTTCAACACCACAGATTCCACCAGGATTATTCCGGTTGCGTTATACGAAGCTGAAAAACCCCTCACGTTACAGCAAACGGCAACGCTGCGAAACTGGCTGAAAGTGAAGCTGAAGGTAGACACTTTAGAAATTTATAAAAGATAATCGATGCCCTCTTATTACTATATTATCATTTTAATATCTCTGGCCGCATTTTTTGCGTACATCAATCAGCGGTTCATCAAACTGCCTTTTGTTATCGGCTTATTTTTCCTGTCTTCCTTATTTTCGCTCTTCGCGCTGGGCATAAAATCGACTTACAGCCTGCCTTTTGACCAAATCCGGGACTTGGTCATCAATACCGACATCAGCAAGTCGGTGCTTAATATTTTCCTTGGATTTTTACTTTTCGCCGGATCCATGCATACGAACTGGTTTACACTGAAGAAATATTTGAAAGACATTTCTGTTCTGGCCTTGGGCGGCGTTATTTTTTCGACGATTTTTGTCGCCGTTGCATTTTATTATGTGTCGCACTGGTTGGGTTTGGAAGTGCCGTTTTTATACTGTCTCATCTTTGGAGCGCTCATTTCGCCGACAGATCCGATTGCAGTATTAAGCATTTTAAAAGCCGCCAAAGTGCCGGAAAAGATCGAAGTAACGTTAGTTGGCGAATCTCTTTTTAATGATGGCGTGGGTGTTGTAATTTTTATTGCGCTTACACAAATGCTTTCTGCAGGTGTTGTTGAATTTGATTTCCCCCACTTTGGTTTCCTCTTTCTACAGGAAGCCGGCGGCGGAATTACGTTCGGTTTGGTTTTAGGTTATATTTTACATTATCTCCTGAAAACGATCGATCATTATGAAACCGAAGTTCTGCTAACCCTTGCTTTTGTGATGCTGGGCTATTTTATTTCCGCGCAGATTCATATTTCCGGGGCTTTAGCTATGGTTATTATGGGTTTAATGGTGGGCAATTTCCGCAAAGTGGAAGCCATGAGTACGAACACGGAAGAATACGTGGCAAAATTTTGGGAACTGCTCGAGATCATTCTCAATGCATTATTATTTTTGATGATTGCTTTGGTGCTTGTGGTGCTGGATTTCAATTTAAAATACATGATTCTCGGCGTTCTGACGATTGTAATTTTGATGGCTTCGCGTTATTTTACGGTGAATATTCCGCGGAAACTGTCGTTAACCATTTTAAAAATTGAAAAAGCCGAATCCCGAATCATTATTTTCGGCGGACTTCGCGGCGGACTTTCCCTCGCGCTCGTAATGGCGCTACCCGCCTCTGAAACAAAGGATATTTTAATGATTGTGACGTATATTTGTGTGGCTTTCAGCATCTTAATTCAGGGGACCACCATTGGCGGACTTTCGAAAAGACTTTTGAAAAAGTAAATCATCGGGTTCGATTGGTACCACTCTTTTCGTCCTGTCCCCAATAATCGGTGGTTTTTGCGGGAAATAAACTATCTTTGCACCATATTCAGCGGCATTCTTAAGCCATTTCAGTAATTCATTTTTACTAAAATAGAAAATCATTACCTCTACAGGGTTTGCGTTTTCAAGCCAAAAATGTAGAAGTAAAACACTTCGTCCGCAATCATTTTAAATACATAAAATATTGTTATTTACAGACTTAAAATTAATTAAGCCCATCCTCGATGCGCTTATAACAGAAGGTTACACGCAACCAACACCCATTCAGGAAAAAGCAATCCCAAACATTTTACAGGGCCGGGATCTCCTCGGAACGGCACAAACCGGCACCGGAAAAACTGCTGCATTTGCGATTCCTATCCTCCAAAATTTAGCAGAAAAGAACTCCAGAAACAATAACATCAAGGTCTTGGTTTTAACGCCAACCCGCGAATTAGCCATTCAGATCGAAGAAAGTTTCAACGCGTACGGCAGAAACCTGAACCTTCGAAACCTCGTCGTGTTTGGTGGCGTAAAACAGGCTGCACAGGAAAAAGCCTTGAGAAGAGGCGTTGATATTTTAGTGGCAACACCCGGAAGACTCCTCGATTTTATTTCGCAGCGAATCGTTTCGCTTCAAAACCTCGAAGTTTTTGTGTTGGACGAAGCCGACAGAATGCTCGATATGGGTTTTGTGCACGATGTGAAAAAGATCATCAAATTATTGCCGCCGAAAAGACAAACCCTTTTCTTTTCTGCCACGTTCCCGGACGAGATCAGCAAGCTGGCAAACTCGATGCTTACAAATCCCGTAAAGGTTGAAGTAGCGCCCGTTTCGGCCACTGCCGACACCATTAACCAAAAAGTATATTTCGTCGATAAAGACGACAAGTTAGATCTGTTGACGCATATTTTACAAAACGACATCAAGGAATCCGTTCTGGTTTTTTCCCGGACAAAACATGGTGCCGACAAAATTGCAAGAAAACTGCAGAGTCATAAAATTTCTGCGGAAGCCATCCACGGAAATAAATCTCAGAACCAAAGACAGAACGCTCTAAGCAACTTTAAATCGGGGAAAACGCGAATTTTAGTTGCTACCGATATTGCCGCAAGAGGAATCGATATCGACGAGTTAAAATACGTTTTAAATTTTGAATTGTCCGATGTTTCTGAAACCTACGTGCACCGGATTGGAAGAACCGGAAGAGCCGGCTCCGAAGGAAGTTCCATTTCTTTTGTTGATGGTTTAGATCTTGTGAATTTAAAAAGCACAGAAAAACTCATCGGCAAGAAAATTCCGGTAGAACGCGATCATCCTTACCACACCGATAATCTGGTGGTGCAAAAAAGAGATTCGAATAACAAATCTTTTACACCACGCCCGAGACAGCAAGGCAAAGAAAACGTGGGCAGTAAAAAACCCAATAACAAAAGCAATTTTTCACGACATAAATAGGGAGAATTTCAGAATACAAAAAACCGCGGAAATTACTTATCGCGGTTTTTTTATGTTATGAAATCACTTCCAAGAAAATAAGCGGTTGGCATTTTCGGTCGTGATCCGGTCGATTTCCGAAAAATCTTTGCCGTAAATATTAACGAGTTTGCCCACAACGAGATCAAGATAAGAACTTTCGTTTCTTTTTCCGCGGTGCGGAACGGGTGCAAGATATGGCGAATCGGTTTCCAAAACGATGTTGTCTAAAGGAATTTCGTGTAAAAACTGATCGATCTTTCCATTTTTAAAGGTGACAACTCCGCCGATGCCCAGCATAAAGTTAAGATCAAGCGCGCGTTTCGCCTGCTCCAGATTCCCGGAAAAGCAGTGGAAAATCCCGCGCAGTTTGGGATGTTTTTTCCGTTCCAAAACTTCAAAAGTTTCGTCGAAACTTTCGCGCGTGTGAATGACGATGGGCAGATCTTTCTCGAGGGCCCAGTCGATTTGTTGCTCAAAGGCTTTTACCTGAATATCCAAAGTTGTTTTGTCCCAATACAGGTCGATACCGATTTCTCCAATCGCGGGAAACGGCCTTTCATTTAAATGTTTTTCCACCAACTTAAGCTCTGCTTGCCAGGTTTCGGGCTTTACATAACACGGATGAAGTCCCATCATGGAAAAAATCTGCGCAGGATATTCGGTTTCCAAAGCGAGCATTTTGTCGTGCGTTTCGGAATTGATCGCGGGAAGATAAAACCTGGATATGCCTTTATTTAAAGCTCTTTCGATCATTTCTGTGCGGTCGTTATCGAATTCTTCGGAATACAGATGCGTGTGCGTGTCGATCATATTTTGGATGTTTGATAGATGATGGAGGACAGATTATATATATATGACAGATCTTCGGAGAAAAACAGTCCTGCAGCCCGACCTGAGCGGAGCTCTTTTTGGGAATCCCGAAAATTCGGGAGGCCCAAAAAAGCGGGAGCGGAGGGCGGATAAGCTCCCCAAATAGAACTAAAATATTTTATGTTTCACCTTCGACTGCTGTGCCGCAATGCGCCTTTTTAAGTTTTCCAGAAATTCTTCGTACTTCGGGTTCTTTTCATCGGACGTTTTGTGCTCCAGGGATTTTGCAATTTTAAAGTTTTCTTCGATAAAATCCAGGGTTTCCGGCGAAAAATAGGCGCGGCCGAATTTCTCCCAAATATAGTTGACGGCCTGTTTGTTCGGATGAATGAGATCGTCTTTGTAAAAACGATAGTCGCGCAGATCATCCATCAAAATCTCGTACGCAGGCAGATAGCGGCAGTTTTCGAACTGCGGAATAATTTCGTGCAGCGCGTTGATGAGGCGGGATTTGCTCAGCGTGTTTTCGATGATGCCGTCTTTGGTGTGGCGAACGGGCGAAACGGTGAATAAAATCTGAACATTCTCTTTGCAGATATCTTTCAAAGTAGAAACGGTTTCGTAAATCGAATCGGTGAGTTCCAGAGGCGTGAGCAGTCTTTTTTGGAAAAATTTTCCGGGAATTTTATGACAGTTGGAAACGAGTTTTTTCTTCGGCAAAAATTCATAAATAAAGGACGTGCCGTAAGTGATCAAAACCCAATTGGTCTTTTGCAGAAACTGATTTCCGCTTTCGATGTTGGCATTGATTTTATCTAAAGTCTGATGCAAAAACCGCGAGTTGAAGGAGGAATGATGATCCAGAGAAATCACCTCGCCTGCGTAACTTATTAAATCGTCTTCTTCGTAATACGCCGCATTGTGCAGTCTTTTAAGGGCCTTGTTGAGAGAAAACGGATTGAAAAGTGTGCCGAAAGGATTGTTCTGAACCTGAATCTGGCCGGTTTTCAGCAGATCCGACATTTCCGTGGAAAAGCAGGAACCGAGGGAAAAAACGTGGTCTTCACGGTCGATTTTTAGGTCGGAATTTTGAATCTCAACTTCTGTGCGAAATTTCATAATGTTGGTCGAAAGGTTTGTTGTAGATTAATTTTAGCTTTCCCGGCGTAAAAGATAGTTTGCCAGTTCGATAAATGGCTTTTTCTTTTCGTCCGGAACATTTATTTTTCTGAGGTAATCCTGCGCGATCTCGTTGTGTTTTTGAATGAGATGCAGCGCTTTTTCGTCGACTTTGGTCAGGCGGAAAATCTTTTCGACGCTGTAAATCTTATCGACATTGTCGGTTTTTTTGGAATACCAGTAATCGAGTTCTTTTCGCTCTTCGTCGGAGGCGTGTTTGCGCGCCAAAAGATAAAGGACGGTTTTTTTGTTTTCGTAAATATCACCGGCATGTTTTTTCCCGAACTGTTCCTGATTTCCGAAAACGTCCAGATAATCATCCATAATCTGGAAGGCGATACCGATGTGTTTTCCAAAATTAAAAATGGCTTTGGCATCTTTAAACGGCGCACCGGCGATCAGTGCGCCGATCTCGAAGGAGGAAGCGCTCAGCACACCGGTCTTGTACGTGATCATGCGGATATAATCATCGTATGTAACGTTTTCCAGTGTTTCGAAATTGATATCGTACTGCTGGCCTTCGCAAAGTAAAAGTCCGGTATGCGTAAAAACGCGGACGCAGGCTTTGAAAAGTTCCGGCTCCAGATCCTCGAAAAATTTATAAGCCTTGATGAGCAGCGCATCGCCGGAAAGAATTCCGACATTAATTCCGTGTAAAGTATGGATCGTCGGTTTGTTACGCCGCAACGGCGCCTCGTCCATAATATCATCATGAATCAGCGTAAAATTGTGAAAAAATTCTATGGCTAAAGCAGGTTTGATGGCTTTTTTCTGGTCACCGCCGAACATATCGCTGGCCATTAGGACCATGATGGGCCGAAGTCTTTTGCCACCGTGGGAAATAATGTAGTTCATGGGGTCGTAAAGCTCTGCGGGCTTATCTTTGAACCTGTATTTTTCGATTGCATTGGCAACGATCTCCTGATATTCGTCTAAAAACTGCATAAAATTTCTGTTTAGGCAAAAATACGATTTAAAAATGTGGTCTGCCAAAAAAGATCGCTATTTGGAGTGACTTTGAGAGTGCATTTTTATAGATTATGCAGATATTACTACCTAAATTTAGGGTCATCCTTTAATATCTCGACTTGGTTATTGATTTAAAATCACCGTTTATAGAAATATTTTTTCATGAACTCCTCATGAACTAGCCATGAAGTATCTATGAAGTATCCGTGAAGCCTCTATGAACTTGACCCGTCCTGAAATAACTATTGACCCGTCCTAAAATAACTATGAAGATTAATAGATAAATCCTGATATAACTATACAAAACTTATTAATTGCGAAGTTTCGGGACAAGACGGCTTTATTTGCTTCAGCTATTTTATCATTTGTAATGCAATGGACTATACTAAGTGATCAGTTTTCTAAAATAGATTTATTTTCAAAAAGTTGATCTATTTTGACTTCCCACGCTCTTTGGTACGTTTCCTACATATATATTGTCGGCAAGACTGGTATAAATGGGAAAATATCCTTTTAATAAACTTCGGATCGAAGAAAGATTAGGATATTTCACAATTAGAAAGTATTGCCGAAGAAGTGTTTTTTTTCCTCCTATCTATATTGTCACATCAATCGAGACATTATGGTTAGAACTATAAAAAGGAATATTCTCGTGCGAAAGGCGAAATACTTAGAGATGTTAACTATTCATCAACTTCATGTTATCTTAACGCTCGAAAATATAAGGGATCTGCAGAGAATTGCCTGGACTTACAAATGAATTCTAACTATCATCTTAAAGGCGAACATGAATATATACAATAGATCATGAGAAAATGAGATAGTAGCAATGAGAGAATTTCGGAACAGCAGTATCTATTTCGTGTTCATTACGGCCTCTAATCTGGCCATCATTTTGTCCTTCTCTTTCAACATTCTTTCGTACAACTCAATTTTTTGGTCGTGTAATTGAATCAATTTATCAATTGGATTTACATTGATTGTGGCAGTATTGCCAGTATTTAAAAACGCACCATTATCAAATGTATTCGAAATAATATTTATTGCCTGGTCTTCATCGAAATTCTGGAAAGCTTCTACGGGTAATTTTAGAACTTTCGATATTTTCTGAACGTATCAATGACTTGATGCCATACCTTCCTGTTTTAGAGCAACTTTTTGTGAAGAAGAATAACAAAAGCTTTTATCTCCTGAAGGTATTGGAGAAAGCAAAAATTGAAGATGATGAAAGTATTCTAAATTATGAGCTGTATACCGCCATTTTCGAAACTGAAGTGAAACTTTATGGGTTGGTAACTGAAAGTTTGCGAGCGATTCAATTAAGTTTGAAACACGAAAAAGAAAGTGCGGTTATTCCGTCAGTTGAAGAAACGCCTTCGGAAAAGATTTTTTCGGAAGTGTTAGCAAGCATTATCGAACGGGCAAAGCCAGAAGAAATTTATCATTATTGTACGACAATCCAGGAGCAGCAAACGGTATTTTATCTTTTGCTGGTAGGCAATCAATTAGGGACTGAATTACTGAATCGTATTCAACAATCTGTTTCAGACCAAACGGAAGCGAGATGTATCGTCGTATTAATTGGTCATAGCAGAAGCTGGATTCAAGATCACATTTATTTATGGCAGGGGTTTTTTGAAAAAATAATGACATCAGAACATAGGGTTTATTTTTCTAGACCTTATCACCCTACCATCCATTGGGAAAAACCTTACACTCCGTACTATCCAGACGTGGATCTGTACTACCGAGCCGCGAAACTCACCGCCGACCAGTTTATGAACTTGCGGAAAAATTACGAGACAGATAATTATGAAGGCTGTTATCCAATCTTCGCAATCGCATTTTGCAGAATTTTGCGGGTCTATATTTCTCGCTCATTGGTTTATATGCCGAACTATCTTGCGCCGAAAACTCTCTGGAAACTTTGCATTTATGCGGAACCGCAGCTAGAAAAGATGGAATATCTCTTTGACAAGATCTCAAAAGACCGCTTTTTTCTGAACGTGGCTCACTATTTAAGATTTAACGATCACCTGTGGTACGGCTCCGTAGAACAAGTGCAGGCAATGGAAGAACTTTTATTAAACTTGATGGAAAAAACTGAAATTCTAATTTCGCAGTCCTAAACATCGTCAATCTTCCTAATGAGAAGATTACTCATAAATTGAAAATTAAATATTATTAACAATTAATAATATTATTAAAATGAATTATCTATATCAATTGTTCCATTTGCACTTACAATCACCAGAATAGTACCGCACTTGCCAATCTATTTAAATTTATCAAGCCAAATACGGGAATAATTCTTATTGAGTCAAAAACAAGAGATATTTATTTTTCATATTTTTGCAAATTCTAATAATATATATGAAAAAGATTAAAAATATTTTTTTTCTTACTATCATTGCTCTTTTGGCTTTCTCTTGTAAACCCAAAGAGAACATGGTATATATGGAAAATCAAAACCATAGCGCGGAGGCGGAAGTAAAGCAGGCCATTTTTGAAGGTACGCATTTGCAGACGGGAGATCTTTTGGATATAAAGGTAGCGGCTTTTGATGACAATGCCGTACGTCCCTTTAATCTTGCGACCATGACGCAGGCCGGAAACAGCGCAGAAGTTGTACAAAGTCAGTCAACTCAAAGCGGTCCGGTAGGATATCTTGTAAGCAATGAAGGATACATTATTTTTCCTGTTCTGGGAAAATTGTATGTTCAAGACATGACCCTTTCGCAATTACGCGAAGATCTGGAGAGACGTTTACTGGAATATTTAACCGATCCTATGGTTTCTGTGCGCCAGTTAAATTTTAACATTACGGTTTTAGGTGAAGTGAAAAACCCCGGGCAATACACCAGCGCCTCCGATAAAGTAACCTTACTGCAGGCCCTCGGTATGGCGGGAGATATGACGGACAACGGAGATCGTACGAAAGTGAAGCTTGTACGCCATGAAAATGGTACCGATAATACTTACGTCGTTGATTTCACCCAAAAAAACATTACCTCTTCGCCCTATTATTATTTGCAGCAAAACGACGTGCTTTACGTGGAACCTGACGAAAATAAAAAAATTATTGCGGGTACCAATCCTAACCGTAACCTTATTTTCTCTATTATCGGAAGCGGGGTTGCCATTATTTCAATCCTTATAAGTACTTTAAAATAATATGGACGAATTTACTGAACAGGAAGACCAATCCTCCTTTGATTTGCAGGCGGAACTGCATAAATATTTCAAAAAATGGCCCTGGTTTCTACTTTCCCTGCTTATAGCGGTGCTGATGGCGTGGCTATACCTGCGTTACACACCGAAAGAATATTCGACAAGCGCTTCAGTCCTCATTTCGACGGGAGATACAAAAAACAGTTCCATCAGTATGGAAGACTTCTCCAATCTTTCTCTGGGAGGAAGTATTGGCGCAAATAATCTTCAGGATGAGATTGCGATTATGAAGTCCAAACCTATTCTCTACAATTTGGTTAAAAAACTTAATCTTGATTTTCAGGTAGCGAATGAAGGCAGAGTGATTACAACCACTGTTTACGACGAAAACCCCATCTTTGGAAATCTGGAAATCCTGGATATAAAAAAATACCGGTCACAGTCCTTTATTTTATCGCCACTTAATGAGGTAAGTTTCAACTTACGCCAGGAAGACGGCCCGGAAAAAAAATATAAATTCGGACAGCAGATCCAAATTAAAAATGCCGTTTTCACGGTTTATCGCCGGCCGATGACGAAACTGAAGAATCCCCTGAAGATAAATCTTCTCCGCCCGGATGAAGTAGTGAATAAACTCGAGCAAAACATTATCGCACAACAGGATTCCAAAAACAAATCGAGCATCATCACACTGACGCTGGTTGGTAAAATCCCGCAAAAATCTGAAAATATTTTAAACGAGTTGATCAAGGAATATAACATTGATGCGATTGACAACAAAAATTTAGAGTCTCAAAATACAGGTAAATTTATTGACGGACGGCTGGATCTTATTACCAAAGAATTAGGAAATATAGAAGATCAAAAAGCCACCTTTAAGCGAAATAATCAAATCACCGATCTGGTGACGCAGGCGCAGTTATCCGTAGAAAACGCCAACGAGGCGACGAAAAAAATAATGGATGTCGGGACGCAGCTGGAAATGGTGAACTCTGTTTTAAGCTACGCCGGGTCTGCCAATAACGAACAGCTTTTACCAAGCAATCTGGGGATGCCGTCTGGTTTAGATAATGTCATCAACGAATACAATCAACTGGTTTTAACCAGAAATAAAACCTTAAAGCAAGCAACCAACAGTAATCCGGCGGTTATTCAGTTCAACAGAGACATTTCTTCGATGCGCAGTTTGATCAAAGAAAATTTACAAAAGTCCCGGGCTTCACTTCAGTCCCAAATAGCATCGTTGCAAAATGAAGTCAATCAAAATAAAACGGCGGTTGCTAAATTTCCGGGTCAGGAAAAAATCTTTAGAACAATCGACCGTCAGCAGAATATCAAAGAGGCACTTTACTTATTCCTCCTTCAAAAACGGGAAGAAACTTCGATCTCTCTGGCCGTTACTACGCCAAAAGCGCGCGTGGTGAACCCCGCCTACAGTCTGACAAACCCTGTAGCACCCCAAGGTTCCAAAATTTATCTGATTGCTTTGGTCTTAGGTTTAGCACTGCCCTTCTTAGTGTTTTACGTTTATTTCTTTTTTGATTCAAAAATATCGAATAAGGGAGACGTCGCCAGAGTTCTTCCTAATGTTCCATTGCTGGCAGAAGTGCCTACCGCAGATAAAGAAGCCGGTGATCTCATCTCGAAAAATGATTTATCCATCTATGCGGAATCTTTTAGAATCCTCAATACGAACGTCAAATTCATACTCGGTAAAATAAAGGGCCGTGCTCCCGTCATTTTATTCACCTCCTCGGTAAAAGGGGAAGGTAAAACGACGGTATCTATTAATTCTGCTTTAAGTTTGAGCTCCAATAAAAAAGTAGTTTTAATCGGTGCCGATTTACGGAATCCCCAGTTGAAAAGATATGTTCCTTCCAGTGCGGTAGGACTTGCTGATTTTTTAGCTGATTCCGAAATCAATATCGAAGATATCATTACAAGTTCAGGCCTAAGTCAAAATCTGGATATTATTGATTCCGGGACCATTCCGCCCAACCCCACCGATTTATTGGAAGATCCCAGACTTAAATTATTACTTGATGATTTGGTTACGCGTTATGATTACGTACTAATCGATTCGGCCCCAATGATGATGGTGAGCGACAGCTTCCACATTTTAGCGCTTTCCGACATGCTGGTTTACGTTGTCCGTGCGAAATACACGGAGAAAAATCTGTTGAAATATGCGAAAATAGTCGCAGCCGACGAAAACGTGGCAAAAATGGGAATTGCACTGAATGATGTGCAGAAGGATGATTTGCGCTACGGGTACGGCGGCAAATACGGTTACGGCTACTACACCGAGGAGAAAAAAAGTTTTTGGAACCGTCTTCGCAACCGATTTTAATTTGTAATACCGATCATAAGTTTAAAAGCGTAATAAAAATATTAATGTCAGATTTTAAGAATTTAAAAGATAAAAAAATCCTCGTTACAGGCGGCGCGGGTTTTATCGGATCCAATCTTTGCGATGCACTGCTTCAAAACGGCGCACAGGTTACCTGTCTGGATAACTTTGCGACGGGCAAACGAGAAAATATCGCCCCTTTTTTACAAAATTTACAATTTACCTTAATTGAAGGTGATATCAGAGATATGGAAACCTGCCAGAAAGCATGTCTGGATCAGGATTTTGTTCTTCATCAGGCCGCTTTAGGTTCTGTGCCGCGGTCCATCAAGGATCCTGTTACCAGTAATGAAGTTAATGTGGGTGGTTTTCTTAAAGTGTTGGTTGCCGCTAAAGATGCCGGCGTCAAAAGATTTATTTATGCGGCCAGCTCTTCCACGTACGGTGATTCGGAAGGGTTACCGAAAGTAGAAGATGTGATCGGCAAGCCACTCTCTCCGTACGCCATCACAAAATATGTAGATGAACTGTACGCAGATGTTTTTAAACGGACGTACGACTTTGATACTATTGGCTTAAGATACTTTAATGTTTTCGGGAGGCGCCAGGACCCAAACGGCGCGTATGCGGCGGTGATCCCAAAATTTGTCATGCAATTAATGGCTCACGAATCTCCTATTATTAATGGAGACGGAGAATATTCACGGGATTTCACTTATATCGACAATGTCGTCTTAATGAACCTTTTAGCTCTAACGTCAGAAAACACCGAATCCTTAAACCAAGTGTATAATACGGCGTTTGGAGAACGAACCACGTTAAACGATTTAGTGAAATATCTCAAAGAATATCTGGCAGACTTCGATCCTAAAATTGCTGACGTTGAAGTGAAATATGGCGACTACCGAAAAGGTGATGTGCCCCACTCGCTGGCTAGCATTGATAAAGCAAAAAATTTACTGAATTATAATCCCCAGTTCTCCATGAAAGACGGTTTGAAAGAAGCGGTAACTTGGTATTGGGAGAATTTGAAATAAAACAATGCAACACAAAATTACCGTTCTCGGTTTAGGTTATGTAGGCTTACCTTTGGCGAGACTATTCGCTACGAAATTTCCCACCGTCGGCTTTGATATCAATCAGACGCGAATTCAAGAACTTAATAGCGGACACGATGACACGTTGGAAGTTTCCGACGAACTTTTGAGCTCAGCTCTTGTTGAGCATAATCCGGCAAAAGGTGACAAAGGACTTTTTTGTTCTTACGACTTAAAAGATATTGAGGATTCCAATATTTATATTATCACAGTTCCAACGCCCGTAGATAAAAATAACCGACCGGTTTTAACTCCGCTCATTAAAGCGAGCGAAACGGTTGGAAAAGTGTTGAAGAAAGGAGATATCGTGGTTTATGAATCCACGGTTTACCCCGGTGCTACGGAAGAAGACTGTATTCCTGTTGTTGAAAAAATATCCGGCCTGAAATTCAATGTTGATTTCTTTGCAGGTTATTCTCCGGAAAGAATTAATCCCGGGGACAAAGAGCATACCGTCGAAAAAATTCTGAAAGTAACATCCGGTTCTACGCCGGAGATCGGTGAGATCGTGAATGATATTTATAAAGCTGTTATTACGGCAGGTACGCATTTGGCACCGTGTATTAAAGTGGCTGAAGCTGCAAAAGTGATTGAAAATTCCCAGCGCGATATCAATATCGCCTTTGTGAATGAACTCGCAAAGATTTTTAATCTAATGGATATTAACACGCACGACGTTCTGGAAGCTGCCGGTACGAAATGGAATTTCCTTCCCTTCAAACCAGGCTTGGTGGGCGGACATTGTATCGGCGTCGATCCGTATTATCTCGCGCAGAAAGCCCAGGAATATGGTTACCATCCGGAAATTATTTTGGCAGGAAGAAGACTGAACGATTCTATGGGACAGTATGTTGCAGCACAGGTGATTAAGACAATGATCAAAAAAGATATTTCGGTTAATAAAGCGAAAATACTGATGTTAGGGATTACCTTTAAAGAGAACTGTCCGGACGTTCGAAATACGAAGATTGTAGATGTGATCGCGGCTTTGGAAGATTATGGAACTAAGGTAACAACTTATGATCCCTGGGCAAACACGGCAGAAGTGAAACATGAATATGGAATACATAGCACTTCAGAAATTCCAACCGAAAAATTTGATGCAATTGTTTTAGGAGTTGCACATAAGGAGTTCTTAAATATTAATCTAGAAGAACTTAAAAAAGATACCGCTGTTGTTTATGATGTAAAAGGTATCTTAGAAAAGTGTGATGCGAAATTGTAGATTTTTAAAGTTCTTTTGAAGCGGAAAAATTGAGGGAAATCCGTAACCGCTAATTATCTCTTGTTAATTTAAACCTTTAAGTTTATAAATGAAAATCACAATAGTAGGAACTGGATATGTAGGACTTTCAAATGCGATCTTATTGGCGCAACATAACGAAGTAGTTGCTTTAGATATAGTGCCAGAGAAGGTAGCCATGCTCAACAATAAAAAGTCGCCGATTGAAGATGATGAAATCATTGATTTTTTAAAAAACAAAGAATTAAACTTTAAAGCTACTTTAGATAAGAATGAGGCGTATAGCAATGCCGATTATGTGATCGTTGCAACACCAACCGATTACGATTCAAAAACAAACTATTTTGATACCAGCAGCGTGCTGTCTGTAATTCTCGAAGTTAAAGATTATAACCCTCTTGCAATTGTGATAATAAAATCTACAGTTCCCGTTGGTTTTACGGACGAACTCAAAGAAAAGATCGACTTTAAGAATATTATTTTTTCGCCGGAGTTTTTAAGAGAGGGCAAAGCGTTATACGATAATTTGTATCCTTCCAGAATTATTATTGGGGAGCAGAGCCGGCGGGCAGAACAATTCGCAACCTTATTGAAAGAAGGAGCGATAAAGGAAGATATTGCTCTATTGTTTACGAATAGTACAGAAGCAGAAGCCATAAAACTATTCTCCAATACCTATTTGGCAATGAGGGTTGCCTATTTCAATGAGTTGGACAGTTACGCACAGACCCATAAATTAGACAGCCGACAAATTATTGAGGGGGTAAGCCTTGATCCGCGAATTGGGTCCCATTATAACAATCCATCTTTTGGTTATGGAGGCTATTGTCTGCCAAAGGACACTAAACAATTGTTGGCCAACTATAATGAGGTTCCTAATAATATTATTCAGGCCATAGTTGATGCCAACAGAACCCGCAAAGATTTTATCGCAGATTCGATCTTAGCTAAAAAACCTCAGAAAGTGGGCGTTTACCGTTTGATTATGAAGTCAGGTTCCGATAATTTCCGAGCGTCGGCGATGCAGGGAATTATGAAACGGTTAAAAGCGAAAGGTGTTGAAGTGGTGGTGTTCGAACCAGTTTTAAATGACGAATTATTCTTTGGATCGAGGGTTGAAAAAGACTTGGCATTGTTTAAAAATGAATGCGATATCATTATCACCAATCGGTATGCCCCAGAATTGGAAGACGTAAAGGATAAAGTATATACCCGTGATTTATTTGGGAACGATTAAAAGTTAATTTCCCATCTGATGTCAGAGGAAGATGAAAAAGAACTCGGAGGTATTAATCATAAGAAGAAGATAAAATGAGAATATTAGTGACAGGTGCGGCAGGTTTTATCGGTTATCACTTATGTGAAAAACTACTTGCCTTAGGACATACGGTGATTGGGCTTGATAATATTAATGATTATTATGCGGTCAGTCTAAAGCATGCACGACTTGAAAATTTGGGCATTACTGAAGGCGATCTGATTCACAACATTATTTTGGAGAGTAAAGTATACGGAACGCAATTTCAATTCATTAAGATGAACCTGGAGGATCAGAAAAACCTTCCTCTTCTTTTCGAGGAAAATAAATTTGATGTTGTTTGTAATTTAGCAGCTCAGGCCGGAGTGCGGTACAGTATTGAACAGCCCATGAAATATGTAGAAAGTAATATTGTTGGTTTTGTGAATCTGTTAGAGTGTATTCGAAATGCTAATATTAAAAAATTTGTCTATGCCAGCAGTTCCAGTGTTTATGGAATGAATGATAAAATCCCGTTTTCAACCAGTGATAATGTTGACCATCCGATAAGCATGTATGCCGCCACTAAAAAAAGCAATGAATTGATGGCTCATACCTATAGTCATCTATTCAATATCGAGACAATCGGATTACGTTTTTTTACTGTTTATGGACCTTGGGGAAGACCGGATATGGCGATGTTTTTATTTACAGATGCTATCTTAAACAACAACCCAATCAAAGTTTTTAATAACGGGAATCTCTCCCGGGATTTTACTTATATTGATGATATTGTGAACGGAATCATTAAGACGGTTGAAAATAATAGTGCAGATGATCACTTGTACCAGGTGTACAATATTGGAAATGGCAAACCTGTGAAACTGAATGATTTTATTACTGAAATAGAAGAGGTTACCGGCAAGAATGCCCAAAGAGTCATGATGCCAATGCAACCCGGCGATGTGGAAAATACGTTTGCCGATGTTGAAAGATTAAAAAAGGATTACAATTATCTACCCCAAACTGAAATAAAGGAAGGTGTAAAGCGCTTTGTGGATTGGTATAAAGAATATTATAAGATCAAATAACCATTAATTTTAATAATCTTTTACCAATTTAAATACAGGTAAACAGATCATTTCAAAAAGTTAGAAAATAAAAATGAAGAGCAAATTATTAATAAAGCAATCCAACTGATCAGATGTCATTAAAGAAAACAGCCATTTCGGGTATGCTCTGGACCTTTGCACAACAATTTAGTGTGCAGGGGATTTCCTTTGTGGTATCCATCATTCTGGCACGTTTGCTTTTACCAGCGGAGTTTGGTCTAATTGCCATGATTGGTGTATTTGTGGGTCTTAGTAATGCTCTTGTCAGTGGCGGAATGACACAATCTTTAGTTCGTTCTGAAAATCTTGATGATGATGATTTCTCTACCGTTTTTTATTTTAATGTAGGTGTTAGTATTGTAATCTATTTAATAGTTTTTGCAATTGCACCATTCATTGCAGATTTTTATAAACAAAACTTATTGGTTAATATCCTACGTGTATATTCAATCGTTTTTGTAATTGATGCTTTTTCTGCAGTACAAGTAACACGACTTACCAAGAGTTTAAATTTTAAAACACAGATGAAGGTCGCTGTACCTTCCCTGGTAATTTCCAGCATCGTGGGGATTGGAATGGCATTGTATGGCTATGGTGTTTGGAGTTTAGTAGGAGCAGCCATCGTAAAATCACTTTTTAATTCTGCCCAGTACTGGTATTGGTCAGCATGGAGACCGGTATTACGTTTTAAAGTGGAGAAATTTCAGAAACATTTTAATTATGGAATAAAAATTATGTTTTCAAGTATTTTAGATACCGCTTTTTCAAATGCTTACACAATCATAATAGGTAAATTTTTCTTACCTGCTCAGGTAGGATTTTATAATAGGGCAGATACACTAAAGCAATTACCTGTGATGAATATTTCCAATATGGTAGATAAAGTGGTTTTTCCCTTGTTTGCTGCAATGCAAAATGATGAGATCCGTTTGAAAAGTGCCTATAAAAAAATTATGCAGATGGTTATTTTTTTGGTAGCACCGGTATTGCTCATTATGGCCGGACTTGCAGAGCCTTTGTTCCGCTTTTTATTTACTGAGAAATGGTTGCCCGCAGTACCCTACTTTCAGATTTTATGTTTAAATGGACTGCTTTATCCGATTCATTCTTATAATTTAATTATACTTAAAGTAAAAGGCAGGAGCGATCTGTTTTTGAAACTGGAAGTGGTAAAAAAAATAATTGCCGTATTGGTTATTCTTGTTTCAATTCGGTTTGGAATATATGGCTTGCTTTATGGAAGCGTGGTTTCTTCAGTCCTTTGTTTTTTTGTCAACAGTTATTACAGCGGAAAATTCCTGGATTATCCCGCGTGGACACAAATAAAAGATATACTGCCGATGCTTTTTCTAGGCGCAATTGCAGGTGTAGTTGCTTTCGGAACCGATTATCTCCTTAAAAATATACATGCGGTAGATTTTTTCCGGTTAGCGGGTAGCAGCATCGCTGCAACTCTTTTTTATATCTTCATCTCTCAACTCTTTAAAAGTGAACCTTTAAAAGAGCTTAAATTTATTATCTTAAAAAAATGATACCAGTAACCAAACCTTTTCTTCCTCCACAGCAGATCTATCAAAATTACTTAAGTGGGATATGGAACCGACAGTGGTTGACCAATATGGGTCCGCTCGCAAGCCAACTGGAAATGGAAATCAAACAACATCTCCAATTGAAACATATTTTATTTGTAACCAATGGAACTGTTGCGCTACAGATGGCGATTAAAGCATTAGACTTAAAAGGAGAAATTATTACAACCCCTTTTTCATTTGTTGCAACCACTTCAAGTATCGTCTGGGAAGGATGTATACCGGTTTTTGTAGATATTGATGCCGAAAGTTTAAATATTGATGCCACTAAAATTGAAGCCGCCATTACCGATAACACAACCGCTATCTTGGCAACCCACGTTTATGGCAATCCTTGCGATGTGGAAACAATAGACCGAATTGCGAAGAAACATGGTTTAAAAGTTATTTATGATGCCGCTCATGCTTTTGGGGTGGAAATTAACGGAAAATCAATTTTTGAATATGGTGATATTTCAACCTGCAGCTTACATGCGACCAAGCTCTATCATTCTGTGGAAGGTGGATTTGTCGTAACACAAAACGCCGATCTTCTCAAAAAGCTTGCTTCTATTAGAAACTTTGGTATTTCGGGGTTTGATACTTTTGCGGAGTTAGGCCTCAATGGAAAAAATTCTGAGCTTCATGCCGCCATGGGACTATCCAATCTAAAATATATTGAGGATATAATCAAGAAGCGGCAAGCCCTTACCCAGCGGTACGACGATAAACTCACAAGCCTAAAAGCCTATCGCCCAAAATGGCATAAAGGATCTGAAAATAAAGGAGCGTATTATCCTTTGGTTTTTGATTCTGAAGAGCTCATGTTGCGAATCATGGATCGATTGAAAAACAATGAAATTGGAACACGCAGATATTTCTATCCTAGTTTGGCATCTGCCTTGCCTTATTTGGCACCCAAAGCCTTGGAAATTACCGATGAGGTATCAAAGAAAGTGCTGTGCTTACCACTTTATTACGATTTAAGTTTTGAGGAAGTAGATATGGTTTGTAGGTTAATTTTAAGAGTGCAAAACAATTAAATGATGGAGCAAAAGGAAATATATATCATAGGTATAGGACATAATTCCGCAGTAACCATCGAGTTAGCAGAATTAAATGGCTATAGAATTATGGGTTTGATTCATTATAACAATGAATTAACAGGAAAAACGCAATGGGGTTATCCCATTGTCTCTGATACAGAAAGTTTTCTTAAACAGGATATTGCCTCCGTAAATTTCGCTTTATCGATGGGCGATAATACAATAAGAAAAGAAGTTTTTGATACGATTAAAAAGCAAGGTGGTATGCTCCCTCTTTTAATTCACCCCACAGCATCTGTATCTCGGTTTAGTGTATTAAATGAAGGGGTGCAAATTCATGCGAACGTAACCGTACAGCCTGATGTTGTTGTCAAAGAAAATAGTATTATATCCTTCGGGGTAGGGCTTACGCATAATGTGACGATTGCTGAGCATTGCTACATCGCCGGTCATTCATTGATTGGAGCTTATACTGTTGTGGAGGAAAATGTACTCGTAGGAATGGGGACAACAACAGTTTCAGGAAAAGTTGAAAAAATAGGTCATGATACAGTAGTGGGAGCTGGTTCTCTTGTTATGAGTACGATCGCCCCTAAAAAAGTAGTTTATGGAAGACCTGCAAAATGAAATAATCGTTTCAATCTCTTGCCTTACTTATAATCATGGGCCCTACATCCGACAATGCTTGGACGGTTTTATGATGCAGCAATGTGACTTTAAATTTGAAGTTCTTATTAATGATGATGCATCTACAGATGGTACGCAAAATATCATTAAAGAATATCAGGAACGTTATCCGGACATAATTAAACCTATTTTTCAGAAAGAAAATCAGTACTCTAAAGGAGTTCGTGGGATGAATCAGAAGTATAATTTTAATCGTGCTAAAGGAAAATACATTGCAATGTGTGAAGGTGACGATTACTGGATAGATCCCCTAAAATTACAGAAGCAGGCAAATTTATTAAATGAGAATAAAGAATGCTCAATAATATTTCATCCTTGCTATAAAGAAGAAAACAACAGTGTTAATCCGACTCCTAGTTATATTAAGTCTACAATGATGTTACGAGTTTTATCCAAAAATATCCTTGAAGCACAAGGCCAATTTGCACCCACATCTTCTTACTTTTTCAAGCGAGAAGTTTTTTTAAAATTTCCGGAATGGATTGTTAATGCTCCCGTTGGTGATTACTTTTTAGAAATGTATGCTCTAAAAGATAGTTATGGGCTATTTATGTGTGATGCAATGAGCGTTTACAGAATAAACACTAGCTATTCTTGGACAAAAAATATATTGGGGGATTTTAAAAAAAATATAGATTTTAATTTGAAAATGGCTTCGCTCTTGAAATTAATGATGTTTGATTTTGCAGAAGATCTACGAAAGTACTTTGAATTTCATATTGCTAATAAATATTTGAATTGTTGTATAATTTATTTAAAAATAGGTGATTTTAAAAGCTTTAAATCTCTTTTTCATCAATATAAAGCTTTAAATCCCACAAGGAATATGCTATTTTATAAATTACAGATTATTAGTAGTGATCGAAAATTATTTACATACTTCCGCATATTACGTAAAATTGGTTAATTGATTTTTATGACAAACCCCAGCAGTATACCAATCGTTTTCTGTTTTGATAATAATTTTGCCTTGCCGGCATTTATTAGCATTTCTTCATTATCCTATTATGCCAAAGAGCAAACTCACTATATTGTTTATTGTGTTGTTAACAAAGATTTGACAGATGCTAATAAAGCTCATATTCAAAGTTTATCAAATAAAAACCTAACCATCAATTTTGTTGAGGCAAAAAGTACTTTTCAGAATGCGCATCAACATCGGGGGATAACGGAGTCCACATATTATCGATTAATGTTACATGATTTACTTCCTCAGGAAAATAAAATACTTTATTTGGATGTAGATGTGTTAATTAATGATGACTTAAGTGAACTGTACAACATAAACTTAGACGGATACATTATTGGCGGTGTTAGGAATCTCTATATTCATCAAGTTTTTGAGGAACATTTGGTTGAGATACCCTATTGGAAAGAACATTTTTCAAATGCTAAATATACGTATATCAATGCCGGCGTATTATTAATAAATTTGGAAAAAATAAGATTAACAAAGATATGGGAAAAATGGCTTGAGCTTGCGAAATATAAATGGGAATATCATGATCAGGATATATTAAATATGAGTTGCAAAAATAAAATTTTATTTCTATCTCCAAAATTTAACGCTACCTACGCGGTAAGAGCAAAAGGGGCTGATCAATGGGATTTATTCTCTAAATATGAATTATCTGAAAAACCAGTTATTTATCATTTTACAGCAAAAAAGCCCTGGGATTCAAAATATATGGACCAGTCAACAGTTTGGTGGAATTTTGTAAAGAATAATACCACGCAATACTCATATTTTTACAAACGCTATAATAAAGAAGATGTAATTAGGAAAAAATTGAATAGAATTTCACTTAAAATGAAAAGAGTGTTTACAATCATATTTCCAAGATCATCTAAATAAAAACATATTTAATGAATTTAATTTTAAGTGCAGATAATAATTATGCTCCGTTTTTGGGCATTGCGATTTTTTCAATATTAGAAAGTAATCGGAATAGTGAAAAAAACAGATATGAAGATCAGATCGTTTTTTACGTGATGGATATGGATATCTCAGTGCAAAATAAAAAGCTGATTGATGAGATTGTAAATAAATATAATGCGAAAATTACTTATTTAAACACCAAAATAATTCATTCTATTTTAGAAAAAAGTGTAAAAGCCTCAGTGCGGTCTTTAGCAACTTATTACCGCCTTTATTTACCTACATTACTACCATTGACAGTTGAAAAAGCGATTTATTTGGATTGTGACAGTTTTATTAATCAATCCTTAAGAGAATTATGGAATATTGATATCGAAGGTTATGACATTGCAGGTGTTCTGGACGTTATTTCAATTGATAAAAAATTAAATGTAGGTTTAAGTGCTGCCGATCCATATTTTAATGCAGGCATGTTGGTTATAAACCTTAAGCAGTGGCGGGAAAAAAACTTGGAAGAAAAAATGATTAATTTCATTAATCATTATGAGGGTAAAGTTTCTTATCATGATCAGGGAACGATCAACGGAGTATGTCTTGAAAAAAAAGTACTTCACCCTAAGTTTAATGCGATGACCCCAATTTTTGTATTGAATCGCAAACGGATTTTGGATTACCATAATTTGAAGGACTATTATAATGACAAGTTGCTTCAGGAAGCAAAAGATAATCCTGTGTTTTGTCATTTGACCCCGTATCTTACAGACCGACCCTGGGTAAAAGGAAATTATCATCCTTTAAAAAAGTTATATAGAAAATTTCAGAAACAGACACCATGGGCACATGTTGAATTTACCCAACCCTCTAAAACTTTAGAACCCTGGGTAAAAGAATTATTTCACTTTCTACCATATTTTTTATTTGTTAATACTTTGCGAACTTTACAAAGTTTTCGACCTAAAACGTGGCTAAGAAAATTAACTAACTCGTAAGACAATAAAGAACTTGTCTGTTCTCAATATGCTCTTTCAATGATAAATATAAATAATACAATAAATGAAGGATACTTGCTGTCCATCACCCTCGCTACCTACAACGTAGCGCCGTTCATTCGAGAGAGCCTCGACAGTATTCTGAATCAGACGTTCTCTGATTTTGAACTCATCTGTTTAGATGACGCCTCTACCGACGGTACTGCGGCGATTTTACAGGAATATGCAGAAAAAGATCAACGGATTCGCCTCATCTTAAAAACAAAAAACAAAGGCCTTGCTGTTGCCCGTAATCAATGTCTTGCCGAGGCAAAAGGAAAATATGTAACATTTCTGGATGGTGACGATCTTTATGACGCTTCTTTATTCAAAAAAGCCGTGGCTATGGCAGAGAAAGATAAAGCGGATATGGTGCTTTGGGATTATGTAACTTTTTATCAAAATAAAGAGATTGAAGCTTTACGAGTAAAAACTTCAGAATTACATGCGATCGATCCGGCAAATAAAATAAAGTTATTGCAAAGACCTGCCTTCACTTGGGTCAAATTATTACGCACGGAAAAAGTACGCGAACTCAATATTTATTTCCCACCGGGTTTTACGCGGCAGGATATTCCTGTTCACTGGCATCTGATCACAAAACTCGATAAGATAAGTTTGCTGCCGGAGCGACTAAGTTTTTACCGTCAGCAACCCGATGCGACCACCGCTAAAAAGGATGGTAAATTATTCCATTTGGTTTATGTTACCGATATTGTGGAGCGTTATTTAAAAGACCATCATTTATACCAACAATACCGGAATGTATTTCTGAACCAGCGGTTGAATTTCTTTGCAGGCATGTACGATAATATTAAGCCCGAGTTGAAAGAAGAAGCTTTACAGTTAATCAAGGAAAGAATAACACCGGAACTTTGTGCTTACCTGAAGGAAGATCATGATCTGCGACCGCAGACCCGCTACTTTGTTTCGGCTTTACAGGGAAGTGTAAAAGGAAAGCTGCAGTTGAAGATGTGGAATTGGTCCCGATTCATTTACAGAAAATTAAAATCATGAGTCTAAGAAATTATTTGGTCGGTTTAAAAAACAGGAATGCTTTTTTATATTACCTCTGGTCCAAAAACCAGCAGCAGAAAGGCATAGAAAATTTAAAAAATGTTTCTGATCTTGAGGCGATTAAAAAGTTGTTTCACTCGTGCGCCGGAAAGTTCCCTGAGCTGGAACAGCCCAAAACCTTCAGCGATAAAATGCAGTGGTTGAAACTGAACTACCACAATGAGCTAACGACGGTGTGTGCCGATAAATATGAAGTCAGAAAATATCTTACAGAAAAAGGCTATTCTGCTATTTTAGCAGAAATTATTGGCGTCTATACCAAGGTCGACGCGATTCCCTTTCAAACTTTACCCCAAAAATTCGTGATTAAAGCTACGCATGGCAGCGGGTGGAACTTGATCTGTACCGATAAAAGCAAGATCAACTGGTTTTGGTGGAAAAAAACCTTCGATATTTGGCTGAACAGTAATATCTTTTGGCCGGGTCGCGAATGGCCTTATAAAAATATGCCCGCCAGAATTCTGGTAGAAAAATTCTTAACGGATAAAAGTGGACTTCTCATGGATTATAAACTGTTCTGTTTTAATGGCAAAGTTCATTTTGTACAAGCTAACAAAGGTCGCGATACGGCCAACCATGCGCAAAATTTTTATGATTTAGATTGGCAGATTCTACCCTTTGGAAAAGATTTAAAACCAAGGCCGGATATCGATATTGAACCACCAGCTCAACTAAGTGAAATGGTAAGAATTGCGGAAGATTTAGCACATGATTTTCCTTTTGTGAGAGTGGATTTTTACGAAGTGGAAGAGAAGATCGTTTTTGGAGAAATGACTTTTTATCCAAAAAGTGGTTTACCCGATTTTACACCGCCAGAATATGATCAGATTTTAGGTGAACTTTTAACACTCCCTACGAAAATTTAAGAGCAATGTCTAAAATTAAAGTATTACATGTAACAGGTGCTATGAACAGAGGAGGCGCTGAAGTGATGCTGATGGATATTTTTCGGCATATATCTGCTCACTTCCAGTTCGATTTTTTAATTAATTATAAAATCAAAGACGGGAATACCACTGGAGATTTTGATCAAGAAATTTTAGCAAAAGGAGGCAGGATTAAACATATCGGTGCGCAGTGGGATCTGGGCATCAAGAACTACTTCGCCGCATTTAAAAAAGTAACAGAGGAATTAGGTCTGCCGGATATTGTACATATTCATATGAATGCAAAATCTGGAATGATCGCTTTAGCCGCGAAAAAAGCGGGTGTGAAAAAAGTGATCGTACATTCCCATGCAGATCTGAAATTCAGAGGAAGCATTTTATCACGGATGGCAAGTCAAACCGAATTGCACATGCAGAAGTTTCTGATCAATCGATATGCGGATTGTTTTTGGGGATGTTCGCCAGAAGCCAACAAGAGTTTATTCTACCATAAATTTTTGAATGAAAATAATTCTGCAGTCATTAACAATGCCATCGATGTAGATTCTTTTAGAAATGTTAAAGATAAGGCGGTAGAGAAACTAAGACAAATTTACCATTTAAATGATAATACCATAGTCATTGGGAATGTCGGACGTATTGTTGCCCACAAAAACGTTCTTTTTATATTGGATATTTTAGCAGAATTAAAGAAGAAAAATATTGATTTCAGATTTGTATTTGCGGGACGCGCCGACCAGCCAGCCTATTTAGAAGAAATTTGGGCAAAGGCCTCCGAATATGGGATCACAGAGAACATCATCTATCTAGGTTTGCGTTCTGATATTCCTGCGGTTTTGAAAAGTTGTGATATTTTTGTAGCACCTGCCTTGAAGGAAGGATTTGGCCTGGTTGCGGTCGAAGCACAGGCTGCAGGATTAGACTGTTATCTGTATACCGGTTTTCCCACAAGCGTAGATATGGGAGTTGATCTGGTCCACTTTTTCAATCATTTTCAGGCTGATGTTTGGGCAGAAGAAATCAAAAACCGGTCAATAATTAATAAAGATTTGGATCTTATTTCTAAGATTATCATCAATAACGGCTTTGATACAAAATCAAACGTGGTAATTTTGCAGGATCGTTATCAGAAATTATATTCAAAGTAATTTTTGCAATAGATAATAAATTATGGGTTTAGAAAATCAATTTTCAATAGTAATTTCAGGAGATCTTTGTCCTACTAAGGATACAGAGCATCATTTTATATCTGGCGATCACGAGCAGATTTTTGGTGATTGTCTACCCTTTTTTGAGAATGCCGATTTTTTAGTGGGCAATCTGGAGTTTGTCCTCACCGATGATCCAAAACCCATTAAAAAAAGCGGTCCTATTTTATATGGCGATACTGCTTTCGTCAATATCTTTAAAAAGGCAGGCTTTGATCTGCTGAGTCTGGCGAATAATCACATTAAAGATTGTGGTGAGGAAGGCGTGCAGTCTACTTTAAAGGCTGTTGCTAAAATTGGGATCAATACCTTTGGGGCTGCCCGCAATTTAATTGAGGCCAAAAAACCGTTTATTAAAGAGATCAAAGGAAAAAAGATCGCTTTTTTAACCTTTGCAGAACAGGAATTCAATACCGCTTCTGAAAATGAATATGGTGCGAATTTTTTCGATCCTTACGAAGATTTGGACCTGATCGCTGAAATAAAAAAACGGGTTGATCACTTGATCATCCTTTATCATGGTGGCATCGAATATTACGAATATCCAAGTCCCTTATTGCAAAAAAAGTGCAGACGGTTTATTGATAAAGGTGCCGATTTGGTAACGTGTCAACACAGCCACTGTATCGGAACTATTGAGCGTTATCAGGATAAAACCATTGTCTACGGGCAGGGAAATACTCTTTTTGGGTATAGGGAAGGAAATGATTCCTGGAATCAGGGCTTGCTCTTAGATGTGCAGTTTAATGAGAACGATTTTAAAATTAACTACAAAGGAGTTCAAGCGATTAAAGAAGGTGGTATCAGACTACTAACAGAAAAAGAAAATCAAAAACTTTTAAAGAAAATTGAAGAAAGATCGAAATTAGTAAATGACTCAGTATTTATAAGAGAATCCTGGCAAAAGTTCTGCAGAAAAAAAGAAAGTTTATACCTGCCGCAATACTTAGCGCTCAACCGCTATTTCATCCATTTAAACAGATGGACCAATAATAAATTCATTTCGGTATTTTTTCTTAAAAAATACTTACGTTCCAGCCATAATATTATGCGTTGTGAAGCTCATAATGAAGTGATTCAAACGATTCTTAAACGCAATTCAAAAGAATAAATGGTTCCATATTTCATTAATCTACTTATCATAAGTATTGTACTGGCTTTGGCAAAAAATAATAGGTTTCTCAAATTTCAGAGCTTGCCGGTAATTGTTTCTGTCGTTTTATTAATCGTTTTCGCAGGGGTACGCGTGTCCTCCGTAGGTACCGATACTAACAATTATGTAGGAATGTACAATACCTTCCAAGCTGAAAAGGATCAGGTTTTCCAGATATCTACGAATGTAGAGATCGGATATCTTTATTTAGAGTATGCAGCAAGTTTAATTTCGACAGAATACTGGGCACTACTGTTTTGTATCGCCTCAGTTTGTGTAATTT
The DNA here is from genome assembly GCF_021513235.1 of Kaistella sp. 97-N-M2. Lineage (NCBI taxonomy): Bacteria > Pseudomonadati > Bacteroidota > Flavobacteriia > Flavobacteriales > Weeksellaceae > Kaistella > Kaistella sp. 97-N-M2. Next base: position 2,117,232 of record NZ_CP090976.1, on the reverse strand, counting down.
GCTATCTATATGTAATAACCAAACTCTCTCACAACGTCCTGCTCTCTGTTTTTATTTACATCGCTCTGGGAACGTATGTGATTTTTTTTAATGCTGCCAGGCAGGGCATTGCGGTTTCTATAAGTGCTATTTCATTAATATACCTGATTGAAAAAAAGATGTGGAAGTACTTTTTAGTAATTGCCATCGCATCTTTATTCCATCGCACGGTCTTAATCATGCTGCCTTTTTATTTTATTTTACGTTTGCCATTTACTTATAAAAGAACAGTCCTGTTCGCTGTCGTAGGTGTTGTTAGCTTTTATTTTTTAAGTAAGATTTTAAGTCTCTTCGATTCTGCAGTAGAAGAACGGTATGCTGTTTATGAAGATCGCGGTGCTACGGGTGGCTACCAATTGGCTGCTTTCTATATTCTGATCACTTTATTTTTAATTTATGCCAGAAAATTTTTTAATAAAAAGCAGATAAAACTCTATGATATTTATTTAAATTATGCTCTTTTTACTTCTATTATCTACTTAGTGGTCGTGGCGACAAATAGTGATGTTAATTTCATTCGGTTAACCAATTATTTTGCGCTTGGCAATGTGTTTATTTTTCCTTTAGTATTTAAAAACAAACGTCTAGCAACCGGAGGGCTCGCAGTCCGCATTTTTGTCGTTATATGTTTGCTTTTCTACGCCGTTTATTTATCGAAAATGGCTAATCTTACACCCTATCTTACAAATCCCGGCTTACTATGATTTTTGTCTCGATCGCTATATCGTTTTACAATGCTGAAGAATTTTTACCGGATGCAATCCGTTCTGTGTTTGCCCAAACTCACCAGAACTGGGAACTGGTCTTAATTGATGATGGCTCCACGGATCGCTCCTTAGAAATTGCAAGGTCGGTTATAGATTCACGTGTTCGTGTTATATCTGATGGGAAAAATAAAAAATTAGCGGGACGGCTAAATCAATTCATCGACATTGCCAAATATGATTATATCCTACGAATGGACGCAGATGATCTGATGCTACCAGATAGAATTGAAAAACTTTTAGAAATCATAAGTGCCAATAATGTAGATATTGTGACCTCCGGTATATATTCTGTCTTAAACAATCTGGAAATCGTTGGTATTAGGGGTTCCTCTTATAATTCTGTAACTTTCCATCAAATACTTAAAAGAAAAATTGGGATCACACATGCAGCACTTATCGCAAAAAAATCATGGTATGAAAGAAATCGCTATGATGAAACCCTGAGCATAGCTCAGGATGTAGATTTGTGGTTCCGGTCTTCAAAGAAAAATGATCTAAAAATCATTTCGATTGAAGAGCCTCTCTATATCTATCGTGAAGAAAACAATGTTACAATACATAAAATGCTCCGGGCTTACAAGAATGAACGAATGATGATCAGGAAGTATGGGGAAACTATGATTAATATAGTAATCCTAAGATCGTACTTAAAATCATTTACTGTAAAGATACTGCATGGTTTAGGAAAATTAGATATTCTTCAAAAAAATCGCAGCCAAAACATCCTCACCGAAGAACAGAAGAATCGTTTTAATAGTGCGATTATGAAAATTCAATCAACTCCAGTAAAAGGTCTAAATGCATAAAAAAAGTTATTTATCGTAACAACAGTTCCTACCTCCCTTATATTTTTTAAAGGCCAAATTGACGTTTTAAAGCGAGAGTTTGACGTTACTTTAATTTCATCGCCGGAAAAGTTATTGTTTCAAACAGCGGCTGACTACAAAGTGAATCAACATCCAGTCGTAATGAAAAGAGAAATTTCGATTATTTACGATATTCTTAGCCTCGTGAAATTAATCGCTTATTTCTTGAAAGAAAAACCCAATATGGTGCACGGTAACACGCCGAAGGGCAGCTTTTTATCTATGACCGCTGCGTGGCTCTGCAGAGTTCCTTCCAGAGTTTACTATGTTCATGGCTTACGATATCAAGGAACGTTAGGATTTAAAAGAAAACTTTTGATGACCATGGAACGGATATGTTGTTATTTTGCTACAGATATTATTGCAGTCAGCAAAGGCGTTAAAAGAACTTTAATTAAAGATGCCATTTCGAATAAGAAAGTTAAAATTATTTGGAACGGTAGTATTAATGGAATAGATCTTAAGCATTTCAGTCCTAAAAATCCAGAATTAAAAGATATAAGAAATGAGTACAATATTTCAGAAAACGACTTTGTTTTTGGTTTTGTTGGCAGATTAGTGGGTGATAAAGGTGTTAATGAAATGGTGCACTCTTTCGATAAAATTAATGCCCTTCATAAAAACACTAGACTACTTTTGATTGGAAATTTTGAAAATGAACTTGATCCACTTCGAGAAGATACACTCGAAATTATTGCCAATAACGAAATGATATTAGAAGCGGGTGTGCAAGATGATGTACGATCTTATTTAAAAGCAATGGACCTTTTTGTTTTTCCTTCCTATAGAGAAGGTTTCGGTATCGTGTTAATGGAAGCTGCCGCCATGAGTATTCCCGCTATTTCGTCCGACATTACCGGTTGTAACGAAATTATTCAGAATAACAGAACCGGCTTCTTAATTCCTCCTAAAGATGAAAATGCTTTATTTGAAAAAATGAAATATTGTATTGAGAACCCTGAAGAAATAAAGATTATGGCAGCTTTAGCAAGAAAAACAATGAGGTCTAAATATGAACAAAATCAGGTCTGGGAGAAGGTAATAGAAAAATATAGAGAAATTATTTTATAGAAAAATTGTATATTTCACTAGGGTTGAAATTATTATAAAATCGAGATAGAGAATTATTTTATGTTGCATCAAATTACAACAGCCTTTACAAATACTGAATACCAATAATATGGACATTGTTTGAAACAATAAATATTTTATAGAACTGCTACAATTACAACGTTCAAACCGCAGAATTCTAGAAAGGGGCTTTTAAAAATCTCTCGAGTTTCCTACCTCAACGCGGAAAAAACTTAATATGCAAAAAACCACCTCCCTTCGGAAGTGGTTTTTTAAATATCTTGCGTCTTCCCTACATCAACCACGTAACAATCAAATAAGTCGCTCCCGCAACCATCGCCGATATTGGAATGGTTAAAATCCAGGCCCACAATAAACTTACCGTGATTCCCCAGCGTACGGCGGATATTCTTTTGGTTAAGCCAACACCAATAATGGCACCTGTAATGGTATGCGTCGTGGAAACCGGAATCCCGAAATGCTCGGAGATGAAGAGCGTAATAGCGCCAGATGTTTCCGCAGCTACACCTTCTAATGGCGTCACTTTGGTGATGCGCGTTCCCATGGTTTTTACGATTTTCCAACCGCCACTCATCGTTCCCAAAGCAATCATTAAGAAGGACGTAAAGGGCACCCAAAAATAATGTTCTACGAAATAGTTAAACTGGTGCGTCCCATCCAAAGCGATATAAACGGGATCGTGCAGGGTTTGAACATGGTGATAAATTACGGCCGCACCGATGATTCCCATCACCTTCTGCGCGTCATTTGTTCCGTGTCCCAAACTGAATAAAGCCGACGATACCAACTGCAGTTTTTTAAAGACTTTATCAGCCTTTCGCGGACTCGTTCTTTTACTGATATTGACGATGATTAACGTAATAATGATTGAAATTACGGCGCCGATAACGGGTGCAAGAAAGATGAAGAGGAAGATCGGAATTACTTTTTCGTAGCGGACCACGTTCTGTGTGCCCACTTGCTTGAGGGCCAGAATCAGTTTATCGTACCAAACCAAATCAACATTTGCCAACGCAACAATTTCATAATCGGAAACCAGCGCATACATTAAAGCCGCACCCAAAAAGCCACCGATTAAGGTATGCGAGGAGGATGACGGAATTCCGAACCACCAGGTGAGTAAATTCCAGAAAATGGCCGCGACGAGACCCGAAAAAATAACTTCGAGATTGATGAAATTTTCGTTCACGGATTTCGCAATGGTATTACCGATCTTAAATTCACCAATAACATAAGCGGCAAGAAAAAAGGCGGCAAAATTCCAGACTGCAGCCCAAAGAACGGCCTGAAACGGCGTTAATACTTTTGTGGAAACAATGGTCGCGATTGAGTTTGCGGCATCGTGAAAACCATTGATGTAGTCGAATACTAAAGCTAAAACAATGATTATAATTAATAGAACTGGTAAATCCATTCTTTTTGTATACTAAATTAGGGAATAGATTAAGCGTACTTGATCAAAATACTGTCGATCGTGTTGGCAACATCTTCTGCCTTGTCCGTCACGGTTTCCAGATATTCTAAAACAGATTTTACTTTGATGATGCTGATCGCGTCGTCGCTTTCAAAAAGTTTCACGATGGCCTGGCTCAAAACATCATCGGCAATGTTTTCAAAAGAATTGATTTTAATACAGGATTCTTTCACGGCTTTTGGATCTTTAAAATCGTTCAGATTACTTAAGGCCAGCTGAATTTCGATACAGGATTTGTAGATCAACAGTGTAAATTCGGTGTAAGCCGGATCCAGAGGGGCTTTGTAGAGGTAGATGTATTTCGCAGAAGCATACATGAAATCTGCAATATCATCCAGACCGCTCGCCAAATGGCTGATGTCTTCGCGATCGAACGGCGTGATGAAGTTCTCTCCCAACTGAATAAAAATTTCGTGCGTGTGGTCATCCAGGCGGTGTTCGAAATCACTCATGCTCTGCAACATCGATTCGTCGTTAATATCAAAATCCAGCAGGCTTTCGTGAAGCTCTTTCGACATCGCAACCAACTCTTCCGCAACTTTCTCAAAAAGGACAAAAAATACTTTGTCTTTCGGCTGGAACATTTTAAAAATATTTCCGATTCCCATTATTTATTCGTTTTAATTAGTGGTGCAAATTTCCGAAAAAGACTCGTAGCTTTCTCGTTTTAATATTAAGTTTTATTCACATTGCGAAATACTTCTCCACCAAAAAAAAACCGTTCCGCTAAAAATAGCGGAACGGTTTCTCTATCGAAAAGCGTACAGAATTATTTGGATTCTTCCGCTCTCATGTCTTTGCCTTTAAACTTCTGGGTTTGTAACCCTCTCAGCAATTCATCTTTGAAAGATTTTTCAATTTCAAAAAAGGAGAATTTTTCTAAAATCTCGATTTCACCGATATCCGGTCTTTTTCGGGATTTTTCTGTGGATTTGTTGATGATCTCAAGCATATCCATTTTCTTCAGGTTATCGCGTTTTCCTAAATTAAAGAAAAACCTTACCATATCGCCATTGTTTTTACGTGGCTTTCTTTCGCGGAACTCTCTGTTTCCACCGTCTCTGGAGTTTCTAAAGCCGCCGTCTCGTCGGTCGCCACCTCTGTCGCGGTCTCTTCCTCTGCCGTCTCGGTCCCGTCTGCCGTCGCCTCTATCATCAGCGTTAAATTTCTGGTCGGCCAAATCATTTTTATCCAAATAATAAAGCGCCATATCCCGCAGTTGCAGCTGCAACATCTGGTGAACCAATTCTTCTTTCGAAAAAGCGGAAAGATCCGGGATTAAGGAAGCATCAAACTCAAATAAATTTTCATGTTCCGTCAACAGTTTTTCGAAAACACCACCAACCTGCGCGGTAATAATGTCTTTTCCTGTTGGAATTTTTTTCTCAACAATATCGATTTTCGTCGACTGTTTAATCTGCTTTAATTTTCTGGATTCTTCCGGCTTGATTAAAGACATCGAAATTCCGTCTTTTCCGGCACGACCTGTTCTTCCGCTTCGGTGAACGAAAACTTCAGGATCGTCGGGCAAAGAATAATGGATAACGTGCGTTAACGAATCAACATCCAGACCTCTCGCCGCAACATCTGTTGCTACAAGGATATCGATATTTTTCAGTCGGAATTTCTTCATCACCGTATCACGCTGTGCCTGGGAAAGATCTCCGTGAAGTGCATCCGCGGCGTAACCGTTCTGCATGAGGAAATCTGCAACTTCCTGCGTCTCCATACGGGTTCTGCAGAAAAGAATGGAATACTGGTTCGGATTTGCATCGATAAGTCTTTTCAACGCTTCTTTTTTGAAACGGTAACCCACCACGTAAAATTCGTGTTTGATGTTTTTCTTTACTTCATTTAATGAACCTACAACAATACGGTGCGGACTCGTTAAATAATTTTTGGAGATCCGCTCCACTTCTTTATTCATCGTTGCCGAGAATAAATAGTTGTGTTTCGTATCCGGTGTTTCGCGAAGAATTGTTTCCAAATCATCTTTAAAACCCATCGATAACATTTCATCAGCTTCGTCTAAAACGAGCCACTGAATTTCAGAAAAATCTAAAGCTTTTCTGTTAATAAGGTCGATCACGCGTCCCGGAGTTCCCACCACAATTTGTGGTTTGTCTCGTAGAGAGCGGATTTGGTCGGTAATACTGCTTCCTCCGTAAACTGCTGTAGTTTTAACGTTGGGCATGTATTTCGAATAATTTTTAATGTCTTTGGTAATCTGCAAACAAAGTTCTCTGGTTGGACAAAGCACCAAAAATTGGATTTTGCGACTCCCGTCGTCAATCATATCCAAAATCGGAAGCGAAAACGCTGCTGTTTTGCCTGTTCCTGTCTGCGCAAGTGCGATGAGATCGCGTATATCTGTAGAGATAAAAGGAATAGTCTGTTTTTGGATTTCTGTGGGGCTTTCAAAGCCCATTTCGCCAATTGCCTTCAAGATTGCAGGACTTAAATTGGTCTCCGTAAATAAATTCATGTAAAAGATCGTCTATAAATTGGGTGCAAAGATACGTTTTTTATTTTCGATAATAAAACTGGCATTTTAGTAAATTTTTGTTAAAGCTGAATTTTCCCCACCGTGCTCCGGAAATTAGTTTTAATTTTTCTTTAAATTTGTCTATAAATTATCAATATGAAAGGCGCAATCGACTCCTCTACTTTGCAGTTTTTGAAAAATGTCGCAAAAAATAACAACCGCGAGTGGTTCAACGAAAATAAAAATATTTACATCGAAGCGCAGCAAGATGTTCTTGCGTTTTTGGAAAAACTAATTGAGGATATTGCCGGATTTGACGAAGAAATTTTAAAGATCGATCCAAAAAAAGCACTCTTCCGTATTTACAGCGACACGCGCTTCGCCAAAGATAAAATTCCCTATAAAACCAATTTCGGCGCAAGTTTGGGCATGGGAAAAGGAAACAAAATTTCCGGGTATTATCTGCACATCGAACCCGGAAAATCGTTTTTGGCTGGCGGTGTCTATCACCCCGAGCCTCCGGTTTTAAAGGAAATAAGACGAGAAATTTCCACGAACAATGAAGAATTCCGAAAAATTTTAGAACAGAAAGAGTTCCGAAACAATTTCCGCGGGCTGAGTGTGGAAAGCAAACTGAAACGCGTGCCGAATGATTTTGAGAAAGAAGATCCGATGGCCGAATTCCTTAAACTTAAAAATTTTATCGTCGTTCATCCCGTCTCAGATGCGGCTTTGATGGCGAAAAATGCTGCCGAAAACTTTGGGGAAATTTACAAAAGCATGAAGCCGCTGAACGATTTTCTGGAACAACCATTTATTTAAAGTAGTCACGATTTCATTGTCAAAATAAATTACCTACCGAATTTCTTCAAATAGTACGATGGAATAAGGCGTATTAACAATCGCCAAAAGATCTTTCGTAACAATGGTCGTCTTTCCTGAATAAGCGTCCCGTAATTTGGTCCCTGCCGCGAACACCTTAAGAATATCTGTAATTTTTTCTCCCGCCGGCAAATCTAATCCAATAACAACTTTATCGGAAAAGCCATCTCGGACATAAATCCTGGAAAACCAATAATCAGGAACGCTTCCTAAATACTGATGAACACCTGCGCCCACGGCGGGATGGTCTGCGCGAAATTTCCCGAGCTTTTGATAATGCTCCAACAGTTTTTTCGTACCTGCATTATCCTGTAAATCGCTCCAGTTCATGTTGGAACGTAAGGTCGCGTCGCCATTGGTGCCGGGAATCTGTAATGATCTTGCAGTTTCGTCGCCGTAATAAACCTGGGAAATTCCGGGCGCAAGCAGCAATTTCGTGGCCGCTTCGTAGGTTCTTTTTCGGTCTTTATCGAAAGGTGAACCGTCGTCGTGCGACGTCAGATAATTCATCACTGTTTTGCCATTTAAATCTGAATGCAGCAGTTTTGAATAATTCGAAAATAATTCTTCATACGGTTTGTTCGCATCACCTTTAAAATCAAAATTAATTAAAGATTTAAAACCGTTCTGGTAATAATTCACCTTTTTATCGCCGAAATCGTAGACCTGTTTTTGAGAAATTCCGTATCCATAAACTTCACCTACAAGGAAAAACAAATTATTGTCCAGTACTTTATCGGCATTGTTTCGTTTATAAATTTCAAACGATTGCTGACAAACCTGCTGAAAATCTTTCCAGACGTCTTCATTCGTGTGCTTCACGGTATCGACGCGATAGCCATCAATCCCAAACTCCTGAACGTAATCGGCGAGCCATTTCATAATGTAATATTTTGGGGCTTTCGGATAACCGGTTCGCGCAAAAAATTCGTTCAGCGAGGTCATTTCAGCCTCCAGCCTTCCCTCCTTTTTCCATTTGTCGACCAACATTTGCGGGAGTTCCGCCGGCACGTCAGATTCCGTTAAAACGTCCGGAAGATTGGCGACCAACGTACACGCCGTCGTATTTTCGTAGTTTCTGTATTGGCACTGCGGCGACGTTCGCACCCACGTGTTGGGATAAACCGGATCAGCACTTGTCACGGGTCCGGTGTGATTGATAACGGCATCTAAAACGATGCGAATTCCTTTCGCATGAGCTTTATCGACGAGTTCTTTCAAATCTGCTTTTGTACCGAAGTTCGGATCGAGGGCCGTCCAGTCTTTTGCCCAATAACCGTGAAAGCCGTACGTTTTTCCTGTTCCTTCGTCCGTGGCGCCGTGAATCTGTTCCACAATCGGCGTCATCCAGATGGCGTTAATCCCAAGGTCAGAAAAATAATTATCATCAATTTTCTGAATAATACCGCGCAAATCGCCACCTTCGAAACCGCGCAAAACTGCGGCTTTCTCGGTTCGTCCAAAATTAACGTCGTTGGACTTATCGCCATTGTTAAATCGGTCCGTCAGCAAAAAATAGACGTTTGCACCTTCCCAGTTAAAAGCCTGCGTTTTGGAATTTTTCAAGGTTGTACAACACGTCAGTAAAGAAACTCCGAGGAAAAAGAGGATTTTTTTCATAGTAAATTTTGAATGTTAAAGGTAACTTTTTACGTACTGATAGGGAGAACGTTTTAATCTGAAGTATTGTTTTAACATTAATTTAACATATTTTTCTATCTTTGTTTTCTTAAAATTTGGGGAAATCTTCATCCTTAAATTATATAAACCGGTAATCCTTTAAAATAGATTGATGCAAAACTTCACTCACAGCGCAATCCTTAGCTTCTTAAAAATCTGCAGATGAGCGTTATTGCACGGCAGGGTTTTAAATATTCGTTGATTGGTTATTTCGGCTTTTTACTCGGAACGGTTTCGGCGATTTTTATTTTCCCTTACGATATGGAGTTTTACGGCAAGCTGCGCTACGTGATGCCGACAGCGGAAATGCTTCTGCCCATCGTAGTTTTCGGACTCTCCTTTTCGAACATCAAGTTTTTTCATCAAACCCAAAAAGAAGGGAAAAACCAAAATTTACTGTCGCTTTCCCTCGTCGGAATTTTGATCAACTTTGCGGTTTTCGGTCTTTTATTTTTCCTCTTTTTTCTCCTGTTTCCCCAATTTCAAACCTCGGAACTGTGGAAAATGAAACGCCTTATTCTGCCGCTTATTTTGGTGATGGCGCTTTCAGCGATTTTCAACAAATACATTTCGAATTTTAAAAGAATTGTTGTCCCAAACATTTTCGAAAATCTCTTTCCAAAAATAGCAAACATCGGCGCCTTTTGTCTGTTCTTCTTTTTAGGCGTTACCGAAAAAGGATCCTACGGATTTTTCCTTGGGGTTTTTGTTCTCTCTTTCCTCGGATATGTTTTTTACGCGAATTCTCTGGAAAAAATAAAGCCGGATTTCAGCACGGATTATATTAAAAAAGATCACCTCTGGAAAGATATTCTAAACTACAGTTTCTACGGCTTTCTCGGAAACATTGGAAACTATATTGCTTTTCGCGTCGATAACTTTATGATCGGCGAATTTTTGAATTTTGAGGAGAATGGTGTTTACAGCATTATTTTATCGATACTTTCCTTTATTCTGATCCCGCAAATGGGCCTGCATAATATTTCTGCGCCCATCATCAACAAAACAATTTTGGAAGGCGAGTTTGAAGAACTGGACCGTTTTCACAAAAAAACCTCCCTGACTTTATTTTTTCTCGGAGCGGTGCTGTTTGCGTGTATCTTGGTCGGATTTCCGTACCTCACCAACTTTATTAAAAATGGCGATCAGTTGCGACAGGCAGAGCCGGTCATTTGGATTTTGGGATTTGCCATGCTTTTCGATTTGGCCACAGGATTCAACGGTCACATTATTTCCCTCTCCAAATATTACCGTTTCAATATCGTAATTATGCTCTTTCTGGCCATCACTACTATTGTTTTAAATTATCTTTTCTTGACAAAAACCGATCTCGGCATTATTGGAATTGCCATGGCCACAGCGATTTCTCTCACTTTATTCAACATGATCAAAATTTATTTTAATTATGTAAAATTTAAAGTTTTTCCTTTAACGATTGAGATGATGTACGTTTTTATCATCTGCACCCTGGCCATCACTTTAGCCATTATGCTGCCGGAAACGCAGAGCAATTTTCTAAATTTGGTTTACAAGCCGGCTTTTGTGATGCTTGTTATTTTCGGGACTAATTATTTCATGAAAATTTTTCCGGTCGGTAAGTACCTGAACAGGAATTTCTTTCGAAGTCTTTTTAAGTTTTAGAAACAGTACCGAATTTAAAGTTTTTTCAGGATCACCACCACCTGATCACCCTTCCCTTTTTTGTTGAGATTTTGGGCTTTCCTATTAAAATCACGGATTTCTTCCGTGGAGAAAATTGAATTGGACGTTTCATAACGCAGTCCTCTTTTATACTTTTCGCTGCCTGTAAACTGGAATTTATTGCTGTCGTTATAATAGGATTCAATTTCAAAACCGTTTTCTTTCGCCAAAATTTGAAAAGCTTTTTTTGTTAAAAGGTGAAAATGGCGCGGCGCATCCCATTGAACCCAATTTTCGCCATACGCGTCGTAGGCTGCAGAATCTTTCACCGGAACTCTGATGATGATTTTACCGCTGTTATTTAATCGGGCATAACACTGCTGCAATGTTTCGTGCGGATCTTCCACATGTTCGAAAACGTGATTGAAAGTAATCACATCAAATTTTCCCTCGATTTCCGACAATTTTTTTCTGAAGATTGGAAAAGGCTTTTCCTGGGTTTCCAGCGCAAAGGGTTCAATGCCGGTTACTTCTTTAAATCCCAGACCGAAAATGCTTTTTAAAAATTTTCCTTCGCCACAACCCACGTCCAAAACCTTCGCAGATTTCAGTGGACGTATCTTTAAAAAGGCTTCCAACGCCAAATTTGGAATTTTAACGGAAAGTTTTTGCATCAGAAATTTGGGGAAATGATAATAGAAAATATAATCCCGACCTTTTTGAATGAGTTGCTCGGCTATTTTTTTTTGATCCGATTTTAAACTGTAATAATTTTTCGGATAAAAGGCAGAGATATCATCTGGAATATCTGCAATTTGCAGTGTCCCGCATTTTCCGCATTCGAAATACTGGAACTTTTCCGTGCCCGCAAACATCTTATCGGTCACAAAAAATGTGTTATTAATTTCGTCTGACGCACAGATTCTGCAAACCATCCTTTAAATTTTTTTTGAGGACCAAAATTAATCTATTTTTGTACCCGATATGAAAAAAATTGCCACAATCATCGTGACCTACAATGGCGAAAAATGGATCGGCCGGTGTTTAACGTCGGTTTTAAAGTCTTCGTATCCATCCGACCTTTATGTGGTCGATAACGCTTCCACGGACGCTACGCTTTCGATCCTGAAGAATTATCCGGTCAATCTGGAAGTGCTGGATTTTAATGCAGGTTTTGGATATTCCAACAATTTAATTTTGGAAAAGCTTCGAAACAGCGGTTACGATTATTTTTTTCTGATCAATCAGGACATTTACCTGAAAGAAGATGTTTTAACGAAACTCGTGGATTTTGCGCAAATACATTCGGAGGCCGGAATAGTAGCACCAATTCAATACGACGGGGAAGGACAAGAAATTGATGCTAATTTCAGCCAATATCTCGAACTTTCTGAAGAGAAAGCACAGTTCTACGAAACCACTTTTTGTAATGCCGCGGCGTGGCTTTTAACAAAAGACTGCCTCGCAAAAGTTGGACTTTTTAACTCGTTCTTTCCGCATTACGGCGAAGACCGGAATTATTGTGAACGCGCAAAGTTTCACGGTTTCAAAATTCTTATCGTAAAAGAAACCAAGGTTTTGCACGACCGCGTTCAGAAAATGACTGCAGAAAAAGCCCTGAAACTGGCAAAAATTAAGTTGCTCACCATTTTTTTAGACCCCAACAAATCAAAATCCGAAAGCATGACTTCCGGATTAATTAATGTTTTCGGCATCAGCAAATACCTCTTCAAAAAATACCGTTCAACAACAGCGGTTTTCGCCCTGATGAAAGAATATATGGTGCTCTTCGAAAAAAGAAATTTGCTGGAGCTTGAAAAAAATAAACAGAAGTAATTTTAACGTCCGTTAAAAAACTTTCTTCCCGTTCGAATAGGTTTCCAGAACTTTTGTTTCTAAAATCTGCTCTTCGGGAACCGTCATCAAATCCTGATTCACAATAATAAAATCTGCAGATTTACCCGTTTCGAGACTGCCGATTTCATTTTCCTGAAAAGCTGCTTTTGCCGCCCAAATCGTCATGCCGCGCATCGCCTGTTCACGTGGTAAGGCATTTTCCTTCTGAAAACCATTTGCCGGGAAATTTTTGGCATCTTTTCTGGCAACCGCCGCGAAAAAAGTTTTGACGGGATTAATTTCCTCCACCGGAAAATCGGTTCCTAAAGGAAGCCAGCCATTTTGCTTCAACAGATCTTCATAAGCGTAAGAATATTGTAAACGCTCTTTTCCGAGCCGGTCTTCCGCCCAATACATGTCGGACGTGGCGTGAGTGGGCTGCACGGACGGGATAACCGAATATTTTCCGAACAGATCGAAATCTTTTTTATCGAGGATCTGGGCGTGCTCGATCCGCCATCTTCTGTCGTTTTTTGCGCCCAAAACTTGGCCATAAATCTGCAGAATGGTTCGGTTCGCAGAGTCGCCGATCGCGTGCGTTGCCATTTGTAGATTACTGTTTTTTATTCTTTTGGCCAAATTTTCAAAATGTTTGCGGTCGCTGAGCAGGAATCCTTTCCAGTCTTTTTTGTCGGAATAATCGTGGAGCAAACAGGCACCACGCGAACCCAGTGCGCCGTCGGAATAGACTTTAAAGCCACCAACCGTGATATTTTGATCGGTATATCTGCCTTTTTTAATAAAACGATCGTAGTACGCCGGATTATCTTCATGAGGACGAACATCTTCATTTTCAAGACAGTTTGTGCCTGCGCTTTTTCTAAAAGTTCTAAGGTTCTTTCCGTAATTCCGCAATCGTGAAGCGACGTTAAACCGTAGGAAAAACATTCTTTTTGAAGCTCAGCAAAATAGTTGATGGTCATCGCGTCATCGATTTCGGGGATGTGTTTTTCGACCAAAGTCATGGCATTATCAACCAAAATTCCGGTCAGTTTGCCGTCTTTCACTTCTATTTCGCCACCCAGAATTTTTGTGTCTTTTGTAATCCCGGCGATATCCAAAGCTTTCTGATTCGCCACTGCGGCATGGCCGTCAATTCTTTTTAAATAAACCGGCCGGTTTGGAAAGAGCGCATCGAGTTTTTCTTTGTTTGGAAATTCTTTCACCGCCCAATCGTTTTGGTCCCAACTTCTGCCATACAACCATTCTTTCGGCGCCGTTTTCGCGTATTCGGAAATTCTGGCAACGATCTCCTCCCAGGATTTAGTGCCCCAGAGTTCGCATTTCCATTTGTCGGTAGCGAAACCTGTGAAATGGCAATGCGCATCGATCAAACCCGGAAAAACAGATTTTCCCTGAAGGTTCTGAACATTTTTAGCTTTGTAATTTTTAAGAACATCCGCAGATTTCCCCACCGCCAAAATTTTTCCGTTCGAGACCGCCATCGCTTCCGCCGTATCAAAATTTTGATTGACAGTGTAGATTTTTGCGTTGGTAATGATGAGATCGGCGGATTTTTGTGCGGATGAAAAGCCACCAATTAAAAACGCCAAAATGATAATTAATTTTTTCATAAAATATTTTATTTTCGACTGAACATTTGATTCCATCGTAGTTTTCGGATAAATTTAATCTCCTCTTTTGATATTTTCCGTTCACCGTTTTGTTTTAAAAATGATCTCATCGTCGTGAAAAATTCGTAAAAAGACTTATTTTTCACCGATGATTTTGCAGAGGAAATTATTGCTAAAGGAAAGTTTAAACCAATATTATAAAAATATTCTCCCAGCTTTTCAGCCTTTTGATTTTTATACTGAAAAGCGGTGGGCCGCAAATGTTTCACCCATAAATCCTTGATGGTAAAAGTTTCCCAACCGTTTTTTTTCGCGAGCATGACATCGATATTATCCCAGCCCAAAACGGGCCGCAAACCATTCATCGCCTCAAAACATTCTTTGCGATAAGATTTTATAGGTCCGCGCACATGATTTTTGGAGGAGAGATTTTCGAATTTCCACTGCTGTTTTTCATCTTTGAAATCGAAGGCCAAGGCTTTTTCAAAGATGGATTTCTTCACTTTTACAAGTCCCGAAACCATTCCGGCTTTTGGTTCATTTTCGTAAACGTCGTTGATTTTCAGTAAATAATCCGGCGGAAATATAATGTCGGCATCGAATTTACAGATGATGTCAAATTCCATTAGGTCAACAGATTCCAAACCTTTATTAAATGTCCGCACGACCTTCGCGCCAGGTTCGTGCGCGGATGTTTCCAAATTTTGAAGTTTAAATTTCGAATCGTTTTGGATAAAATTCTCTACAACATTTTGGGTTTCATCGGTAGAACCGTCATTCACAATCACACAGAAAAAATTCTGAAAAATCTGGCTTTGCAAAGATTTCAAAGTAAAAAGAATATTCTTTTCTTCGTTGTGCGTGGGAATAATTATGACAAACTTCATCGTTTACATGAGTTCGTCATCCCATTCTCTGATGGTTACTTTCGCGATGAGACCTTCCAAAACAAAGGGATCGCGCTTTACAAAATCTTCGGCAGCCGGTTTGTCGACAAAAATCGCCATGGCGCCTTCGCCCGGGACAGAAAATGCGCCGGTTCCGAGCACTCGTCCGGACTTAATAAATTCATCTTCAACAACCTGATGTTTCGGAAAAACTTCCATAAATCTTTCCATCGGTGCATCTGCGTGTTCATAAAATACTACTGCTTTCATGATTTTTAGATTTTAAATGTTTTTAAAGATATTTTCTCGCATTTGCCGCTACTCTGGTCAACGGTTCGTAAAATGAAATTTTTGCGCCATCAATGTTTATAATTAATGCGCTTCCAGCCAGTTATCTCCTACTCCAACCTCGACTAAAAGAGGAACCGTGGTTTCATAAGCGGTTTCCATTTCTTTTTTAATGAGGGCGGTCACGGTCTCCAGTTCTTCTTCGGGCGCTTCAAAAACAAGCTCATCATGAACTTGCAGAAGCATTTTCGTTTTCAGATTTTTTTCGGTGAGCTGCTCATCGATTTTAATCATGGCGAGTTTAATTACATCGGCGGCACTCCCCTGAATGGGCGCGTTCACAGCGTTTCTTTCGGCATGAGCCTTCACCACAAAATTGGCGGAATTGATATCCTTTAAATGTCTTTTTCGGTTTAAAATGGTTTCAACATATCCCATTTCCTGCGCTTTGGTCACCTGTTCTGCCATATATTTTTTCAACTTCGGATAGGTTTCGAAATAGTTCGCAATCATCTCCTTGGCTTCGGTCCGCGAAAGTCCGGTCTGCTCGGCTAAACCAAAGGCGCCCTGTCCGTACAAAATTCCAAAATTCACGGTTTTCGCCTGCGAGCGCTGGGTTTTGGTGACTTCTTCCAGCGGAACATCAAATAATTTTGACGCCGTGGAAGCGTGAATATCTTCACCATCCTGAAATGCTTTAATCATGTTTTCTTCCTCCGAAATGGCGGCGATAAGGCGCAGTTCGATCTGAGAATAATCCGCCGCGATCAGTTTGTTGCCGGGATTTGCCACAAAAGCGCCACGAATCTGTTGTCCGCGCAAGGTTCGGATGGGAATGTTCTGCAGGTTCGGATTCACACTTGCCAAACGTCCGGTTGCGGCGGTGGTTTGGGAGAAATTGGTGTGCACACGGTGATCGTCTTTATCGATCTGCAGAGGCAAAGCATCCACGTAGGTGGATTTTAGCTTTTGATAGGTTCGGTATTCTAAAATATGCTTGATGATTTCGTGCTTGGAAGAAAGCTTCTGCAAAATATCTTCGGAAGTCGCGTACTGACCTGATTTTGTTTTCTTGGCTTTCGGATCGAGCTGCATTTTTTCAAATAAAACTTCGCCGAGCTGCTTCGGAGAATTCATATTAAATTCTTCGCCGGACATTTCGAAAATGGTTTTCTCCAGATTGCGCAGATCGTTCTCTAGATCTTTACTTTCCTGCTCCAGCCATTTTTTGTCGAGAGAAATTCCTTCGAGTTCCATCTTGGCCAAAACTTTCATTAAAGGCATTTCAACCGTATAAAAAAGGTCTTCGAGATTTTCTATTTTTAATTGTGGCGCGAAAACTTCGTACAGGCGCCATGTAATATCGGCATCTTCTGCCGCATATTTCGTTTGTTCTTCCACGGACAGCGCCTGAAAAGTCGTTTGATTTTTTCCTTTTTTACCGATGAGCGTTTCGATCGCCACGGGTTTGTAGCCGAGATACATTTCGGACAGATATTCCATCACGTGGCGGCCATCGGGGTTCAGCAGATAATGCGCGATCATGGTGTCGAAAATGGCGCCTTCGACGTCGATGCCGTATTGCTTTAAAATTTTATAGTCGGTTTTCAGGTTGTGCGCGATCTTCACAATCTCTTTTTTCTCGAAAAAGAGACGGAAAACCTCCAGGGTTTCAAGAGCTTCTTCGCGGTTCGCAGAGAAGGGAATATAATACGCGAGGCCTTTTTTATAGCAGAAACTCATGCCCACCAGATCGGCTTCCATTTCGTCCAAAGAGGTAATTTCGGTGTCGAACGCGACGGCTTTCTGCTGCAGAAGGTTGTGCACCAAAACTTGCTGCGCTTTTGGCGAATCGATGTACTGGTAAAGATGATCGCTGTCGGAAACCGTTTCTTTGGTTGTAGTTGTTTGCTCCAGGTCTTCGAAGTTGGCGAATAAATCCAACTGCAGAGACTCGTTCCCGTTGTTCGCCTGAATTTTTATCTCTGATGTAATTTTGGTCACGGTAACGGAAGTCGGAGTGGCGGGAGCAAAAGCACGATAGAGATTTTCGTAAAGGCGGCGGAATTCAATTTCGTCGAAAACTTCTTTTACTTTCGCAAAATCGGGCTCTTCCAGATCGTATTGTTCCTGATGAAATTCGATGGGAGCATCGCAGATAATGGTGGCGAGTTTTTTGGACAGAATTCCACGCTCCGCAGAATTTTCCACTTTTTCTTTCAGTTTTCCTTTCAGATCTGCAGTATTCGCCAAAAGATTTTCGATGCTGCCGTATTCTTTTAAAAACTTCTTTGCGGTTTTCTCGCCAACACCTTCCAGGCCGGGAATGTTATCCACGGCATCGCCCATCATCGCCAGGAAATCAATAACCTGCTTGGGATCTTCGATTTCGTATTTCGCCTTGACTTCTTCAACGCCTAAAATTTCGAATTCGGCACCTTTGAGGCCCGGTTTGTAAATTTTTATTTTGTCGGTTACGAGCTGCGCAAAATCTTTGTCGGGGGTCACCATATACGTAATATAGTTTTCCTTTTCGGCTTTGCAGGCAATGGTCCCGATAACATCGTCGGCTTCATAACCTTCCAGTCCCAAAATCGGCACATGCATGGCTTTTAAAATCCGGTGAATATAGGGGATCGCATTTTTGATGGCTTCAGGCGTTTCGCTTCTGTTGGCTTTGTAGGCCGCGAAATCGTCGGTACGGACGCTGGCCTGGCCAACATCAAAAACAACGGCCAGATGCGAGGGTCTT
Organism: Kaistella sp. 97-N-M2; assembly: GCF_021513235.1. Taxonomy (NCBI): domain Bacteria; kingdom Pseudomonadati; phylum Bacteroidota; class Flavobacteriia; order Flavobacteriales; family Weeksellaceae; genus Kaistella; species Kaistella sp. 97-N-M2. The sequence continues at coordinate 2,098,909 of NZ_CP090976.1, read as the reverse complement.
TCTCTGCGTATGAGTTCAATTAAGGAGTTGGTAAATCCAAAAATTGCAGAAGTATCGATTCCTGTGCTGGTAATACGCGGACTGCGGATAAGCGCGTAATATCCGCGGAAAATCATAGCATAAGCATCGATGAGAAAAAGGCGTTTGTCGGTGTCTGGTGTCATAAAAGCAAAGATAATATTTTTGCACGGATGCAGGAATATTGGTGTGGCGAAGTTTTCGGAAAGTGACGCAGAGATGGAAAGGGCGGGGAGGCGCGAGCGAAGCGAGCGTCGACCGGTTTCCTAAGTAAAGATGCAGCAACTATACTTCTGAAGAAATATTATGATTTTGTTTCTTGATAACGCGCCACGAAATCGTCGCGAAAAGTCCGCCGATCAAGAATCCCATTACAGCACCCATCAAAACGTCCAACGGAAAATGGACACCCAGATAAATTCGGCTGTAGGAAACAATAATAGCCCAGACAAAAAGAAAATAAGGCAAAAACCGATACTTCCTGCCAACAAGCATGCTCATAAACGTACTGATAAAAAAAGTATTGGACGCATGGCTGGAGTAGAATCCGAACTGGCCGCCACATTTTACTTCGCGCATAAGATTATCGAGAGCGGGATCATGACAAGGTCTGAATCGGGCAATTCCGGTTTTGAAAATTCCGGCAAGCTGATCCGAAACGGTAACGCCTAAAGCGATAAATATTAAAATAAAAACCAAACTTTTCAGCTTAAAGTTTTTGTAAAGCAAATAAAGAAAAATGATGTATAAGGGAACCCAGATCCAGGTTTCCGAAATGAGGATCCAAAATTGGTCGAAAGGCTGACTCCCTAAATTATTTAGAAATAAAAAAACCTGCTGGTCCTCCTGAATAATTTCGTGCATGCTAACGGCTTACAGGTCCTTCGTGTTGATCGTTTTCTGCGAGATTAACTTTCGGGATCTCTCTTTCGGCAATGGCTTTCTTCTCCAGATCGCTCATCGGATTAAAATCCTGTGCTGCCTGCTTCACCCGCTCAATTTCTTTTTTAATTTCAGAAACAGGATTGTCGGTTTCCTTTAAAATTTCAGATTTCACATCTTCCATCGCACCACGCATCTTTCGAACACCCTGACCTAAATCCCGCGCGATCTGAGGCAATTTATCGGGTCCGAACAATACCACGATTGCTACGGCAACTAAAAGCATTTCTCCTATACTTAATTCCATGGGGTAAAATTACAAAAGTTTATGATACTGATTTTTATTTATTAAAGTTAATTTCGTCATAAAATTACTTCGTTAGTGCTGTTTCTTTTTATTGAAAACGAAAAACACAATTACAACGCTTACCGCCATCAGTAAAAATCCTAGAAAAAATGGCGCACCCGGAAACTTGAAAGGCGCAGAATCGTGCGTAAAATAATAAAAAGTATTCGTCATTAAAGGCGGTCCCACAATCGCGGTCAAGCTCACCAAACTTGCCAATGCTCCCTGCAGTTCGCCCTGCTCATTTTTCGGAACCTGCGAAGAAATCACCGACTGCAAAGCCGGACCAGCAATTCCGCCCAAGCCGTAGGGAATCAGGAAGGCAAACATCATCCAGCTTTCGGACGCAAAAGCGAACAGAATCATTCCAACAGCATAGAGGATCAGACCGTAGAAAATGCTTTTTTCGTTGCCGAGTCTGGGTTGGATGAAACGGATTAAATACCCCTGAACCAAAGCGGCCATAAAGCCGGAAACGCCGAGGGAAATCCCGACAAGTTTTTCGGACCAGCTGAATTTGTACATCGTAAAGAATGTCCAGTTTGTCTGAACGGCGTGTCCCGCGATGTAAACGAAAATTAAAGCGGCAATTAAGCCCAAAATCTGAGGATATTTTTTCAGCTGCAACAGAGAGCCAACTGGATTTGCGCGCTTCCAGTTGAAACTTCGGCGGTTTTCTTTATCCAAACTTTCGGGCAGAATAAACCAGCCGTAAAGAAAATTAACGAGACATAAACCTGAAGCTGCGTAAAAAGGCACGCGCGCCCCATACTGCCCGAGCAGACCGCCGATTACTGGACCAACAATAAAGCCGACGCCGAAGGCGGCGCCAATCATTCCGAAATTTTTTGCCCGGTCTTCATCGGTAGAAATATCGGCGATGTAAGCGCTTGCGGTGGTAATACTGGCGCCTGTAACGCCGGAAAAAATCCGGCCGACAAAAAGCCAGAAAATTGTGGGCGCGATGGCCTGAATAAAGAAGTTCAGGGAAAATCCGAGGAGCGAGAAAAGGATAATCGGCCGTCGGCCATATTTATCGCTTAAACCGCCTAAAACGGAAGCGAAAATAAACTGCATTCCGGCATACGCAAAACTCAGCCAACCGCCGTACTGCGAAGCAACACTCAAATCCGCAGTACCGATGAGCTCCTGAATGAGTTTCGGAATTACGGGTATCACAATTCCCCACCCCGTAATATCGATGAGCAGCGTGACAAAGATGAATCCTATGGCGGCGGATTTTCGATTTTTTTTCATTGCGGGTGTAAAGATAGTTTTTTTGATATTTTTTTTTAATATTTCCGGTAAAAGTCGGCAAATTAAAGACCGAAGCTTTCTTATTTTAATTTTGTCGATTTGATGTCTAAATAATCTATTACGTACATATTTTCACGCCGTTTTTGCCTTTCTTTCGGTTTTGACGCCAATGGGCTATATGATCAAGATTAAAAAGGGCCAGGTTTGCACAAGGATTTTCGCTTCTTAAAAACATCCTATTTTTTAAAGTATAAACACCAGTTTCCTGGGAAACGCAACCTGCGACCCGACCTGAACGGAGCTCTTTTTTTGGAACGAAGTGGAAGAAAAAAGCGGGAGTGGAGGGCGGAAATGTTCGCCCAAAATAAAAAATATCCGCAAAAAAAATAGTCCCTCTTTCGAAGGACTATCTTGTATTAATGTAAAGAAAATTATTTCTTCGTTCGTTTGTCAATAACTTCTACATCCACTGAAGTTTTACCATGAGGCGTTTCTTCTTTGCCTTTGCCTTTCAGGAAGTCGTAAGCGATGGCCGAAGAGATAAAAATGGAGGAATACGTTCCAAAGGCGATACCCAAAAGTAAGGCGAACATAAAGCCGCGCAGGTTATCGCCACCGAAAATAAAGATGGCCAAAATAACCAAAATCGTGGTAAATGACGTATTAAAGGTTCTACCCAAAGTGCTGGAAATGGAATCATCAAACAATCCGGCCAACGTAACGGATTTTTTCTCTCGCAGATATTCCCGGATTCTGTCGAATACAATTACGGTATCATTGATGGAATATCCCAGCACGGTTAGCACGGCGGCGATGAAATCCTGGTTGATTTCCATACTGAACGGCATGTATTTATGAAGCAGTGAGTAGGCTCCCAAAATAATAATCGCATCGTGTGCAAGACCTGCTACAGCTCCTAAGGAGAACTGCCATCTACTGAATCGCATTAAAATGTAAAGGAAGATGCCCCCTAAAGCTGCAATTACTGCATACATTCCACCGGTTTTAATATCATCGGCCACGGTGGGGCCTACTTTGGTGGAAGAAACGATTCCGGCATGCGATTTATCCGCAGATTTAAAGTCTTTTAAGGAAAGATTGGCGGGTAAATTGGCTTTTAAACCATCGTATAATTTCTGTTCGATGGTTTGATCTGCTTTTAAGGATTCGTCATCAATTAAATAATCGGTTGCGATTTTGAGTTGATTGTTGTTTCCGAAAGTTTTTGCTTCTACCGCGGAGTTTTTACCATCCGCCGTCTGGAAGAGTTTTGCTAAATCCCGCTCCACCGCCGTCGCGTCTACAGGCTTATCGAATTTCACCACGTAATTACGACCGCCCGTGAAATCGATGCCGTACTGAAAGCCATTAATCGCAATGGAAGCAATACTGGCAACGGTTAGAAATCCAGAGATCATGTACGCATATTTTCTTTTTCCAATAAAATCGATCCAAACATTTCTGAAAAGATTTTTGGTTAAAGGAGTCCAGACTGAAAGGCTTTTTCCTTTATTCAATCGTGCGAAGATCATTACTCTTGATAATAATACCGACGTAAAGAACGTCATTAAGATACCGATGATGAGCGTTACCGCAAATCCTTTGATCGGTCCGGTCCCGAAAATATACAATACCAAAGCGGTCAAAATTGTCGTGGCATGACCGTCGATAATCGCGGAAAGTGCGTGTTTGAAACCATCTTTATAAGCTTCAAGAATATTTTTACCGGCGAAGAGTTCTTCCTTGGTTCTTTCGTAAATAATAACGTTCGTATCTACTGCCATTGCCATGGACAGTACGATACCCGCGATTCCGGGAAGCGTTAACGTCGCATCAACAGAATCCATAATTCCGAAAATGTAGAATAAGTTGATAACCATTGCAATTACTGCAAAAACACCAGCCCCGCCGTAATAGAAAATGATATAAGCAATAATTACCAGAAAGGCAATGATGAATGAAAGCATTCCTGCATTAATGGACTCAGCTCCCAATGAAGGTCCTACAACATCTGCCTGAACAATCTTCGCACTAGCGGGAAGTTTACCGGCGCCTAAAACATCCACGAGATCCTGGGCTTCCTGCTGAGAGAAATTTCCGGAGATTTGGGTTCTTCCGTTCGGGATTTCGTTTACTACGTTGGGTGCGGTATAAACCACGTTATCCAAAGTTACTGCTACAGGTTTATTTACATTTTTGGCCGTCAGGGTTTTCCAGTCTTTCGATCCTTTGGAATCCATTTGCATATCCACAACTACTCTGCCCATTTCGTCATAGTTTACTCTTGCAGATTCTACAGCGCCGTCAACGGGAGCTTTTTGGTTGATATTTCCTCTGATGGCGTAAAGTACCAAATTATTTTCGTCGTTCGCCTCAGGTTTGTAACCCCAAACAAATTGGGAATATTTAATGTTGGTCGGACGAAGTTTTTTGGCAAGGTCAGATTTTAAAATCTTGTTTACCACTGCTGTGTCGGAAAGTTTAATGTTTCCTACACCGTTGGACCGTAATGTATTCAGCTGCATTAAACCTACCAGGTTTGTATTTTTTGGAACGCCTAAAGAATCGCTTTTTGTAGCAATTAAAGCATTCAACTGCTCGAAGTATGGTAAAATTTCCTGTGGCTGCTGAACTTCCCAGAACTGAAGTTTGGCTGAAGTCTGAAGCATTTTTTTCACGCGGTCGATATCCTGCATTCCCGGCATTTCTACGGAAATTCTCCCCGTTCCGGGAACTTTCTGCACGTTGGGTTGGGTAACACCCATTTTATCGATACGCGTGCGAATTACCTCGAAAGCTGCGCCTTCGGAAGCGTCGATCTTTCTGCGGATGACGTTTTTTACTTCCTCGTCCGTAGAGTTGTATTTAATTTCGCTGTGGTTGGTGTTTCCGAAAATTTCCGGATCTGCCAGCTTCAGGTTTGTTCCCTTCTCCTTATTTACTGCATCAAACTCCGTAAAGAAATTCTCGATATAACTTTTTGTAGAGTTTTTTTGATCTTTATCGGTTCTGTCCAGTGTTTCCAAAAGAATTGGATTGGTAGAAAAATTAGTAAGGTCGTTAACTAAATCTCTGTGGTTGATTTCCAAAAGAACGTTTACTCCGCCTTTTAAATCCAGACCCAGCTTCATTTCTCTCTCTTTCGCTCTGGAATAATACAATTTCGTAAAACCGAGATTTAAGGTATCTTTAGAAAGACGCGCTAACTCTTTATTGTATTTTACGGGGTCGTTTGCCGCAAGCGTAGTGGCTTGTTTTTCAATCTTACCGGCATACCAGGTTGGTAATAATTCGTTAAGACAAATAAGTCCCAGAATAACCGCAACAAGCGTAATAAGTCCTTTTCCTTGCATTGTTAATAGTTTACAACATTAAAATTATAGTCGGCAAATATAATGATTTTCAGTAGAATTAAGAATTTTTAACAAAATAATTTAAATTCAAATTTAATCGTATAAAATGATCTTTTTCTCAGCGTTTAATCTTAAAATTTTGGGTAAATACATTTAAATTAATTATTTAAAAAAAAATATTCCTAACTTCACAAGACCTTAACACCCAAAATATTATGAAAAATTTACTCTTTATTTTCATGGCGTTATCTTCCCCCATTTATTTCGCGCAGAATATTGTTTTGGAAGCTTTCGCAAGTGGCTTTACCAGTCCGGTAGAGATTGTACATGCCAACGACACAAGACTTTTTGTGGTTCAGCAAAATGGGTTGATCAAAATTGTTCAGCCGAACGGAACGGTGAACGCTGCGAACTTTATCAATTTGAGTTCGAAGATCACTTTCAACGGAGAGCGCGGCCTTTTAGGTTTGGCTTTTCACCCGCAATACAGCACAAATGGCTACTTTTATGTATACTACAACAATACCGCGGGAAATATTACACTCGCAAGGTATTCGGTGAACAGCACAAATCCTGATGTCGCGGATATTACGTCCGAAAAAATTCTGCTGAACATTACCAAACCCTTCGATAATCACAACGGCGGCAGCATTCACTTTGCACCGGACGGAAATTTATGGATTTCGACGGGCGATGGCGGCAACGGCGGCGATCCGAACAACAACGCGCAGAACAAAAATTCGCTGCTCGGAAAGATGTTGCGCATCAACGTCAATTCCACAGGAAATTATGATATTCCGTCGGACAATCCTTTTGCAAATACGGCAGGCGCGGATGAAATCTGGTCTTATGGCCTTCGAAACGCCTGGAAATTTTCCTTCGATCTGACCACGGGAAACGTCCTGATCGCAGACGTCGGTCAGGGTTCATTCGAAGAAATTAATAAAATGCCGATCTCTCAAGCCGGTATTAATTACGGTTGGCGGTGTTATGAAGGAAACTCGGCTTACAACACTGCCGGCTGTGCCCCAATGGCAACCATGACTTTTCCGCTCGCATTTTATAACCACTCTGGCGGAAAATGTTCGATCACGGGCGGTTACGTTTATCGCGGCACAGAGTATCCGGCTTTCGCGGGCAAATATTTTTTCGCAGATTACTGTTCCACGCAGATCGGTCTGTTGAACGCGGATAATTCCATCACCTGGTCGCCGGCATTCGCAGGGAATAATTTTGCCACCTTCGGCGAAGATGCTCAAAAAGAATTGTATGTGGGAGCGGTGAATAATGGCATTATATACAAAATTAAAACAACGACGTTAGGAACGGACGCCAGCAGTAAAGATCAAATTCAAATGTATCCTAATCCGGCTACGGAAAAAATAGTCGTGAAAGGGTTGAAAACGAAAAACAATACGGCAGAATTCATTAATGCAGAGGGTAGAAAAGTTTTGGAAGTTCCAGTGAGTGATGATGGAAGCATTGATATTTCCGGCGTAAAAACGGGTATTTATTTCGTAATCATTAAATCCAATAATCTAAAAGTGTATTCGCAAACGGTGATAGTAAAATAGAACAGCGAAGCAACACAAATCCGCGCCCAGTTCAAAGTTGTCTTGCTTTCAGGCTTTTTCTAAAGTTCGATTTCAAAATAACAAACGTCGGCATTTTGATAATGCTCCTGCAGGCCCGAAGCATCCTGCAGCTTTTTCATCCCTAAAAATTGAAATCCGGCGTTTTTGTAGTGATTGATCAGGCGATCATTTTGTCCGCAGGTGTCCATTCGGATGAATTTTCGGTTTTCTTTTTGGCCAAAATCTTTCGCCCAGTTGGCGATAATTTGAACAAAATTCAATCCGCGGAAATTTGGATTGGTTGCGATCCGGTGAAGATAAACGGCATCGTTATTTTCTTTTTCTTCCCAAATCTGCGCATCATTGTAGGTGATCGACCAAATGCAGGCAATCTCATGATTGATTACCAGTTTGAACTGGCGGTTTTCCAGCACTTCGGTGGCGATAAAATCCTCGTCGAATTCGGGCCAGACATTGCCGGGAAATTTTGCCTTCTGATATTCGGTGGCGAGGTGATAGAGGCGGAAAATTTCGGGAATATCATCGAGCGTGCTGTTGGAGATGGTCATAAAATATAATTTTTTTAAATATGGACTGCTTTAAAGATAATCAAATACTTCAAAAAAAATAAATAAGTTTTATCTCAAAATTATTTTAAAAAAAAAGCGGCTTTAAAAGTCGCTTTTAGTTTTTGCATGATTTACAAGATTAAATGGTCATCGAAAAAATTCGGGTTTCGGGTTTGTTCCGAAGCATTCTTAAGTCGAAAGTCATCGCGACATTTCTCGTAAAAGCTCGTCCTTTGTCCGTAATGGCAATTTTGTTTCCGGAGATTTCAACCAAACCGTCTTTTTCCATTTCTTTTAAGGAATTTAAAGCATTTTCGATTTCGGGGAAGCTGGTTTGCAAATCCCAGGAGGTTTCCAGGCGACACATTAAATTCAAAATATGTTTCCGGATGACCAGATCTTCATCGTTTAGAATATGACCTTTAACCACGGGTATAATTCCCTGCTCCACCAAATTCTGATATTCCTCGACACTTTTGTTATTCTGCGCAAAGGCATACCAGGAATCAGAAATTGCCGACATTCCCAAACCGACCATCAATTGCGTTTTGCTGGAAGAATAGCCCATAAAATTCCGGTGAATATCTCCTGACAACATCGACTGGTAAAGATCGTCGTGCTCCAGCGCGAAATGATCCATTCCCACCTCAATATATCCTAATTCCTGCAGTAATTTTTTTCCGTTTTCGTAAAGTTTTCTTTTTTCTTCGCCACTCGGCAAATCATTTTCATCGAAACCTCTTTGTCCCACGCCTTTGATCCAGGGAACGTGCGCGTAAGAGTAGAACGCCAACCGGTCCGGTTTTAATTCCAAAGTTTTGCGGATGGAATATTCCATTTTTTCCCAGGTATGAAAGGGAAGGCCGAATACCAAATCGTGGGAAACGCCTTTGTATCCGATTTCTCTTGCCCATTCCGTCACATTTTTCACGTTTTCGAAGGGCTGAATTCTGTTGATGGCTTTTTGAACAACGGGATCATAATCCTGAACGCCGAAACTGCAGCGACGGAAACCTAAATCGTACAATGTTTGCAAATGCGCTTTCGTCGTGTTATTTGGATGACCTTCAAAAGAAAATTCCGGATGTTCTGCAATTTCGGCTTTAGAGAAAATTCCTTCCAGTAAAATTCTCAGATTTTCCGGCGAAAAAAATGTTGGTGTTCCACCACCCAAATGGAGTTCCTTAATCTTGGGTGTTCTGCCAAACAATTTTACATAGAGATCCCATTCTTTTAAAACGGTTTCCAAATAAGGCGTTTCTACGGAATGCTGCTTCGTAATTCTTTTATGGCACGCACAAAACGTGCATAATGCTTCGCAAAAAGGAAGATGAATATAAACGGAAATCCCTTCGGAATCGTTGGTTTCATTAAAAGTCCGGAGGACGGATTGCTGCCAAAAATCGCCTGTAAAACTGGCTTCATCCCAAAAAGGAACGGTGGGATAAGAAGTATAACGAGGCCCGGGAATATTGTATTTATCGATTAAAGAATTCATTTCGGAAAATAATTTTTACAAAGATTGATGAAATTCAGTCTGAAATTTCATGGTGCAAAAATACGAAATAAGTTACGAGTGCCGAAATGATCGCATAGAAGTTGTAAATTCTGATGATGAGATTTAACAGTTTTTGACAAGCTTATTTTTTAATTTATTTGTTTGGGAGAAAATTCATCTTCACAATCCTGTCCTTCCCGGCGAAAACAAGCGTGTTTTCATCGATCCAGTCGCAGACATATAATCCTTTTTCTTCGGAAATTGTTTTCCAGGTTTTGCCGTAATCGGCGGAGAATTCGATGTTTTGATCTCCAACCGCAATAATATCTTTTCCTTTGGAATTGGGGCGGAATTTTACGCAGGTTTTGTAGCCGCCGTTTTTTCCGGAAGCCTGAATCTGCCAGGTTTTACCGCCATCGTGTGTTGTGGCGATGTTGTTGATGTTTTCGGCTTGTTTTGTATAATCTCCACCCACGGCAACTCCGAAGTTTTTATCGTAGAAGTCGATGGAGTAAATTCCGGTGGAGGAAGTTCCCTGGACGAAAGGAGTCTCAAAAGCTTCCCACTTTAGAGGATTGCTCCAGGAAAATTTAAAAATGCGTGCGTGCGTTCCGCCTGTGGCAATCCAAACTTTTCCGCTCTTCACGGCGATATTGGTATTGCTCGCCGCAAAATGAGCTTCACCCGGGAAATATGTTGGGAAGTTAGTTTTCGCCTGATTATGAGGATTAACGGATTTCAAAATTATGATAGGATTTCCACGTCCTTTTTCATTGGGATCACTAACGGCAACTCCTCTGTCGTATCGGTCAAAAACAAAAGCATCAAAGAAGGCCGTTTTCTTATTGTCTGTGAGGAGAATCGACGTCTTGAGTGTTTTCTTGTTGATTTTATAGAAGTAAGCGGGACTTAAAATATTAACTGCATAAAAATATTCAGGTGATTGCGCCAAAGTTCTAAACTCCAATTTTTTTTCCGATAATCTCGTCTGCACTTTATCTGCAGAATCCTTTAAACTCACATAACCAAATTTAGAATCTGTACCGGTATACCAAACCTTTCCATCATAAATTTGCAGAGCGCGAATGCTTATTTTGTCTTTCAGTAATGTTTGAAATTCGACTTTCTGTGCGATGGAAAAATTTAAAACTAAAAAAAAAGAGGAAGAGAAAAATCTTTTTCATAAAACGTTAATTTACTCAAAAATAGAGAATTTAGGAATAGGAATACAATAGGCTGCTCATATAAATCCAGGTGACTTGGAGACAGGTCTACTCTATTGCTCCCTAAAAGTATAGACAAAAAAATCCCACCAAAAACGGTGGGATTTACTGGTTATTTTTGATCATTCAGTTTCGAATGTTTCTTACTGTATGCAAAATAAATAATTAAGCCTAAAGCCAGCCAAATCGCCAGTCGTTCCCAACTTTCTTTCGGTAAACCTGCCATTAAAGCGACACAGATTACAACACCTAAAATCGGTAGAAATGGAACAAGCGGAACTCTGAAACCACGAACTGCGTTCGGATTTGTTTTTCTCATGACGATAACTCCGATGCAGACAAGCGAAAACGCAAATAAAGTTCCGATACTTACCATATGCCCCAAATCTGAAACCGGTACAAAGCCGGCAAATAAACTTACAAATACCATGAAGAGCAAATTCGTTTTCCACGGTGTACTTGATTTTGGATGCACATCGCTGAAGAATTTTGGGAGCAAACCATCCACACTCATGCTGTAGAAAACCCTGCTTTGCCCCATCAGCATCACCAACATTACAGAAGTATATCCCGCGATAATGGCGATGGTTAATGCGGAATTGAGGAAGGTATAACCCGTTTTCGCAAATGCAGTGGTTACCGGACTTGCGTCACCTTTGAAGTTGACATAATTTTCCAGACCTGTTAAAACATAAGAAAAGAGCACATATAAAATGGTACATATAATTAATGAACCGATGATGCCAATTGGCATTCCTTTTTGCGGATTTTTAGCTTCCTGGGCGGCGGTACTTACGGCATCAAAACCGATAAAGGCAAAGAATACAACACCGGCTCCTCGTAAAATACCACTCCAGCCGTAATGGCCAAAATAATCGCTTTGGAAAAACTCAAAGAATCCCAGCTTACCCTGATCCATCAGGACTTCACCTTCATTAATAGGGATGAAAGGCGTATGATTTTCCGGGTTGATGAAGCCCCAACCTAAAGCAATAAATACCAAAACAACGGTAACTTTCAAGATCACCAGAACGTTGTTTATAAAAGCAGATTCCCGCGTTCCTTTTATTAGAAGAAGAGAAAGAAGGCAGATAATTAATATCGCAGGTAAATTTAAATAGCCCGGAGTTTCATCCCAGGGTCCGTGTAATATGGAATTGGGCAAAGTAACCCCAAAACTCAGCATAAATTTGGCCACGTACTGCGACCAAGAAGCGGCTACGGTGGCGGCGCCCAGCGCATATTCCAAAACCAAATCCCATCCAATAATCCAGGCCATAAATTCGCCCATTGTTGCATAAGAATAAGTATAAGCACTACCTGCAACAGGAATCATAGAGGCAAATTCGGCATAACAAAGGCCGGCAAACGCACATCCCAAAGCCGCTAATATAAAGGAGTAAACTACGGCAGGTCCTGCATTATCTGCAGCTGCAATTCCGGTAAGGGAAAATAAACCGGCTCCAATAATAGCACCAATACCTAGAGCCACGAGCGAGGCTGCACTCAATGTTCTTTTAAGTCCCTTTTCCGAGTCGTCTGCCGTTTGCAAGAGCTGACTGAGGGATTTCGTTTTCCAAAGATTTGACATTTTTTTTTGTTTAAGATTTCCAAAAATATAAAAAATTAGTAATTATTACGTATAAATCGGCAAAATCTTTTTCGCTAAGGCTTTTGAAAGCGATAAAATCCTGACTTTCATGATAAAAATGAAAAACCGTAAAATTTAAGTTTTAAGTGAGTGAATTTCCCGTGCGTTTGATTATTGAACGACAAATTATAGCGAAACTTTAAACGAATGTTCCTTCATTTTGCTTCATGAAAAAAGAATCCGTTCTACTGAAATCAACATTAACGGATCACAAATGAGCTTTAAGCTTCTACACAGGAAAATGATACCTCAAAATGTTGCAGTAAAAGGGTGTCCATATTTTTTTCCTAAAATCTTTATCTTTGAACCCATGAATCTCCACGAACTCTTCCTCAAACCTTACGAATCTTACCAAACCTACCAAATTCTTCTCGAAGCAATTGCCACCATTTTTGGGATTTCAAGCGTTTATTTTTCCATCAAAAAAAACATTTGGGTCTATCCAACGGGAATAATTTCGACAGTACTCTATGTTTACATTCTTTTCAAATTTGGCCTGCTCGGCGATATGATGATCAACTTTTATTATACAGTGATGAGCTTGTACGGTTGGGTGTTGTGGGCAAAAAGTTCGGAAGATCATGTACACGTCAACGTTTCCTGGGCAACAAAAAAAGAATGGATCTTTGCGGGGATTTTGTTTGTTTTGAGTCTGATTTTGGTCACCACAGTTTACTACTACAAGCCATTCATCGATAATTTATTTTCCATGCAAAACGTAACCCTCGGTTTGTATCATTTGGATTGGGCCAACTGGCTGGATGTCTTCACCACGGCAATCTTTCTCGTCGGAATGTGGTTCATGGCAAAACGTAAAATTGAAAACTGGATTTTTTGGATCGTTGGCGATCTTATTTGCATTCCCATGATGATTTACAAAGGCTTAGGAATTACCTCCCTCCAGTATTTTGTTTTTACAGCCATGGCTGTTATCGGTTATTTGGAATGGAAAAAGAACCATTTCGCGCCAACTTCGCCTTAATTTTTAGCAATTAATTAACAGATATCCATTCAGCGGTGCGCTCAATTTTGATTATCTTTGCGAACCTAAATAAATAGCGGTATTTCCGCTTTTTTTATGCAAAAAACTGTAGAATTTCACAAATACCAAGGTACTGGAAACGATTTCGTTATGATCGACAATCGTGATCTTGACTTTCCGAAAGACAAAGACCTCATCGAAAAATTGTGCGACCGCCGTTTCGGTATTGGTGGCGATGGTTTAATTCTTCTGGAAAATGACGAGAATGCCGATTTCAAAATGGTTTATTACAATTCCGACGGAAACGAAAGCACCATGTGCGGAAACGGTGGACGGTGCATTGTCGCTTTTGCGAATTTTCTGGATATTTTTGAGATGAAAACCACTTTCGAAGCTATTGATGGTTTGCACGAAGCGGAAATCCACAACGGCACCGTAAAACTGAAAATGATCGACGTAGATTCCATTAAAAATATCGGCGGCGATTTTGAGTTGAATACCGGTTCGCCACATTACGTAACCTTCGTCGAAAAGTTAAAGGATTATAAAGTTTACGAAAATGGTAACAAAATCCGAAATTCTGCGTCTTATTCCACAGAAGGAATCAATGTTAATTTTGTAGAGGAAGTCGGCGAAAACGAGATTTTTATCAGAACCTACGAACGCGGCGTGGAAGATGAAACGTTCAGTTGCGGAACCGGCGTAACGGCTGCGGCCCTGGTTTATTTTAAAGATAAAAACGAAACCTCGGTGAATGTAAAAGTTTTGGGTGGAAAGCTAAAAGTTTATGCTGACAAAGTAGGCGAAAACTACACAAACATTTGGCTGGAAGGTCCGGCAACACAGGTTTTCAAAGGAAAAATTAATTTATAGCATTTTCATTTTAAAGATATATGAAAAAAAGTTCAGGAATAATTTCGATCATAGTATTGCTCATTTTTTTGATCGGTGGTTATTTCGGGTTTCAGTATTACAAAAAATATTACGGAAATAATGTGGAAAAAGAAGGCTACGTTTTAATTCCGCATTCTGCGAATTTTAATAGCATTCTGGATTCTGTTGCGCCATATTTAAAGAATAAAGAAACCTTTGCAGAAGTTGCAAAAACTAAAAATCTAAATAAATTTTTCAACGCTGGCCGCTATCATATAAAATCCGGGACAAACAATACCGATCTTGTTAACATGATTAAAGCCGGAAACCAAACCGAAAACACCTTCCGGATCGGCGACTTTTTCACGGTGTATCAAATGGTGGGTAAAGTGGCAAAAAAAACAGAACTCGATTCTTTAAAGTTTGCCACAGATTTAAATAAGATCGCCACCGATAAAGGCTACGCCAATGCCGAAGATCTGAAGAAATATTTCTTCATCGATACCTACAACTTCTTCTGGACGGTAACACCAAAAGAATTTTTCAAAAAATTTGAAGATCAGTACAATGATTTTTGGAGCGCGGACCGCAAAGCGAAAGAGAAAAGTTCGGGTTTAAGCAGAGATCAGATATATGCGCTTGCGTCTTTGGTTTTTAAAGAAACCGGCGGCAAACCCGACGAAATGAAAAGAGTTGCGGGATTATATTTAAACCGGTACCGAAAAGGCATGAAACTTCAGAGCGATCCAACGGTAATTTACGCCGTGAGCAAAGCCAATAATTTTCAGGGCGAGACGCTGCGTCGCGTGTTCTACAAACATTTGCGCGAACCCTCGCCATACAACACCTATTTTTCCGCGGGAATTCCGCCCGGACCCATTTGTATCGTCGATAAAAATTCCGTGGAGGCTGTGCTGGATGCGGAAAAAAACGATTTTATCTTT
The DNA here is from genome assembly GCF_021513235.1 of Kaistella sp. 97-N-M2. NCBI lineage: Bacteria > Pseudomonadati > Bacteroidota > Flavobacteriia > Flavobacteriales > Weeksellaceae > Kaistella > Kaistella sp. 97-N-M2. Next base: position 2,083,739 of record NZ_CP090976.1, on the reverse strand, counting down.
ATGGCCGCAGACCCGGAAAAATTTGGTTTCCACCGTTTCACGGCAAGTGACACCGAACACGCAAAAAATGCGAAGGCCTATCAGGACTGGCTGAATTCCAAAAACATCAAATAGCAAAACAATTTAAAATACTTAAGTTTTTAAGGGAAGCCTGCGAAAATATTTAAATATTAATCAAACATTTAATTTAACTTTTTGAAAAAAAGAATCAGTATAGTTTAAAAGAAGATTATGAGGAACAGAATTGAGATTTCATCAATTATCAGAAAAAGGACATTAGGGTTAACTCTTGTCTTAGGGGCAGCAAGTTTAGCCTTTGCACAACAAAAAGTAAACGTCAGCGGAACCATCGTAGATAAGCAAAACAACGCGGTGCCCTATGCGTCGGTATCTTTCAGCAACAAAGCGGACAAACTTTTCAGCGATGCCACTTTAACGGACGAAAAAGGAGCATATCAGCTCGCGCTGGCACCTGGTAATTACGATATTACCATTGAGGCGATCGATTTTAAAAAAGGTACGCTTAACAGACAAATTGCCGCGGCAGGAAGTTTAGGAAGTTTTTCTGTGGAACCGGAAAACTCTATTACCAATACGAAAACATCAGATATTCAGGGGGTTGTAATTACTGCACAGGCGGTAAAAGCGTACCGTGTAGAAATCGACAAAAAGGTGTACGATCCTTCTTTAGACATCGTGGCTAAAGGTGGAAATCTTCAGGATGTTTTAGCCAACGTGCCCTCGGTTGATGTTGATACGGACGGAACAGTATCGATGCGCGGAAACTCGAACGTGCGGTTTTTGATCAACGGGAAGCCTTCCTCCATGCTGGGAATTGATGATGGCGCAAATGCACTACAATCCATTCCGGCGGATCAGATTGAACGAATTGAAGTTATTACCAATCCGTCCTCCAAATATGAAGCAAGCGGCACGGCCGGTATTTTAAATATCATTCTGAAAAAATCGAAAAAAGTAGGTTTCAACGGAAGTGTGGAGGGAACTTTAGGTTATTTGCCCACTTCCAGACTGAACACCAATTTAAGCTGGAGAAAAGGCGCCTGGACGTATTACGTTAACGGTGGCGGTGGCTACAGCAGAAATAAGTCGACCAATAATTCAGAATTCAATTCTTTTCTTAACCCGGAAACTCTGAACGACGGCTTCTCCCTGAAATCGGTACAAACCGGTATTAATAAAGGGGAAAATAAAAATTACAACGTTACAACAGGATTTTTGGTAGATCTTACCGATAAATCGACCTTGAACGCCTCTGTGATGTTTAGAAATTTTAATAACGAATCTACCGGAGAGACCAATTATTTCGATAACATCATTATAAAAAACAGATTGGATCCTGCATATCCAAATGTTGCGTATACCTTAGAGGATCAGTATACCAACCGCCTGAATGTGGGAACGAGCAGAAATAATTCTTTTCAGGCAGATTTAGGTTTCGACCAAAAAATCGGTGATAAAGGACAGCTTATTACGCTCGCTACAAGTTATCAGAAAAACAAAAGCGATGGAAATTCCGTAACAACAGAAAATGGTTTCGATAACGAAAAGGATGTGCCGACAACGCTGCTGAACAATATTCTTACCCAATCCGACAACACGACGTTTTTAGCCAAGGCAGATTATGAACTTCCGATTGGTGAATCGTCTAAACTTGAAGCAGGCGCCCGTTTCGATTCCAACAAAAATGATTACGATTATTATGTAGATGAAAGTGAAAATAACGGTCCGGTGGCTATTTTACCGGATTTCACGAGTGATACTTCTTATAACGAAAGCATCCTTGCGGGTTATGTGCAGTTTAAAAGCAAAATAAACAATTTTGGCTATCAGTTAGGTTTGCGCGCGGAAAATACAGACATCAATGTTAATTTTAAAAAATTAAATGATGTGGCGAAAATTGACGTTGATAAAAACTACCTTAAATTTTTCCCGAGTGTATTTTTAAGTTACGATCTGGATAAAAACAATCAGTTGTTATTAAACTACTCGCGAAGAATTAACCGTCCGCGGTCCTTCTTCCTCATTCCCTTTATGTCGTATAACAACAACCGTAACCTTTTCAACGGTAATCCAAATTTAGATCCGACTTATGAAAACTCCTTTGAATTAGGGTACAACTTATCGAAAAGTAAAGTTACTTTCAACCCGACCTTATACTTCAAAAAATCGGAAGATGAAGTGAACTTTTACCAGTATTCCGGCGTTAACGACGATGGAAATACAGTAATTTACACGATGCCTGTGAATGCAGGAACCGAAGCCCAGTACGGGTTAGATGTGAATGCGACTTACGATCCCTTCAAATGGTGGAAAATTATGGGAAGTGCAGATCTGTTCGGCTATAAAAACGAAGGTTCGTATAATCTTTTCCCGGATGATCCCACAAAAGAGATCGATTTTTCCGGCGATGGCTTTTCCACAAGATTCCGCTTAACCAACACGTTTAAGCCAACGAAAACCACAAGTTTTCAGATTCAGGGCTTTTATCGTGGCGCGCAAAACACCGTTCAACAGAAAAGGGAACCGATGTATGCTGTTAATTTAGGAGCCAGCCAAACCATTTGGAAAGGCAGCGGAACGATCTCATTCAACATTCAGGATATTTTCAATACCCGGGCGCGGGAAAATTTCCAGACTACAGCGACTTACTCGCAGTATAGTTATATGCAGTGGCAACCACGCCAGTTCAGCATTTCTTTGAGCTACCGTTTCAAACAGGGCGATAAAATAGATCAGCCAAAACGCAGAAAAGACATTAACAGCAATGCTGCGGGAGACGAGGATCAAGGCCCAATGTAAGTTTTAATGGGTAACATCCCTTTCAAAAAACCATAAAAAATCCTGAAAATTAATTTTTTCAGGATCTTTTTGAATTTTTGTACTTCAGATTTCGGTAATCAGGTTATGATTTTCTGCTTTCCAGATATTTCTGCCATTCCCAGGTTGTTCTTAAAGCTTCTTCGAGGGAAGTAGACGCTTTCCAGCCCAGTTCTCTTTCGGCTTTATCGGCATTGGCATATGCGATGGTAATATCGCCCGCTCTTCTTTCACAAATCTGATAGGGAACTTTAACGTCGTTTGCGCTTTCAAAAGCCTCGACGACTTCTAATACCGAGGATCCTTTTCCGGTGCCGAGATTATAAATATCAATAATGGTGTCGGAAGATTCGTTCATGAGTTTCTGCAAAGCTTTTACATGAGCTTTCGCGAGATCCACCACATAAATATAATCACGAACGGCGGTGCCATCCTGGGTCTCATAATCATTTCCCCAGATGGATAGCTTCTCCCGGATTCCGGAAGCAGTTTGCGTAACATACGGAACCAAGTTGTTGGGAACGCCAATGGGTAACTCTCCGAGAAGTGCTGTGGGATGCGATCCGATGGGGTTAAAATATCTTAATAATGAAACTTTCTTTTGATAAGCCGTGGCGAAATCTTTCAAAATTTCTTCGCCCATTTGCTTTGTCTTTCCGTACGAAGATTCTGGCAGTTTCAAAGGCGTGTTTTCATCGATGGGTTGCGCATCAGCCTGGCCGTAAACCGTGCAGGAAGAACTGAAGATAAAGTTTGAAATATTTCTTTTTTTGAATTCCTGCAGAATATTAATGAGAGAAAATAGATTGTTCTCGTAATAATCCAGAGGTTTTTCCTGGCTCTCTCCTACTGCTTTAAAAGCGGCAAAATTTATACAACCGTCAATTTCATAGGCATCGAACACCTGCGAAAGCAATTCTTTTCTCTTAAGATCGAAAGGAAAAAAAACGGGTCTTTTTCCTGCGACCTTTTCAATATTATCAAGGATAAATTTTTCAGAATTGGAAAGGTCATCTACAATGATGACTTGAAAATTATTTTGTAAAAGTTCTACAACCGTGTGAGAACCAATATAACCGAGACCGCCGGTAACCAGTATTGTACCCATTAATTATTTTTATTCATAAAATCCAAAACCGCATCTGTAATATATTTCAGTTGCTCTTCTTCAAGTTCGGTATGCATCGGAAGCGAAATTACCTGATCCAGTAATTTGTCGGTATTTACAAAATCTTTCGGATCACTTTCCTGAAAATAGGCTTTCTGTTTTCTTAAAGCTACAGGATAGTAAATCATGGCGGGAATTTCTTTTTCGGTGAGAAACTGTTGCAGCTCGTTTCGTTTTCCGTTTGTAATTCTTAACGTATACTGATGAAAAACGTGCGTGCTATAATCGGCTCGTTTCGGCGTTAGAATATTGTTTTGCCCCGCAAAAGCTTCGTCATAATAATCGGCGGCTTTTCGTCTGGCATCATTATAACCATCCAAAAGCGGAAGTTTTTTCCGTAAAACCGTCGCCTGAATACTGTCTAATCGCGAGTTTACGCCAACCTCATCGTGGTAATATCTTTCGTACATTCCGTGATTTACGATTCCTCTTATTTTATGAGCCAGCTCATCATCATTGGTAAAAATCGCACCACCGTCGCCGTAACAACCTAAATTCTTCGAGGGAAAAAAAGATGTTGTCCCTAAAACACCCATGGTTCCGGCTTTTCTTACGCTTCCATCAGAAAAAGTAAAATCGGATCCAATGGCCTGCGCATTATCTTCGATTACAAAAAGGTTATGTTCTTTTGCTACGTTCAAAACCGCTTCCATATTGGAGCACTGCCCGAAAAGGTGCACCGGAATAATGGCTTTTGTTTTTGGGGTGATGGCTGCTTTTAGACGATCTATATCAATCGTAAAAGTATCGTAGTCAACATCGATCAAAACCGATTTTAGCTTCAGCAGCTGTACCACTTCCACCGTGGCTGCAAACGTAAAATCTGCCGTAATAACTTCGTCGCCTTCATTTAAATCCAGCGCCATCAAGGCAATCTGTAAAGCATCGGTACCGTTGGCACACGGAATAACATGTTTAACGTCTAAATACTCCTGAAGTTCATTCTGAAAAGATTTTACTTCGGGTCCGTTGATAAACGCTGCAGAATCGATGACGTTTAAAACTGCATTATCTACGTCGGCTTTTATTTTATAGTATTGACTTTGGAGGTCAACCATCTGAATTTTTTTCATAAAAATATTTGTTCAAATTTAGGAAAATTAAGGTTTTGAAAAAATTTAAAGCATCATTGTTTTTCCGGAGGTAAGTTAATGATTGTTTTAAAAATTAAAAAAAGAAGTTGTAGCGAAGTTCAGAAATTATTATCGAAGAAATTAATAATAAACCAAACAACACCGCATATCAATATTACTATGTAAATAAATGTTAAAATTTATTACGCTTTTTTTACCAATTTCTTATATTTGCTGTCATAAAACAATTACTCCTATGAAAAAAATACTATCGGTTTTTATCTTTCTCGTCTTTACCTTCTCAAATGCGCAGACCGAACTTGTTTTCGTGTTCTTTAAGGATAAACCGAACAAAGCAGCCTTCTATGCTAATCCGTCGATCGAACTTTCGCAAAAATCTTTAGACCGAAGAACAAGATTAGGAATTGCGCTGAATGATCAGGATGCGCCTGTCGAAGCTTCCTACATACAGAATGTGAGAGATCTCGGCTACGTGGTTACGGACTATTCAAAATGGCTGAACGGCGTCGCGGTAAATGCTACTGCGGCGCAGATTATGCAACTTCAAACGCTATCTTTTGTGCAGTCTGTGGAAAGTTTCATCAAACATCCGAACGGTGGAAAAAACGACGGTAAAAAGGTAAACAAGTTCGATGAATTTAATAACACCATCGGAAAAACAGATTTTAATTACGGCACGGGTCTGTCGCAAATTAATCAGATCAACCTTCGGCCCCTTCATATCGCTGGTTACACCGGAGCCGGCGTGACGATCGCCATTATCGATACGGGTTTTCCAACCGTGAACACAGGATCTGCGTACGCCCGAATCCGAAATAATGGCCAGATAAAAGGCGGCTATAATTTTATCAATAAAAACGCCGATATCTATTCTTATTCTCTGAATAATCACGGTTCGTACTGTTTGGGAACCATCGCAGGCTATGTAAATAATACTTTTGTCGGCTCGGCGCCTGATGCAGATTTCTATTTGTATGCGTCGGAAGATGCGGTAAATGAAATTCCCGAAGAACAATTATACTGGACGGAAGCTGCCGAAGAGGCCGACCGCAAAGGGGTCGACGTCATTACAACCTCGCTTGGATACTACGATTTTGATGACTCACGGTATAATTTACTGTATTCCGATATGAATGGCACCACTTCATTTATCGCAAGGGCGGCGCAGATTGCCGTCGAAAAAGGCATTTTTGTACTTGCGGCCGCCGGAAACGAAGCACAAAACTCCTGGCATTACATCATAACACCTGCAGATAACGAAAAAGTTTTTACGGTTGGCGCCGTGAATTCTTCCGGAGCGAGTTCTTCTTTTTCTTCGTACGGGCCGAATTCCGTGGGAATCATTAAGCCAGATGCCAGTGCGCGCGGAAGCTCCACTGCGATGGGTTACAACAACGGTGCAACAACCAACAGTGGAACATCCTTCGCGACACCGCTCGCGGCAGGTGGCGTGGCATGTTTGCTCCAGGCGATCCCGACAAAATCTTTAACCGAAGTTCGAAATCTGCTGCGCGAAAAATCGTCATTGTACCCGAACCATACGGATCCGATGGGTTACGGAATTTTAAATTTTGGCAATTCGCTCACAACAGCACAGTTAGCAACGGGCGAAAGCAGCACGAAATCTTCTCTTAAAATTTATCCAAATCCCGTGAAATCTACCTTTACTATTTCTACCGCCGAGAAAATACTTTCAGTCGATCTGTATGATGTTTTGGGCAGAAAAATTCAGGCGCTGACTAATGATAAAACTAATAATATTGATCGTGTTGCAAAAGGTGTTTATTTTATAAAAATAAAAACGGACAAAAACGAATTCATTGAGAAAATCCTGAAGCAGTAATGAATTAAACTAAATATTCCATCACAACAAGACCTTCACTTTTGAAAGTCTTTTTTATTGCAACACTATTAAATTAGAAAAAAATGAAAATATTTGCTTTTTAAAAAAGATAAAATTACTAAGCTTCAGATAGTGCAAAATTGAAGACATTGACAACGGCAAAATTATCGTTCGAACAAAAAGACTTTTCAGGAAATCCCCGCGGTAAACGATTCTTCGGCTGTTTATTAAGGAACATCAATCCTACGAAATTTTCACAGAATGTTTCTGTTCTTCCTGTGGAAGATTTTATCTGGGCACCGGTTGGTTTAAAACTAATTAAAACGTTTTAGGCAGAGTTCCGGCTTGCATTAATATTTCCAAAAAGCGAACGCATAACAAGTTTTTCATACGCGTCGCGGTTGCCTTCTTCTTTTTGAATTTTCATCAGCGCATATTGTTGAATGCTCAAAAGTGGTAGCACGATTTTCTCCCTTATTTTCACAGATTTTCTGGAAAGTGGTTCCTCTTCCATCAGCATTTTAAAGCCTGTTAATTCCAGCATTAATGCTTTCGACAATTCAAATTCTTCAAATAAAATCGTCCAAAACTCCCCAAATTTTTCGTTTTTTTTCATGTAATAGGTAAGCGGAAAATAGGATTTATTCATGCTCATCATGGAATTTAAAACCAAAGTTTTAAAGAAATCCGAACCTTTGTAAAGTGCGGCAACTTCTTCGAAACGACCGTCTTTTTTCAAAGAATTCAGCGCAAATCCAAAGCCGAAAAATCCGGGGACATTTTGCTTCAGCTGGCTCCAGGACCCGACAAAAGGGATGGCACGCAGATCTTCGAAGCGGATTTTGTTGCCAGCACCTCTCTTTGTCGGGCGGCTGCCGATATTCGTTTTGCCGTAATATTCCAGCGTGCTCATTTCCTGGAGATAGGGCACAAACATGGGATGCGCCTTTAGATCTGAATATTTAATAAAGCTGATGTCGGCAAGTTCTTCAATGAGTTTTCGCTCTTTCTCGCTTAAATCTTTTTTTGAATTTTTGAAAACGTCGTTCTCAATTCCGGCGGTAAGCAACTGTTCGAAATTATATTTCGCCTGATCTTTATTGCCAAAAACGCTCGTTATGGTTTGGCCCTGAATGGTAATTTCAATTTTATTATTCGCGATCGTTTTTCCCTGCGAAGCATAAAAATCGTGCGTTTTTCCGCCACCTCGCGCGGGTGGTCCGCCGCGGCCATCGAAGAAAACTACTTTTACGTCATAATCTTCCGACACTTTGGTGAGCTGTTCTTTGGTTTCGTAAATCTCCCAGTTGGCTTTCAGATAACCGCCATCTTTTGTGCCGTCGGAAAAACCAAGCATAATAGTTTGCTCTTTCCCACGCCGGTCCAGATGTTTTCGGTACACAGGAAGTTCATACAACCGCCGCATCACGTTCTCGCCCGCATTCAAACCTTCCATAGTTTCAAAAAGCGGAACGATATCCATGCGAATTTCTTCCTCTTTATAACCGCACAGGCGGAAAAGTGCAAAAACGTTCAGCACATCTTTAATATGGTCGGAGTTGGAAATAATATAGCGGCTCATCCCGCGTTCGCCATTTCTTTTCTGAATCTCTTTAATGTTGTGAATGTTCTCTAAGGTATCTTTTGTAATGCCGTCGAATTCTTCCGGCTTTAAAATAACATCCGTTTCTAACAGCCATTTCAATTTTTCTTCGGTTGAAAGATTTTCATTGGATAAACCAGATTTTTGCGAGATAATCTCATCGATGATTTCCTGATGAACGCGGCTGTCCTGGCGAACATCTAAGGTGGCAAAGTGCGTCCCGAAAATTTTTACACGGTCTTTGAAATCTTCCAGAAGATTCAGAAATAATCCGTTGTGATCCCGGGTGATGATGTTTTCCGCTTTGCTTAAATGTTCTAAAATTTGGTCGGAAGTAATCGTGTAATCTTCTTTAAATATGGAGTCGTAAAGCTGATGGCTTAAAGCTTCTAAAATTTCCGAAACACCGCGGAAACTCAATCTTCTTCTTAAATTTTTTAAATGCTCATAATACGATTTCAAAATAGAAAAATGCAGTTCGGCAGCCACTTTCTTCGTGATGTCGGCGGTAACGAAAGGATTTCCATCGCGGTCGCCGCCCGGCCAAAAACCCAGCTGAATCATATCCTGATTTGGCGTAAAAGATTTGTTTTCAAAAGAGGTCTTGAGTTTTTTATAGAGTTCGCCAATCGTATCGTAATAAACATAGCGCAAATAGAAAATAATGCTCATGGCTTCGTCCAGCGGCGTGGGTTTTTCTTTGTTGACGAACGGTGTTTTACCCAGCTGCTGCAAAAGCATATCAATTTCACTTACCGAATCTTTCATAATCGCCGACCGTAAATCGTGCAGAATCCGCTGCACCGCGTTCGGGTAAAACTGCGTGGGATGCGCGGTGAAGACGACTTTTATGGCAAAATCCTTCATTTTTTCTCTCGTCTTGTCTAAAAGATGTTCCTGCGAAGCTCTTTCGTGCAGCTGCAGTAAAGTGCCCGCATCGCTTTCGGAATGAAGTTCGGCAAACGCCGCATCTTCAATGCTGTCAAACAAAACCACCTGCCTTTCGATATACTGAATGATCTTAAAAAGAAGTTCCGTTTTCTGCTCCTCCGTTCTCAGTTCGGTGTGTTTTTGGAAAAAAGCTTCCATTATTTCTTCCGGGTTTTGACCTTTCTCATATCCCGTTTTGCTTTCTTCATATAAAAAAGGCAGGAGCATCCCAATATTACTCATTTTATCGTAGGGCAAACTCATAAAAAGGGAGTTGTAGATCTGGAATTTATTCTGCACCAGCTGGCGGAATTTTTCTGTTTTTTCTTCGTATCGCATGCAACAAATTTAGGCTTTTTAAAATTTCATCCCTCGCAATTTTGGTTAAAATTACGGGAGATTTCGCAGCAAAATTGTACCTTCATTGCATGAAATTGGTAAAAATCATATTCCTGCTCTTTTTTTCATTTTATTGGGGGCAAAATGGTTTTGAGATGACCCATCAAAAGAAAACCGTCATTCCTTTTCAGCTTATTAATAATTTAATTTTTATACCGCTGAATATTAATGGTGTGGATGTGACTTTTCTCCTGGATTCCGGCGTACGCGAAACAATTCTTTTCAGTTTAGATGATAAAGAAATTAACTTTAACGACGTGGCGAAAATTAAATTTTCGGGCCTGGGCGAAAATAAGAATATTGAAGGTTTGAGCTCCGACAACAACATCGTTAAAATTGGTAAAGATTTTACAGATCTGCAACATACGGTTTTTATAATTTTAGATGAAAGCATTAATTTTTCTTCCCATGTGGGCATTCCTGTAAATGGAATTATTGGCTATCAGTTTTTTAAAAATCACGCGGTACAAATTGATTATATATCAAAAAAAATAACGGTTTATAATGACGACGCGAGTGTTCAGAAACGGAAAAAAAGGTTTGAAGAATTCAGCATTTCCATTGAGAGCAGCAAACCTTACATCATGGCCGACGTTGAAATGACCAACCAGAAAGTTTCCTCAAAAATGCTGTTGGATCTCGGTAACAGCGACGCCGTTTGGCTCTTTCCTAAATTAATTAAAGATTTTGTTTATAACCGTCCGAATATCGAAGATTATTTGGGCCAGGGATTTAACGGTGATATTTTCGGCAAAAGAAGCCGGATTCACGGTCTTTATCTGGGAGACTATTCTTTTATAAAACCTTTAGCGGCGATGCCCGACGAATATTCTATTCAAAGTTTACGAATTGTGCCGGATCGGAAAGGTTCCATCGGAAGTGATATTTTGCGGCGGTTTACCATTATTTTCGATTATCCCGAAAATAAAATTTACCTAAAAAAAAACAAGCATTTCGACGATCCTTTTTTATTCAACAAAAGCGGTTTGGATATTCAGCACGATGGCATGACCTGGGAAAAGGATATCGTAAAAGTAGAAACGATTCGCAATGATAAAAACAGCGATACAAACGTCAATTTGGAATTAGCCAGCACTTTTAAATATAACTTTGTACTGAAACCCCAATATTCCGTCGCAGGTTGCCGAAAAGCATCACCTTGCGCAGCCTCCGGCATGATGAAGGGCGATCAGATAATCAGTATTAATAAACGAAAAGCGGGCGATCTTACACTGCAAAAAATTAACGACATGTTGCGCCAGGAGGACGGCACCCATCTTAATTTTGAAATCGAAAGAAATAAAGAAAAAATGACCTTACAGATCATATTAGTTGACCCTATTCCCTACCAAGATGCAAATTGAAGAAACCGTTTTAGACAGCATTCGGTCGCGACCGCGATTCAAAATTTTTACGGACATCAGTCGTGAAAAGTACAGCGATCTGCTTGTTAACTTTCTGAAAGCAAAATCTGCAGATTATTGCGGAAATGTAAACAACGAAGCTGCAACCATCACGGTGAAAACCGAGCATAATAATTTTTGGAAACCCTGCCTGGCGCTCATCACCAACATCGACGAAGAGGAGAAAAAGACGGTGATTCGCGGTGTCTTTGGTCCTACTTCTGCCGTGTGGACCTTCTTTATGTTCCTCTATTTTATTTTCGGAATCTTATGGATGGTTTTTATCACCATCTGGTTCGTCGAAAAACAGATTAAAAGCAACGATTTTCCCTGGGCGCTTTCAGCTTCATTTGTTACGCTTTTTTGCCTCGGCGCAACTTATGCCGCAGCACGGCTCGGGCAAATTAAGGCAAGAAAGGAAATGCAGCAACTCCGCGAATTTGCGGAGGAATCCATCAAAAGTTTTGAAAATGATTACGCGGCAGGTCGTCCCGCTTCGGATGCGGTGGCTAACTGAGTTTTCACTTCATCGGTTTTCTTTTGTTCTTCCAGAATTTTGGAAAGATCGGGTTTAATGATGCCGTTTAAATCATCAATCGAAATATCGTTAGCTTTCGGATCCTGAACAAGGTTTTTCCAGGGTTTTTTGCCGCCCCAATTATAATCGCCATAAACAATCACCGGTGTTCCGTTGGCTTTCACAGAGGCGCCGCCTTTATTTAACGTCCATTGATCTGCCCATTTGTAGAGAAATTTAGCATCATCTTCCAAAAGTCGTAAACACGAATGCGAGGCGGGAAAACCCGGTAAATCATACTGGTGCCACCCAATGCCCAAGGTATTGTGAATGTTGAAATTGTATGGCAGCTTCCAGTCGCTGTCTACGGTAGAAATGGCAAGTTCTTTCTTCCAGTTCGCAAACATTAATCCACGTTTTGTTTGTGCGTTTTTCTTTCCTAAACTCGTTGGGCCCCATTTTACAAGCTTTCCCTTTTCGTAAAGCGCGTAGGCCTGAATGGGATATGAAAACAAAACGATTTTATGAACCTCATCTAAAATATCAAGATGCGTGGGAAACGGCGAATACATCATTAATGTCGTATCTATTTTATCCGGAACCGCCAGGGTGTCTGCACGCCATTTATTTTTGGAATCCAGGCGGTTCAAGGCCAAAATGGTGTAGCGTTCTTCAGCGGAAAATTTATCGTTGAAAACCGCCATGGCCGAATCTTTCTTTTTCGCGGGAAATATAAATTCAGAATAGTTGATCTTTGGCTTCTGTGCTTCCGCTTGGGCAGAGTCTTTTTTCGCGGCCAATACAGAATCTTTTTTCGATGTACCGACATTTTCTCGTCTTGCGCCGGCATCTTTTTTACAGTGAATAATAATCGATAAAGAAAAGAAAGCAATTGATAAACTTAAAAAAGGAATTCTTTGATTCTGATGGCGCATGTTTGTTATATTTTGTCTTGCGTTTGCAAGAACGGTACCATTAACAAAGATAATCACTCTGTTCTGCATAAGACTCACCCAGGAAAAAAAGGATGAACTGCACATTTTCATTTATCCTCCGCCGATGAAAATACATTTTTGGAGGAGAATTTTGCAGTTTGGTAGAAAAAAGTATATTTTTAAATATTATTATCAAAAATTATGTGGGAAGCTTATCTGTCGGTGGTTTTGTTATTATTAATTCTTACCCTTTTGCCCAAGGTCCCAAGTACACACTGGGTTTTTCGGGTCGCCGATTTCGGTAAAATTCAATTTAATTATATAACGGTCGTCACATTTGCAGCAGGTTTTTTCCTTTATGACGCTGATTTCTGGTGGTACACGCAGGGACTTCTTCTGGCGATGATTATTTTTCATACTGCCACACTCATCAGATACACGCGCTATTATCCCGTTAAGAAGATTGTTCGGTCCGGCGAAAAAGCTTCGCAAATCATTAAAATCATCTCGGCGAACATTTATCAGTTCAACAAAAATTACGATCAATTTATTGAGCTGATCAGAAAACACGAACCGGATATTTTTTTAACGATGGAAAGCGATCATCGCTGGGAAAACGCGCTGCGTGTTTTAGAAAAAGAATATCCATATCAACACAAGGTTACGCTCGACAATACGTATGGGATGCATTTCTACTCAAAAACAAAAGTTACCAACGCAAAAACCCACTTTTTTGTCGCAGATGACATTCCGAGCATCGAAGTGGAACTGTTGACGAAGGACGGCTATAAATTCGTATTTTTTGGAATCCATCCGCCGCCGCCAAGCCCAACCGAAGAAGAAACCTCGAAAGAGCGAGACGGCGACCTGCTGAGCGTGGCAAAAAGAGTACAGGACCTCGCTCATCCTGTAATTGTAGTGGGGGATTTCAACAATGTGGCGTGGTCTAAATCATCGGTGCTGTTCCGAAAAACCAGTCATTTAATCGATCCACGCGTGGGCAATGCTTTTGTTTCTACTTTTCATGCGAAGTATCGCCTGTTGCGATTTCCAATTGATCTGATGTTTCACAGCGAAAATATTTTCATTGAAGAATTAAAAACGCTGGAGAATTTCGGGTCGGATCATCTTCCCGTTTACTGCGAATTTTTTATCGATCACCAAAATTCAGCGCAGGTAGAACGAACAGAGGAAGCCGATGCCGAAGAAAAAGCTGAAGCAGAAGAAATGATTACAGACGGACAAAAAGAAGTTTCCGACCGGGAAACGGTGGCAACGGAAGATTAATAAAGGGAAAATTTCATCAAAGTCCGGCCTATTTTTCCACCTCAACAAAACCGGGCGAGATCGCCTTTTTTTTCGCCGGCAAATTCATCAAAACAATGGCTAAGAGAATGAAGAGGATTCCCAACCACTGAATTAAAACCACTTTTTCGCCCAGTAAAATAAAGGCCATGGTAACCGAAACGGGCAGCTCCAGGGACGAAATAATGCTTCCCAAACCCAAACCTGTTCTCGGAAATCCGAGGTTAAACAACGTAGGCGGAATGATGGTTCCGAAGAGAGCCAGAATAAAACCGTACGTGTAAAGTATAGAAAAATCGAACGGTCTTATATGTTGCGTATTTTCCGTGAAATTCAGGTAAAAACTTTTTAAAGCCTCAAAATGCAAAGGCCCGATCTGCGCAAAAAATAAGAAGATAAACACGATTACGGCCCCGCCCGAAAGCATTACGAAACTTTTTCGCAACACGGGAATATGCGTTACCAAAGTGTTCGATGTAAACATGGTGGCGGTAAAAGATGCAGCGGCCATCAATCCCCAAAACAGTCCGCGCCAGTCCAGCTTCACCTCAAGATTGATGAGATTGGTAGCCAACAATGTTCCTACTAAAACGATGATTGTCGCAACTACTTTTCTGGCGTTCGGAAATTTCTTTGAGATCAAACTTTCGACCACCACACTGAACCAAACCGACTGCATTAATAAAACAATGGCGATGGAAACATTGATATACTGAACGCAGAGATAATAGAAAAGACTTGTACATCCCAAAGATGTTCCCGCGAGCATTAATATTTTGATCTCCTTTCCAGTGGGCGTTGCGAGTTCTTTTTTTGAAGTTTTGGTTTGGATCACATTTAATATGAGCAAACCCAGAAGTCCTAAAATAAATTGTGCCGTAGTGACCTCCGACGTGGTGTAGCCGTCTTTATAAGACAATTTTACAAACGTTGCCAACATTCCAAAAATACTTGCCCCGAGCGCAACGAAAATGACCCCTTTTATTATACTTTTCTTCTCCATTTTATTTTTCAGCCTGCAAACTTACGTTTTTATAAATTTCTACAGTAAAAACTGAATAAATTAATACGTACGATAATCGCTTTTTCGAGGGAGAGAATTTCTCCGGAACGAAAAACCGCAGTCTTTAGAAATCACAAAATAGAAAGGAACAATTTAGAAAAAACAGGAATTTTCAGTAAATTTTTATTCGTCGGTGCTGGTCTGGTCATCCATCTTCTTGTCGATGATTTTGCGGTGACGTTTGCGTCTTAAGATCCCAGATTGTCTGCTTTCGTGAAAATGCTGCTGCAACGTGTTCACGAAAAACAAAATAAGCAGAACACTTAAAATCATGTAAAAAACGTTGAATACTTTTCCCCACTCAGAATGTGGATATACTTCGGCATTGCCCGTGGTAACCATTATTGATACTGCGTAGTTGATACAATCGAGCCAACTCCAACCCTCGAGCAGACGATAGCCCAGAATACCGATAATTAAAACGGCCAAAGTGGTGATACTGAGATAGCGGTATCTTTTTTCTCTTAGAAAAGCGCGAAGTTCTGGTACAAGCATGGTATTTTATTAAGGCGGTAAAAGTACCATTTTTTAGGCTGAATTTTTCCTTTCAACCACAATGGGTTTAAGTTTTTAAAATCAACTTCTACAACTTTTATTGAATAAGGTTCATGTTCACATCAACTCACCTTTTATACAATTCCAGATATTTTTGCGCGGAATTTTCCCAGGAAAAATTGAAATTCATATTGGATTGCACGAGTTTCTCCATCAAACCAGGTTCATGATAAATATGCAGGGCGCGGTGCATTGCAGCTACGGTATCGTTTGCGGTGGCACTTCCGAAATTAATACCACTTCCGCCGGTAGAGATATCTTCTACCGTATCGCGCAAACCTCCGATGTAGCGCACGATAGGAACAGTTCCGTACCGCATGGCATACATTTGATTCAGTCCACACGGCTCCACTCGCGAAGGCATGAGGAGAAAATCTGAAGATGCATAAATTTTGTGGGACAAATGCTCTTTATACCCCAGATCCAAAGCGAAATTTGAAAAAGTGGAACTGAGTTCAGCCAAGTGGTTTTCGATGTATTTTTCGCCCGAGCCCAAAATTATAATATTTAGGGAACCGTTGGTTTCCTGAATGCTTTTGCGAACAATTTCGGGAAGTAAATCTGCCCCTTTCTCCCCGGCAAATCTGCCGATAAAACTGAATAAGGGCAGTTCGGGATTTAAGCCATACTCTTCACAGAGGGACTTTTTATTCTTCCGCTTTCCTTCGAAGGCATTTTCTTTCGTAAAATTAAAATCGAGAAAAGCATCGGTTTTGGGATCCCAAACTTCAGTATCGATGCCGTTAATAATTCCATAGGCTTTGGCGCCTTCCTGTTGCACAAGACTTTCCAAACCGCGGAAACTCTGAAAAAGCTCGTGCATATAACCATCTGAAACTGCGTTAAAGGCGTGACAGCATTTGATCATGGTTGCTAAAGGGTTGATGTAACCCGCCCAATCTAAAAGACCCCACTGCTCGCCATAAAACCACGGCATATAATTCGCCATATCCCAACGCATTTGTCCCTGATATTCGCCGTTGTGAATGGTACCAATCGTTTTTACGCCTTTTAAAAAATTAAATTCGGGACAGTTTTCGATCATAAAAGGAACCAAGCCCGTGTGATAATCGTGACAGTGCAAAATATCCGGACGAATTTGCATGGCGGAAAGCCAATGCAGAACGCCATGTTGAAAAGCCAGAAACTGCTGACTTTCGTCCCAGTATCCATAAGGGTTATCACGGTCCAGAAGCCCCGGAATTTTAACCAGATACAAATCAAATCCCAAAGACTGACTTTTTTCCTTCATCACCTGCACCTGGAACATATGCACACTTTGGTGAATCCGACCATCGAAAACAACCTCAAATTCGTGGTTGTGCACGAAGGGTTTATTATACCAAGGCATTATTACACTGGCTTCCACGCCTTCGATTTTATTCAGATATTTGGGTAATGCTCCCACTACATCGGCAAGTCCACCTACTTTTGCAACGGGGTAGCACTCCATGGAAAGGTTAAAGATCTTCATATAAAATTTTTCAGGGGTTCACATTCAAACAAAAACGGCAGCATTAGTATCGGGTGTTTAATTTATTACTTTTTTTCGGCGAATTTTTCTTCGGCAACTCTTTACCTTTCGATGCGGTCTTCGGTTTACTTTTCTCCAAAGGTTCTTGCACCAAATGTGATTTTTTATCTTTCGCTGTTGTGGCGTTTTTTTTCTGTCTTAAAACAACGCCCGCAAGTGGCGGCAATGTTAAAATTATGGCGTTGGCGCGGTACATCCACTCGTCATCTTCTTCATCCACAATATTTGCTTTTACGCCGCTTCCGCCGTATTTTTCGTCGTCCGAATTTAAAATTACTTCCCAGTTCGTGCCTTCATTTACACCAATTTTATAATCGAAAACTCGTGGAGTAAGATTCAGGACCGTCATTGTAACATCGTTTTCCTTTGTTCCTTTCCGCAAATAAATAAAGATCGAATTGTTATCGTCGTTGGCCTCTACCCATTCGAACCCGGCTGGTTTGAACTGGTTTTCGTAGAGGGAAGTTTCGGTGGTGTACAACTTGTTCAGATCTTTCACAAACTTCTGTAAACCTTTATGGATTGAATGCTCCAGCAAATGCCAATCGAGGCTTTGTGTAAAATTCCATTCGGCGGTTTGCCCAAATTCATCACCCATAAAAAGAAGTTTCGCGCCCGGATGCGTAAACATGTACGTGTACAACGCCCGCAGATTGGCAAACTTTTGCCATTCGTCGCCAAACATTTTATAAATTAAACTTGCTTTTCCGTGTACCACCTCATCGTGGGAAAGCGGCATCATGTAATTTTCATTAAACACGTACATAGAGGAGAACGTGATCTTGTTGTGCAGATATTTTCGGCTGATCGGATCCTCCTTGAAATACTTTAAAGTATCGTGCATCCAACCCATCATCCACTTCATGCCAAAGCCGATCCCACCGTCGTGCACCGGTTTGGTAAGCATAGGAAAGTCGGAACTTTCTTCCGCGATCGTGATGATATCGGGAAACTCTTTGTAAACAGCGGTGTTAAATTCCTGCAGAAAAAGTTTTGCTTCCAAATTCACATTTCCACCTTCGATATTGGGTTCCCACTCGCCCTCGTTTCTGGAATAATCCAGATGCAGCATGGACGTCACGGCATCTACGCGTAAACCGTCGGCATGATACCGGTCGAGCCAAAACATAGCGTTCGAAATTAGAAAAGATTTCACTTCGGGCCTGCCATAATTAAAAATATAGGATTTCCAGTCGGGATGAAAACCTTTTCGCGGATCTTCATGTTCATAAAGAAAAGTACCGTCGAAAAAGTGCAGACCATTGGCATCACCGGGAAAATGAGAGGGCACCCAATCGAGAATCACACCGATATTATTCCGGTGAAGCTCATCAATCAAAAACATTAAATCTTGTGGCGACCCAAAGCGGGAGGTTGCAGCAAAAAATCCGGTGACCTGGTAACCCCAACTCGGATCGTAAGGATATTCCATCACGGGCATCAATTCGACATGCGTGAAATTCATTTCCTTTAGATAAGGCACAAGTCTTTCGGCAATTTCGCGGTAACTGAAAAATTTTTCGGGATGATCGACGCCACGCATCCAGGAAGCTAAATGCATTTCGTATACCGAAATTGGTGCGGCGAGATTGTTTTTTTTCCAGCGGTTTGCCATCCAGTTTTCGTCGTCCCATTCGTACCAGGTTGTTGAAATTACGGAGCTTGCCTGCACGTTTTGTTCCCAACTCAGCGCAAAGGGATCTCCTTTTTCCAGCAAGATATTTTTGTTCGTACGGATTGCGTATTTGTAAATTGTTCCCCAGTCCAGGTTCGGAATAAAACCTTCCCAAATGCCGGAGCTGTCCCAGCGCGGAAAGAGTGAATGCGTTTCAGAGTGCCAATTGTTAAAATCGCCAATTACCGAGACGTTTTTTGCGAAAGGTGCCCAAACGGCGAAATAGGTACCTTTCTGTCCGTTGAGTTCAGTGGTGTGCGCGCCAAATTTATCGTAAAGTTTATAATGTTTTCCTTCTTTGAAAAGATAAATGTCGTGGTCGGTAAACAGCGAGTGCGGAAGAACATTTTCCATATTGAGAGGATTTTCAGGAGCTAAATTGTGGAATGTTTTCTACATTACCATTATGTACTTCAAATATATTTAAAATAAAAAGAAAAAACTGCCGATTTCTTATGAATGATGAAATTCTTCGCGCCAAAAAATTTAAAATTTGTGTTTTTATTTCGGTTTTCTCTCCCGTCTTACGCTAAATGCGTATGAATTAATTTGCTTAATTTTACCCCTGAAAAAACGACGATAAAGCGATGAAATTTACGATGCTATCCCATGAAGAGGACGAGAGACCGGTTTTCATCACCGGAAATTTTAATAAATGGAATCCCAAAGATTCGATTTACGAATTGAAACCCGCAGAAGAAAACCTGTACAGCATTGAAATCGACGCTAAAAAATTGCCCGAAAAGATTGAATACAAATATACGCGTGGCGGTTGGGGAAACGTGGAAATCGACCGTTTCGGAAACATCACTCCAAACCGAAAAGCGCTGAAAAGCGAGACCGAAAAAGAGGATGAAGTAGAAAGATGGCGGGTGAACTGGGGGCCTTTTAAAGAAGAATTTTTTCCGATTGTAGAAATAATTTCGGAGAAGTTTTTTATCCCGCAGCTCAACAGGACGCGAAAAATTTGGGCACTGCTACCCTACAATTATCACCAGACTACAAAAGATTATCCGGTACTTTACCTTCAGGACGCGCAAAACCTTTTCAACGAAGGATCAGCCTTTGGAAACTGGGAAATCGATAAGAAAATGTCGATCCTGGCAGAATACGGAAGAGGCGATGTGATTATCATCGCAATCGAAAACGGCAGCGAAGACCGCATTAAAGAATACGTTTTGGATTACAATTCCATCACCGAAAACGCAGAGGGAAAAAAATACATCCGTTTTTTGGCAGACACTTTAAAACCTTATGTTGATTCGGTGTACCGCACGAAACCCGAAAGAGAGTTTACCGGAATTGGCGGAAGTTCTTTAGGCGCACTCATCAGCATTTACAGTGGTTTTCTGTATCCGGAGGTTTATTCGAAACTCATGATCTTTTCGCCGTCTTTATGGGTAAATCCGGAGAATAATTATCCACAGATGAATTTTAAAAATCCTTACGACATCAAAGTTTACCTTTACGGGGGCGAACTGGAAGGCTCGCAAATGACGGAACGAATGGAACTTTTTGAAAAAACGATGGAAGGTTGGGAAAGTTCGCATTCGCTTCAATTTGAATTTAAAATCAGCACGAACGACGAAGGAAAACATCAGGAATTTTACTGGTCGCAGGAGTTTCCGCGGGCGGTAGAATGGCTTTTCTATGATACGCAGGAAGATCCGAAGGAGCTGGCGACGAAGGCGCAATTAATTCGCAACGAAACGAGCGGGATTTAAGGACTCAGAAATTGTTTCAAATTCCTGTGTAAGGGCAATATCCTTGAAAAAAAATCGGCGGCGGCTTCGCCGCCGCCGAAAAATTCAGCCTGAAAAATAATTAATCGATGTTCCTGTTCATTAACTTCACTGCGAGTTCATATACATTTCCGCGCATGAGATACTTAATTCGTTCTCTCGTCGTAACGGTATTCACTTCCCCATTTTTTACGATGATAATTCGGTCGCCTGTTGCGATATTCTGATCCGAGATCCAATCTTCCGGCGCGACGTCGTTTTCTTTTTCTTTCATGTTCTCGAGGACCGTTTCTGCCATTTCCTGAAATCTCGGATCATCGGAGTACAAAACTTCGTATTCCGGATCCAGTCCCACTCGAAAAGTTCTTCCATCCCTAATTAAATTTCCCGCCGTGTTGGACAGGGGATTATCGGCGCCATCGGTAAAACCAACTTCTACCAGTTCTCCGCCTTTTTCGGAAGCATAAACCTCAGCCTCATTAAAAGTCTCAAAATTGGTGATAATGGTGTAGTCTTCGAATTCGTATTTTTGAAGTCTTTCCGTGTTTTTCATAATATTATTTTTTATTTGTTGTTATATCTTCTTTTATCTCGTGCCATTCATTGTCTTTCAGTTTAGCTTCAATTTTTTCACTTTTCAAACTCTGCCGCAGGTAGGCGAACAGACTCATATATACATTCGCGATAAATACAAGGGCAAAGAATGATATCAAATAGCCGCGCCAATCGTCCAAGAGTAGTTTATACTTTGTAATGAGCAAAACAACCGCCGTAACATAGTGGCTGAAGCAATATTCGCAGGTAAAGAGGTAGAAAAATTTTCGCCCGATCAGGCGTTTGCAATTCTGAGATCGGTCTGTACAATAGTCTCTTGCCTCCTTAAAGATTTCTTCATGTGTAACGGTCCAGGCGATACAGGCAATGGGAATTGCTAGCACAAAAAGCCATGTTAACTGGTGAGAGAGCTCCATAGATTATTTTAAAATAAAGGTAGTCAAAAATTATACCCTCCTAAAAACTATGAGGAAATTGAAAACAAACTTTTTATAATCTGTTCTCTTTTTGATATTTAAAATCTAGACCGTTTCGCAAAAGCTTTCGCGGTAAATGACAAAATCCCACCATTATGCTTCTCCCATTGCCTAATTTTGCCTATTTTTAGGGCAAATTTTTAAAATGAAAAGAAAACATATTTTACTTTCGGCAGTTTTGTTTCCGGCGGTAATGGCTTTCGCGCAACAGTACGGCGGAATGTGGATTCCCACAGAGCTTAATGAAAAAGAAATGAAAGATTTGGGAATGAAGATTTCTGCCAAACAGATTTTCGATCCTTCAAAACCCAGCATAAAAGACGCTGTAGTGCAGTTCAACGGGGGTTGCACGGCTGAAATTATTTCGCCGCAAGGCTTATTGTTAACGAATCATCATTGCGGTTTCGGCCAAATTCAACAACATTCGACCGTGAAAAACGACTATTTAAGCGATGGTTTTTGGGCGAAAGATATGAACGGCGAACTTCCAAATCCGGGCGTAACCGTCGATTTCATAGCGGACATCAAAGAAGTTACGGCGCAGGTTTTAGCAGGTACGCAGAATTTAGATGATAAAGCTTCGCAAGAACTTATCGATAAAAATATTGAAGCGGTAAAAGCAACCTTTAAATTAGACCCCTGGCAAAAGGTGGTTGTAAAACCTATGTATTACGGCAATAAATATTACGCCTACCTTATCGAGACTTATAAAGACATCCGTTTGGTTGGCGCGCCACCACAAAGCATCGGTAAATTTGGGTCGGATACCGACAACTGGGTTTGGCCACGGCACACGGGAGATTTTTCGATGTTCAGAATTTACGCGGATAAAGACAACAAACCCGCAGAATATTCCAAAGACAATATTCCGTACAAACCAAAATACTTTTTGCCGGTTTCCATTAAAGATAAACAGGAAAACGATTTCACTTTCGTCTTTGGATTTCCGGGAAGAACAACTGAATATTTACCCGCAATCGCAGTCGAAAAGGTGATGAACGAAACAGATCCCACCATGATCGCGGTGCGCGAAGTAGCGCTGAAAACATTAGACGAAAAAATGCGTACCGACGCAGAGACGCATCTTAAGTACGCCGCAAAGTATGCCTCTGTAGCAAATTACTGGAAGAAATGGATCGGCGAAGTGGAAGGACTGAAAAAATCGGATGCGGTAGGCAAAAAGAAAGCTTACGAGCAGATGTTGATCACAAAAAACCCAAAGATCAAACCAACTCTAGAAGAACTGAACCGGCTTTACACCGAGCAAGCGCGCTTCACCCTGAATAAAGCTTTTTATTCGGAGACCGTGCGTAATGCGGAAACTCTTACACTGGCGAATTATTTCTATAACTATCTGCAAGCGGCAGAAGCGGGGAAAATGGATGCTAAAACCGCAGATAATTTCAAATCGAGACTGGCAGGAATTTATCAAAATTACGATGGCGAACTGGACGCGAAAGTGACTGCGAAACTCCTGGCTTTGTATGCAAACAAAACCCAGCAACAGTTTTTACCAGCAGGTTTCGATCAATATAAAAACGAAAACACCAATCTTTCCACGATTGAAAAATGGTCTAAAAACTCTGTGATTACAGGCCGCGGCACTTTAAATGGAGCCACAACAAATTCCGATATCGATAAGGTTTTTGCAGATCAAAATGCTTTGGTTAAAAATTTGAAAAGCGATCCTTTGATGAAACTGTTTACGGATTTCAGACAAACCTATATGAAAACCACGGACGCTCAGTTTACAGATTATCAAAATCAGATCGACGTTCTTCAGAAGAAATACATGGCGCAGCAAATGGAAACGGATAAGGACCGCGTTTTCTTTCCGGATGCCAACTCTACCCTTCGCGTAACTTATGGAAAAGTTAAAGGTTCTGAACCTCGTGACGCCGTTAGTTATGGTTACCAAACGCACGTCGCGGGAATTATGGAGAAATATGTTCCCGGAGATTATGAGTTTGATGTTCCGAAAAAATTAATTCAGCTTTATAACACGAAAGATTATGGCATTTATAAAGATAAAACGGGCGATGTTCCGGTAAATTTCACGGCAACCAACCATACGACCGGCGGAAATTCCGGAAGTCCGGCTTTGGATGCGAACGGAAATTTAATCGGGCTTAACTTCGACAGACAGTGGGAAGGAACGATGAGTGACATTAATTTCGATCCGCGTTTCAGCCGAAATATTATGGTCGACACGAAGTATATTCTTTTCATCATTGATAAATATGCCGATGCAAAATGGCTGATCAAGGAGATGAAAATTGTAAAATAACACTCTTAGTATTGTGTTTCGAAAGCTTAAACTTTAAATCCCGTGAAAATTTTTCACGGGATTTTTTAATAATGGGCACCAAAAAACTCCGGACTTATTTCCGGAGTTATGCGTCTTCATGGTTTTTAGTTTATATTTTTTAGCAGAACGTCATTCAAATGCTTTCTGTTTTGCTTTACAAATATCATCAAAACCAGCCGCGCAGGCAAGCGTAAAAACACCCAAAGTCATCTAATGTTTTTAAAATCTGCCCGAATGGCCAGCGTTTAATCGCAATTGCAGTCCGCACGGCGGTGCCTTTTCATCTCGCTGTCCCAAAAAGGATAGATTTTTACAGCAATATAAAAATCGCCGGCGTGCAACTTTTTCTGTTTGAAGAATAAAGGAAAAACATTGGAACTTCCCAAAATTAAGGGTCCGAGACGAACATAGCCACCAAACTGCAAATTTTGGTACTCATACAGCGAAACAGAGACGCCATAGCCCACGACAGGTTTATGCACCGTGTAGGAAACATTAAATATATTACTTCTTTTCAGCGAGTTTTCGAAAATCGGCATCCTCTGAATCAGATCTGCACTAAGATATTGGTGCGCGCCCACATTTCTGCTCACATTCAGATGAAGACTGGTGGGCAAACCGATTTGGAAATCTGTTCCCTGTAATGAAGCGTTTTCATCACCATAAACTTCCTTGCTTAAAACATGGAGATACTCCTGCGGACTGTCGAATTTCGTATTATCCAAATTGGGATTATTAACTATTTTAACTGAACCGCCCTGAAAAACATGTCGCTCACCCGCAAAATTCACTTTACCGACATCTAAAATATTTAGGCCGGCTTTAAAATAATAATCCTCCGAATCTTCCATGGGATCGACGACGGCAATTCCAAAATCCAAACCGAAACCTTTGCCCAGCTGCTCTAATTCGTACCGATCGTTTTCAAAATTATAGTTTGTGGCAAAATCGGCTTCAATATCGTACTTCGACGCATAAATGGTTTTCTTTTCAACGCCGGCAACCTCTTCAGTTGTTCTTTGCAAATTCAAAGCAGACCGGCTCCTGATCTGCAGCGCGTCGAAACCTATTTCGTATTTAAGATTCGCGCCAATAATCCACTGATATGTTGAGTAAGGAAAAATTTCCGTTCCAAGATTTAACCCAATTTCTCCCCAGTTCATCAGGTTAATTTGGAAGGGCTGAAGCGCATAGTTTTCCGGCTCCGTTACACGCTGGTTGCTGAATTTCAAATAATTATCAACATCCAGTGCAGAAGTTTGTGTTCGTAATCTCGAAAATAATCCGAGGCTGAAAACTTTTTCTTTGATGCTCGTTTTTAAACTGAACGAAGGTCCCAAAATATCGGAGGAAAAATGATAATTCCCGAAATCGCTGTTATAAAAATCCAAAACATTCGAAGTGTTTGTTCCATTGATATTTTTGGTATGGTTTACCGATTTAATTTCTGCGTTCCGAAGCCCTAAAAAACTCTGATCGGAGATGTAGGCATAATCATTTTGCAGAAAAACATCTTCTGAAAAGAGATTAACGTCCCATGGATTGGGATTTAAAAAAGGTTGTGTGGGAGAAATTGTGGCAGCATTAATTCCGCTGAAGCGATCATTCCTAAAAGCTAAATTTTCCTGAGCAAAGAAAAAGTCAGGAAATAATATCAGCAAAAATATGGCGGAAGAGATGGAACGCACCCTTTGTTTATTTCTTAACGAAATAATTAAAAGTAAAGTATAAAGTGATTCAATAAAAGAAATAGAGCGAAAAATTTTCGCTCTATGAACAGTCTTATTTTAATATCCGAAAATCTCCTCCAGATCAAGTTCGTGGAAGTCGCCCATTTTATTCAGGGCCTGCACATCGAGGTTTTCTTTTTTTCCGATAATGGCGGTATTGTATTGTAATGGTCGCATCTCGGTATCGTAGAAAACGGTGAGATCTGCTAAAGTTAGATTTTGAATTTCTTCGTACATATCTTTTCGGATATCGTAATCGATTCCTAATTTCTGCAGATTCAGATGATTAAAGAAGATATTGGTTCGGTTTACGCGTGCGGCGGCGATCTGTTTTAAGGCGGAATTTTTCGCGTTGTTGAACTGCGTTTGAACCTGCGGCAGGTCTGCCATCAATTCATCCATCGCATGCACGGCGAGAGCAAGTTTGTTGGCCTGCGTGCCGATGTACGTGGTTATGTAATCCGGATGGTTCAATCTCGCATTTGTTGCGTAGGAAACGTAGGCGGAATACGCCAAACTTTTGCTCTCCCGAATTTCCTGAAATACAATTGACGAAAGTCCGCGTCCGAAATATTCGTTGAAAACATTAATTTTTCCAAAATTCTTCAGATTTACGTTCTTTCCCCTCGCAATTTTGCTCATTTCCGTTTGAACCATGTCGTACGTCGTAAAATACACTTTACCCGCTGTGGCTGGTTCTGCGTATTTTTTCTTTGGTGGTACTGCAAATTTCTCCGCTTCCACGAAGCTTTTTACCTCCTCCTGGAATTTAGTGAAATCATTTCCATAAAAGAAAATTTCGTACGGCATGTAAAGAAGATCCTGAATTTTCTGCGTCATTTCCTCGGACTGAATTTCCTTTAGTCTTTGTTTGGAAACCACATCGGTAAAGCGGGATTCTTTCCCAAATTTCGCATAGCTGGAAAGCGCTGCCATAATTCGGCCCTTATCCTTTTTCGCCACTTCCCGGCCTTCAAGAATGATCTGTACATTTTTTTCGTAGACCTCCTGATCCGGCTTTGCATGCTGCATCCAGTTTTTTAAAAGCTGAATTCCTTTTGGCATATTTTCTTCTAAACCTCGCAGAGAAATCATCAGCTGGTCCGCCGTGGTTCGGAAATCATTGGAAATGCCCAATTTAAAAAACTCCTGATTAAGTTCATCGGCACTGTATTCCCCCGTTCCCAAATACTGTAAAACCTGCGTTGCCAGACCAAGTTCTTTGTCGTGATCACTTCCGAACGGAAAAATAAAGTAAACCTGCGCGATGTCGTTGTACTGATTTTCGACAAAACTCGCTTTTTTCCCCGCAATTTCCGTCGTCTCAATGGATTTTCCGTAATCAATAAATTTGGGTTCAATCTCGGGTGATTTTTCCTTTAATATATCTTTTAAAAAGTCCGACTGCGCATCCTTGTTTAGTTTAATGGGTGTAATCCCAGGGTTTTCCACACGAATCAGCTCCTCATTAATGCCTTTTTCTTTTTTGATAACGACGTAATTATCTTTGAAAAAAACGTTTGCAAATTGTACGATGTCGTCTTTCGTGATTTTTGCATATTCTTCAATTTCGTTCAGTTCGTCTGCCCACTTCTGGTCGTTGATAAATGTTCCGTAAAGCATGGTTGCTAAACCATCGGCAGTTTCGAAGGCTTTCCGCTGCTGAATTTTCATGTCGTTAATGATTGCCGGGATAAGCCATTCGGCAAAATCGCCCTTCTTTACAAGATCTATTTGCTCCAATAACAACTCTTTGGCTTCCTCCAAAGACTGATCATTTTTTGGAACGATCACCAGAGAAAAAGTACCGTAATTTTTGAAAGCCGAGGCATATGCCAAGGCACGCAAAGCTTTCTGACTTTGATTGATATTCAAATCGATAAGCCCCGATTCGCCGGAATTAGATAAAATATTGGCCACCATATCTGCCAACCTGGACTCGCGGGTTCCATAAGAATCTGTTCTCCAGGCCATCTGTAAACGTTCGGTGGAGGGACTTTTTACAGTTCTTTCCACGATCTTTTCCATCGGTTCTTCAATAATCTTTGCCTTCTTCGGGAGTTCGCGGTATTTAAACGTTCCAAAATACTGGTCAACGAGCTGAATCGTTTTGTCGAAATCCAGATCTCCTACCAAAACCATCGCATAATTATTGGGCACGTAATATTCATCAAAATATTTGTGGATCGCCACCATCGAGGGATTTTTCAAATGTTCCGATTTTCCCAGCGTGGTTTGCTGACCGTTGGGATGTGTCGGAAAAAGCGCATCCATCAGTTCGTAATTCACGAGTCGGGCATCGTTATCCTGCGCGCGGTTAAATTCTTCGTAAACGGCTTCGAGTTCCGTATGAAATAATCTCAAGGTCAGCTCAGAAAACCGCTCTTTCTCAATTTTAAGCCACTTTTCCAGCTCATTATTCGGAATGTTATTTTTATAAACCGTTTCGTCCAGCCACGTGTGCGCATTCGTCCCCGACGCGCCCAAAGAGGAAATCGCTTTGTCATACTCGTTCGCAATAGCGTATTGGCTGGCCTCCTGAGAAACCTGATCGATCTGGTGATAAAGAACTTTCTTTTTTCCGGATCCTGCTCCAATTTATGGGCTTCGTAAAGCGCGGAAATTTCATCCAAAAGCGGCTTTTCTTTCGCCCAATCTGCCGAGGCCAATTTAGACGTTCCTTTAAACATCATATGCTCCAGGTAATGCGCCAAACCAGTATTATCGGCTGGATCGTTATTACTTCCGGTTCTTACGGGAATGTAGGTTTGAATTTTCGGAGCATCGAAATTTTGGGCGAGGTAAACCTTTAAACCATTCTTCAAGGTGTAAATTCTCACCCCGTTTTTATCATCGGCAACTCTTTCGTAAGAATATCCTGCTTTATCGGTCAGTATTTGGGTTTCCTGTTCTTGGTCTTTCGTCATGAAGATTCCTGCTTTTTAATTGAATTTGGTTAAAAATAATAACTGTTTCCAGAATTAATGAGGTTTCAGCATGTTTTTTGGGTCCAGAATTTCATCCAGTTTTTCCTGAGAAAGCATGCCTTTTTCCAGGACCAAATTGTAAACACTTTGCCCTGTTTCCAAGGCTTCTTTTGCGATTTCCGTTGAATTTTTGTAGCCGATGTATGGATTTAATGCTGTTACAATGCCGATGCTGTGTTTTACCATATTAAGGCAAATTTCTTTATTGGCGGTGATTCCGGTAATGCACTTTTCACGCAGTGTATCTAAAGCGTTGCCTAAAAACATATTGCTTTCCATGATCGAATGGCAAAGAACCGGTTCCATGACGTTCAGCTGCAACTGTCCGGCTTCGGCAGCAAAAGTGACCGTTAAATCGTTGCCGATGACTTTATAGCAAACCTGATTCACCACTTCGGGAATGACTGGATTAACCTTCCCGGGCATAATGGAGGATCCGGGTTGCATTGGCGGAAGATTAATTTCGAAAAATCCTGCCCGTGGCCCGGATGAAAGCAATCGTAAATCATTACAGATTTTAGACAGCTTTACGGCAAGTCTTTTCATTGCAGAGGAATAAATCACATAAGATCCCGTGTCCGGCGTAGCTTCAACTAAATTGGGGGAAGAAATGATGGGATAACCCGTAATTTGAGCAAGGTTTTTCGCACAAAGATTAGCGTAACCAACAGGAGCGTTAAGTCCCGTCCCAATGGCGGTTGCACCCATGTTGATCTCTACAAAAAGATTCGCGTTATTGTTCAGTTTGGAAATATCTTCTTCCAAAGTTGCCGCGTAGGCTTCAAATTCCTGGCCCATCGTCATGGGAACAGCATCCTGAAGCTGTGTTCGTCCCATTTTGATGACGTCTTGAAATTCTAAACCTTTTTGGCGAAAAGCAGTGATGGTTTTCTTCAGTTTCTCCACCAGTTCCCTGTTCATGTGCAGCAGAGCCATCTTTATGGCCGTTGGGTAAGCATCATTTGTAGACTGCGATAAATTGATATGGTCGTTGGGCGAACAGTACTGATAATCGCCTTTCTCCTTGCCTAATTTTTCTAAAACAATATTGGCAATGACTTCGTTCGCGTTCATATTTACCGAAGTTCCTGCGCCACCCTGAATCATGTCTATAGGAAATTCTTCGTGGAATTTTCCCGCAAGCAGATCATCGCAGCTTTCCGCAATTTTTTTATATAAATTATCTTCCAACAGACCTAATTCGTAATTCGTTTTGGCCGCCGCTTTTTTCACCATCGCCAAAGCTTTAATGAAGTGCGGATAGGAAGAAAGATACTGACCGGATATTTTAAAATTTTCGATCGCTCTTTGGGTTTGAACGCCATAATATGCATTTGCAGGAACCTGTAGCGTGCCTAGCAAATCACTTTCATCTCTGAAATTTTCCATAAAAATAATTTGTTGAAAAGTTAAGGTTTATTTGTCGGACTGTAAAATGAGAAGTCTTTTTAATCCTATAAAAAACGGACGATCTGGATCGCCCGCTTGTAGATTTATATTAAAATAATTTTTCTATTTAAATTTTTTGAAGCAGTTTATTTCGAAGGATATTTTTGATTTAAGGCCTGTAGAATGGCCCAGGTTTCCACATCCATCATCCCGTCGTACATTTCCGGACGGAAATGATACTGAAAGGCCTCGATGGTTTTCTTTGTAGCATCATCGTAAGTGCCGGAAGGCTCGATACCGTATCCTAAATTTCTCAGCGCCGTTTGATATTTAAATATAAACTGTGGACTGGCCATCTGCATGGCAAAAACATCTGCATCCGTCATGTCCGAAAAACCCTGCTTTGTGGCGTCGTCATACCACATACCAACCTGATAGTCGTCGTAAAGCTTTTTCCAGGGAAACTTTGGTCCGGGATCCTGTTTTCTTGTGGGTGCAATATCAGAATGTCCCAAAATGTTCGTTGCGGGAATCATATAACGCGTGGCAATATCTTTTACCAAAGCGGCCACTTTTTTAATCTGCGCCTCATCAAATTCGGGAAAAATTTTCACTCCGGTCGAATCGGTAACATATCCGCCATTCACAATTTCGATTCCGATGGAAGTATCGTTTAGCATTTTATCATTTCTCCACTGGCTGATTCCGGCGTGATAGGATCTTTTGTTCTCGTCCACCAACTGGTAAATTTCGCGGTCATCAAGATTATTAACCAGATAATGCGCGCTAACGGATTGTTGCGTAAGAACAATTACCGATTTATCGTCATCTAAGGCAGTATAATGCAAAATGATGTATTTCTGGCGGAAGTTTTGTCCAATGGACGGAAAATAAGTCTTAACCACTTTATATCCCGCGGGATTTGCACTAACGATCGATCCGTAACTGATGGTATTGTCGTTTTTGGCCGCGTCGGCGATATTTACCTTATAAAATTCATTTTTACCTTCATGTTTAACTTCGGCATTGGGGCGCGTTGGAACGGGCGGTTTTGGTTTCGTAGAAACGGTTGCAGCAGGCGGTTTCGGTTTTGGTGCAACTTTCTGAATATTTTTTTGAGAACCACAGGAAATTACCAGAAAACTTAATCCTATGAGATATAACGATTTACGCATTTTTAAGTAGTTTAATTTAATTATGATCCAAAAATACAAAAAAATATAAGTAAAAACTTTTGGTTAGTAGTGAAAACTATTTTATATTTGCACTCGCAATTACAGAAAAGAAGTTCTTAAAAAAGCATTGCAAAAGGAGGGTTGCCAGAGTGGTTAATGGAGCAGTTTGCTAAACTGTCGACCTGCAAGGGTCGCGTGGGTTCGAATCCCACACCCTCCGCAACCTTCAGAACAATTTTACTCGGGGCGTAGCGTAGTCCGGTCATCGCGCCTGGTTTGGGACCAGGAGGTCGCAGGTTCGAATCCTGCCGCCCCGACTTAAAAGAAAACTCTTTCGAGAGTTTTCTTTTTTTTAAAAATCATCTTCCCAAAGGTGTATAAATCCCAACAATGGGTGCGTAGCTCAGCTGGATAGAGCATCTGCCTTCTAAGCAGACGGTCCCAGGTTCGAATCCTGGCGCGCTCACTTAAAACTTCATCATTTGGTGAAGTTTTTTTTTGTTTAAATTTTAAAAATATCGGATAGGCTTTATGTATTTTGAATTTAAAAACTGAAAGAAAGTCTCGCCAAATTCCTAAATTTGCACCCTATCAAATCAATTTCATGCCATTACAAATTATCAATTTAACGAAGAAATTTGGAGAGCAGGTTGCTTTGCGCCAAATTAATATCGACATCAACACTAACGAGATTATTGGGCTGCTGGGGCCCAACGGTGCGGGAAAATCAACGTTGATGAAATCGATTGTGGGCGTGCTGAAAATTGATGAAGGCCAAATTTTATTCGACGGAAAAGATATTCGTGAGGATGAGATCGCCACGAAGAAAAGAATGGGTTTTCTGCCCGAAAACAATCCCCTCTACGCTGAAATGTATGTAAAAGAGTATTTGAGTTTCGTGGCAGATCTGCATGAAATTTCAAAGGAGAGAATTGAGGAAGTGATCGATTTGGTAGGAATTACGCCCGAAAAATCGAAGAAAATTTCGCAGTTGTCCAAAGGATATCAGCAAAGAGTCGGGCTCGCGCAGGCAATCCTGCATTCACCGGATCTTTTAATTTTAGATGAACCGACGAATGGTCTGGATCCCAATCAGATCATCGAAATTCGAAATGTTATTAAGCAAATCGGAAAAGAGAAAACCATTATTCTTTCCACCCACATCATGCAGGAAGTAGAAGCGCTTTGTTCGCGCGTTATTTTAATCCACGAGGGAAAAATCCTTCAGGATTCTAATATTGAAGATTTTAAAGGCAGGTACGGCAGTTTGGAAGAAGCCTTCGCGGGCTATACGCAATAAAAAAGTCCTGAAATAGATTATTATTTCAGGACTTTTTAAAACTATTTGAGCAATTTTAGATCTTCTCGATATTATCGGTAAGGGAATTCATGAAATTCTGCAAGGGTTTTTCGACCATCATTTTGATGAAAGGATTAAATTTTCCTTCAAAAAGCAACTGAACTTCAGTTTGGGTTTCATTGATCGCGTTCATCGCGCCTTTCAGCGTAAAATCTAAGCTGGAACTCGCCGATTTTAAAATAACCTGACTTTCGGTTACCTCTTCAATTTTCAAGGCAATTTCGGGCATTCCTTTCAAACTGAATTTAAAACCATTGTCGCGGACTTCAAAACTTTGCAGAGATTCCGGCATCAACGATTTATAGTCTTCCGGATTTTTTAAAAGATTCACCAACTCGTCGGCTGATTTATTAACAACAATCTTGCGTCCTTCTAGATTCATTTTTATATTTTTGTATTATTTAAAACATTACAAATGTATAAAGTTTTTGTGAATGAAAAAAGGTTAACGTTAAGTAAGTATCCGGAAAACATGGAAAAAAACCTGCGCTTCGAAGGATTTGCCAGTCTGGAGATTGCTGTTGATCTTTTGGAAAACACATCGTGCCCGGAGATGAATGTTTACGGCGAAAACATCGACGAAATTTGGGAAGACTTCACGCATATGTTTAAAGTTATTGAAGCAGCCGGCGGCATCGTGAAAAACCAAAATGGTGATCTTCTCTTTATCCGCAGACTTGGGAAATGGGATTTACCGAAAGGAAAAGTAGAGGAAGGAGAATCTCTGGAGCAGGCGGCCTTGCACGAAATTGAAGAAGAAACGGGCTTGAAGGAACTTATTTTAGAGGAATTCATTAACAATACTTTTCACATTTACACCGAACGGAACGGTGAAAAAATTCTGAAAACAACGTACTGGTTCCGCATTAATTATTTAGGGGATGAAACGCCGATACCCCAGATAGAGGAAGGAATTTCGGAAGTGTCCTGGAAAAATGCCGATGCCATCTCCACCGACGTGCTGCCCATGACCTTCAACAATATTAAATTAATCCTGGATGATTACTGGGTGTTGAATTAAGGAATAAAGTTTAATATCTGTTCCAGCGCAATACCGCGCGATGCTTTCAGTAAAATATTTTTGGACGTAATTCTGTTGTTTTCTAAAACTGCAGACAGTTCTGCGGAATCTTTATACGTATGAAATGTCGTGTTCACTTTTTTAAAGTGACTTCCTACTGTGATGATCTCCTCAAAATCGAGGCTTTGAGCGAGATCCAGAATCATTTGGTGTTCGTTTTCAGATTCCTCACCCAATTCGAGCATATCGCCAATTATAACTGTTTTTGAGCCCGTAAACCGGCTGAAATTCTTCAGCGATTCGGCCATCGAACTTGGGTTGGCATTGTAGGTATCAAGGACAAAAACTTTCCCGTTTCTTTCCAGGACCTGTGATCTCATATTGGTAGGAACGTAATTTTCGATGGCATTTTTGATGTCTTCAAATTCAACATTAAAATGAAGACCTAAACTTGCGGCGGCGCAAAGGTTTGTAAAATTATAACTTCCGGTTAACTGCGATTGAGCCTTGCTTCCTTTAAAACTTAAACCCACAAAATTTTCGTGGGAAAATTCTTCAAAATAAAATTCAGAAGTTTCCTTTCCAAACGTAATTTTATTGGAATAACCTTGCGTTTTTTCTACCTGAATGGGATCGTTCTCATTCACCAAAACAGTTTCAGCATTTTCGAGAAGATAACGGTACATTTCCGATTTGCCTTCGATAACACCCTCTATCCCACCGAAACCTTCAAGGTGAGCCTTGCCGAAATTGGTAATATAACCTAAAGTTGGCCGCGTTAACCTGCATAAAAACTCGATCTCTTTTTGATGATTGGCACCCATTTCAACCACCGCCATTTGGTGCGCCGGCTTGATTGAAAGTAAAGTTAAAGGAACGCCAATGTGGTTGTTCAGGTTTCCAAAGGTATACTGAACATTATATTTTTGCGACAAAACCGCATGAATGATTTCTTTCGTCGTAGTCTTCCCGTTGCTTCCCGTTAACGCGATAATCGGAATGGTAAGATGGTTGCGGTGAAGAACAGCCAATTCCTGCAAAAAATCGAGTGTTGACGGAACATAAAAAATGTTTCTTTCTGTATTTTCAAATTCTTTCTGTTCCACAATCGCGGCAAGAGCACCTTTATCGATTGCATCTTCTGCAAAGGTTGCGGCGTTATATTTTTCGCCGGAAAAGGCAAAGAAAATATCATTTTTTTCAACCTTGCGATTGTCGATGGTTACTTTTTCTGAGTTTAAAAAAAGGGGATAAAACGAGGCTGCATTCATCTGTCAAAAATAAAAAATCCTTCTGCAAATACAGAAGGATTTAGAGAATATTTTAAAATATAAATTATCTTTTTGTTCTACCTTTTCCGGTGGATTTGGCGTCCTGGGAAACCCTGAAACCGACCCAACCATAAGCTTTTCCTTCGTCACGGAATCTTCTTTGTCCCGGATCCAGCCAGTAAGCGCCATCTAACCAGGAACCTCCTTTAATAACACGTACTTCATTCGAAATTCGGGTTGTTCTGGAAATCGGGTCTTTTTGTAAAACCACTCTTCCTCTTTCGTCCACTATAAAGCGTTTTTTCTCGGAATTGTACATGTTGTAACCTGCAGTAGTGCTGTCTTCAGCCCTACCATAACCCGCATCCAGCGAAGACTGGAAGTCACCGTCTCTAAAGTTTCTGTTGTCGGCAACTGTTTCACGTTCGTATTGTCCCGGTAGACCTTTATATACTAATCTTCCATCGGAAAGCGTGTCGTATTTCGCGGCGTCAATTTTCTTATAAGTTCCGTCAGCATTTTTCACTACTTCCTGTGGCATATTTCCCCGGTAATAATTGAAATCACTTCCTTCTTCGTCAATAATCGGTCTGTAAACATCGGCAGTCCATTCGGCTACGTTTCCAAACATTCCGTAAATCCCTAAATTATTGGACGGATATTGTTTAACATCCGCAGTGGTCGGCGAACCGTCATTTTTCCACCCCGCAACACCGGAGTAATCACCACTTCCTTGTTTGAAGTTGGCAAGATACATCCCACGGTCCCGTCCTTTGGTGCCTTTCAACTGTTGAATTTGGGGCTGTTTATTGGTGTAAAGATTATATTCTCGTTCTTTCTGCATTCCCAAGGCGGCAAATTCCCATTCTACTTCTGTTGGAAGTCGGAATTTTTCGACAACACCAGCTGCGGCGTTTCGGTTTGCTGCCACAATTCTTTGGTTTGATGTTTTAATCCCGGATTTTTGTTTAAGTCTTTCGGTATTTACATAGGCTTCCATTTCCGGATCATTAGCCTTGAATTTATCTAAGTTAAAGGAATTTGAACCTTGATTATTGGCATCATTGGTATAGAAATCTTTAGAAATAACGCCCTGCTCCATTAAGGCTTTCTCGTTCGCGCGGTCTGTTAACCAATCGCAATATCTGGAAGCCTGTAACCAAGAAACGCCTACTACAGGATAGTAATCGTATTCTGGGCGGCGGAAATAAGTTTCGGCAAAATCGTTTCTGGAAAGTTTATTGTTCCAAACTAAAGTATCGGGAAGGGCTCCTTTATAAATTTCTTTAAAGCTGGGATCGGAGGGCGGGAAAACGAACTTCAGCCATGTAACGTATTCTCTGTACTCGTAATTGGTAATTTCGGTTTCACCTATAAAGAAAGAACTCACCTGCATTCTTCTCGGTGTATTGTTCCAGTCGTGCATTACATCATCTTTCACCGCGCCCATGGTAAAGGTTCCTCCTTCAACATATACCATGCCCGGCCATCCCTTTTGTTTCTGCTGTTTTCCGGTAAAAAACCATCCTTTCTGATCATTTGGCTTCCATCCGGTTTTACTGGTGAAACGCTTGGTACCACCTCCTTTCTTACTACCACTGCCACCGCCGCAGCTCATTAGTAAAATAGTGGAACTCAGCATTATTATCGAAAACAACTTAATTTTGTTCATAGTCTATCAAGAATTTATCAAAGCACAAAGAAAAAAGAAATAATCTAATAAATCAAATTATAATATTGATTTTTTTGGAAAACGTTAACAATTAAATTTTATTGCACCATATTATTATTTATTATTTTTCGTTTAATTTGTAACCGTGAAATTACACCACAAATGAAACGCATCTTAACCCTTGTCCTCATCAGTTTATTTTCTACCTGCATTTCTTCGCAAACCATTAACATCCAATGGGAAGGCAGCAAAATTATTGATTTTGGAAACTATAAAACAACCGTCCCTTCCTTTAAAAACGACGGTTTTGCTTTTGAAGACGGATCGGTTTACTTTCGGAACACCGCAAAAAATTCGGGGACCACTCAACAAATATCAAACGTGGTTTGGGAAAGAGTTACTAACAAAGAAATTTTTGATGTTGATGCCTCCAGCATTCCCACGGAGGAAAAATCCGAGATCAGCTATTATACGAATCCTTACACGCAGGAAAAGACGACCAATATAAGGGTGTCTGCATTAAAATTTGAAAAGCAGAACATTTACAGATTGGTCTCTTTCACCATCATGAGCGCGGGAAAATCTCCGGTTTCAACGCCCATCAACGGAAAGGTCGGAAGCACGGAAAATCCCTTGAAATCAGGTACTTTTTATAAAATTAAA
Source organism: Kaistella sp. 97-N-M2 (assembly GCF_021513235.1). NCBI lineage: Bacteria > Pseudomonadati > Bacteroidota > Flavobacteriia > Flavobacteriales > Weeksellaceae > Kaistella > Kaistella sp. 97-N-M2. Next base: position 2,046,528 of record NZ_CP090976.1, on the reverse strand, counting down.
GTCGACAAAAGCGGCGTTTTTAAAGTTACTGCCAAATTCTTACGCGATAACGGCATTAATCCTTCGAACGTGAACCCGAAAAACTTCAGAATTTATGGCAATGGCGGCTTAATGTTACCCGAGCACAACTTAGATACGAGGTATTCTGCGCTTCAGGAGGATGCCATTCAGTTGGTGGGCGAAGACGACGGTGTTTGGAATGACGATGACTACGCTTTATTTTATGCACAGGGGCCGAACGGCTACAATCTATATAATACTGGAGGCGTAAACGGAAGCGGTAACAGAAGAATTGAGACACGAACAGAAAGATCTGCTAATTTCATCAATATATATGATGATTTTGCGTACTACTTCATCAACTTTGATGTCGGTCCGGGCAAAAGAATTCAGGAGAGTGATGAAGCAGCGAATGGTACGATCATCAATCGGTACGACGAATATCAGTTTATAAATGAAGAGAAATTCAATCTAATGAAGATTGGCAGAATTTGGACGGGCGACTCCTTTTCCGATTCGAAATCAGTTTCTTTCACTACAAAATCTCCAATTCAACCAACAGACGTAATTCGGTACCGGTCACGGGTGGTCGCTTACCAATCCAATGGAAACAAGGTCACCATTAATCTGAACAATGCCAATCCCATAACGACTTCAATCCCTTCCGATAATAAAAAGGAATATGTACCGGTAAGTTATCCCGCCAATAATAACAATAATACCGTTACGAACCTACAGGGCAATACACTGACTTTCAACTACGTGCCCATCACAAGTGGTAACCCGAACGGCAAATTTTATTTCGACTATGCCGAAGTTCAATATAAAGAGGATTTAAAGTTCAATAACGGCCAAATGAATTTCCGCAGTTACGGAATCGCGGAAGGAAGCGGAAACACGTACACCTTTAGCATGTCCGATGCCACCGCAGTGGAGCAGATTTGGGAAGTTTCGGATGTCACCAATGCTACCAGAAAAGTAAACAAATCAGGCTCAAGCTCAGTATTTGCGTTTGGGTATACGGCCAACAACAATACTTTTGTTAACGAATTTGTAGCCTTTAAAAGCAGTGAAGCCTTTGCCCCGACATTCGTGGGAAAAATTGAAAATCAGGATTTATCCGGCCTCCAAAATATTGACTATTTGATGATCACCGTTCCGCAGATGATGGGAAATGCACAGCGACTCGCCAACTTCTATAAGGACAAGTACAATGTTGCGGTTGTAGATGTAAATAAAATCTATAATGAGTTCAGCAGCGGCGGTAAAGATATTACCGCAATCCGGGATTTTGCGACCAGGCTTAACACGCCCAAGGGAAAGCTCAAATATGTTTTCATCCTTGGCGATACATCTTATGATTATAAAGGTAAAAATAATCCCGGGTCCGACATTATTCCCTCCTTTGAAAGTGAAGAAAGCGGCGACTACTCCACTTCCTTCGTGAGCGATGATTATTTTGTGATGACCGCACCACAGGCAGCAAGTGCCATCAGTCTTTCACAGACTCTTCCCGATCTGCCCATTGGCAGACTGCCTGCGGCGAATGTTTCCGAGGCAAAACTTCTTATCGATAAAGCGCTGGCCTACAATAATGCACTTCCCGGCCAATCCTCTCCTTTTGGAGAATGGCGCATGAAACTGGATTTTGTGGTTGATGATGATGCCGATAATGTATCTTTCTCTAATGGTGTCCGTGTAGGTTTTCCTTTCCACGAAACAATGAACCAGGCCATCGCGACCTCTTTTGAAATTGGAACAGAGAGGAACGAGTACAATGTTCGAAAGCTTTACCTCGATGCTTTTACCGCACAAACTTCCGCGGGGGGCCAACGTTACCCACAGGTGAACCAGGCCATCGCCAATGATGTTGGGAACAGTTTGTATTTATTTTATTTCGGGCACGGCGGTATTAACGGCTGGGCGCAGGAGCGTGTTTTAACCATCGATGAAATTCAGAATTTTAATAATTTTAATAACGTCTATTCCCGCTTTCCTCTCATTTCTACCATTACGTGCGAATTTACCCTGTGGGACGATCCTGCAACGTTTTCCGCCGGCGAACAGGTTATAAAATCGAAGCAGGGCGGTGCTGCGATGATGCTGACGTCCAGCCGGGCAATCGGGGTGGGCTACGGCGAAGATTTTACCAAAATTTTTACGCGCCACGTTTTTGATTTGGTTGACGACGACTTCATCAACTTTGGCGATGCATTTTTGAAAGCTAAAGCAGAAAAAGGTCCGTTTGCCGACCATTTAAAGGTGAACTTATTGGGAGATCCCGCGACTAAACTGAGCCGACCAAGAAGAAATCTTGTCGTCGATAATGTGGTGTCGCCTGTGCCCGGTCAGTTGCGTGCACTGGATTTTGTAGAAGTTAAAGGGCACATCAACAAGTCCGACGGTACTCTTGACGAAAATTTCAACGGAAGAGTTGCCGTTAATATTTTTGACAAACGCCTCACCAAGAAAACCCTGAATAACGATAACGAGCCCAAATTAAATCCCGTGCTTACTTATACCGAAGAAAACGGACCTATCGTAAAATCTTCCGGACAAGCCGTGAATGGGGTTTTCAACGTTGAATTTTATGTTCCAAAAGATATCAACTACGAAATAGGTGACGGCCGTATACTGGTTTATGCCGATAACAAAGTGACAGATGTTTTCAACAATCAACTTCAAAAAGTGGGCGGCATCAACCCCGATGGCATCAACGACAACACGCCACCGACCGTAAAGCTGTACATGAATAACACCAATTTTGCCGATGGCGGCATCACCGATCAAAACCCTTTGCTTTTGGCCTGTGTAACCGATGATAAGGGAATTAACTCCACAGGTTCCGGTATCGGCCATGATATTACGGTTGTTTTGGACGGTAAAATTATCGATACCACGGTTTTGAACGACTTTTACTTCTCGGGCGACGGCAACGGATGTTCAAGTGCAGGTTTAAAAGATTATCAGAAAGGAAACGTCAATTATCCCTTCCGTAACTTAGCACCGGGCGCTCACCAGCTTACCTTTAAAGTTTGGGACATCAACAATAATTCGACAACAGAAACGTTAAACTTTGTAGTTAAGGACGAAAGTGATCAAAATTTAATCGTTAATAAATTGTTAAATTGGCCCAATCCTTTTACCAATAAGACTTACGTTCAGTTTGAACATAATTGCGACGATACTTTAGACGTGAATGTTCAAATTTACACCATCACCGGGAAACTGGTAAAAACGATCAGCACAATGGTGACCGCTGAACCCTTCTTCCAGGGATTCAGAACACCAAGAACGGCAATTGAATGGGATGGAAAAGATGATTTTGGCGACGCAGTGGGCAAAGGGACCTATATTTTTAAAATATTCGCAAGAAGCCAAAATCAGGACAAGTGCAAAGGAAGCGCAACAGCAGTAGAAAAAATGGTACTATTAAAATAAAAAATAACGATAAAAAATTTACTTTATGACATTGACGAAAAAACTATTTTTAGGATTAGGATTAGGAATAAGTATGGCCGCTTATTCACAAATTCAGCCCGTTCTTACCGGTGCTCCTTTTCTAAGAATTTCCCCCGATGCCCGAGCCGGAGGAATGGGAGATCAAGGGGTCGCCACCACTACAGACGCTTTTTCTCAGTTCTGGAATGCCGCTAAATATCCCTTCAGCAAAACAACTTCGGCAATTGGAGTTAATTACACGCCATACATGGGTAAATTAACAAATGACGTGTTTTTGCTTTACGGTGCTTACCACCAATTTTTGGGCGACGAAGAAAGGGCTACCATCTCCGCAAGTATCTATTATTTCAATATGGGAGCGGTGGATCTTACCGACTATGTGGGCAATGAAGTGGTACAGTTAGGAACTGCCAAACCCAATGAATTTTCCATCGATGTTGCCTACGGTTTAAAACTTACAGATACCTATTCCATGGCGGTTACAGGTAGATTTATCCGTTCAGATTTATCCGGTGGATTTAACTCCGACAACACTTTGCAGGCTGCGAACTCTTTTGCAGTTGATGTTTCAGGATATTTCATGTCTCCAAAACACACCAGCATCAACGATTTTGAAGGACGCGCGCGAGGTGGTTTTGCCATTCAGAATTTAGGACCGAGACTCGATTATACCGGCGATGATGAATCCAGATCTTATCTTCCGACCATGGCGAGATTAGGTGCAGGTTACGATTTGTTTATCGATGATTTAAACCGTGTAGGATTAAATTTCGAAGCGTCCAAAATTTTGGTTCCGGGTCCCGATAATACGGGGAATGTTCCGAATGTTGGCGTTCTGGAAGGAATCGGAAAATCATTCAGCAATAAAAAAAGTACCATGTTAAGTGGCGCCGTTGAATACGAATACGATAATGCGTTTGCTTTAAGAGGAGGTTATTTCCACGAAAGTGAAGAGCAGGGAGCCAGACAATACGCAACGGTAGGTGTCGGTTTAAAATACCAGTCTTTCGGGTTGGATATGTCTTATCTGATTAACACCTCCAAAGTAAATAGCGCCCTTGATAACACCTTGAGATTTGGTTTAACCTGGAATATTGGCGAAGAATCTTCCAACGCACAGGATTATTAAGAATTTCTTATTTAAAATATCACAAAGTCTCAAGAAATTGAGACTTTTTTAATGCAAAATTTCTCTTAAATTTACGGAATGAACTACGCCACAGAACTTAAAAAATTTGCCACCAGCCAGTACATCTATTCTGCAGTGCGAATTACCCTGGCAATCGTAGTTCCGAGCATCATTTTAGCTCATTTTGGTTTGTTGAAGGAATATTTTCTTTTTCCCCTCGCGACAAGTTTTGTTGGGCTGACGGATCAGCCGGGCCCGTTTATACGTCGCCGAAACTCCCTGATTTTAGCCATAATTTGTTTCTTTTCCGTTGCGGTGATCGCAAGTTTTCTGAAAGATTATCCGCCTTTGGTGTATGTAGAAATCATTTTCTTTGGTCTTTTTTTCTCCATGATGGGCGTTTACGGTCAGCGGTTAGCTGCAGTTGGTTCGCTCTCGCTCGTGGTTATGGCTATTTTTATCGACGGTCATTTAACCGGGACGAATATAATTAAAAGTTCCCTTATTTTCTTGGCAGGATCCGTCGGTTATCTGCTCGTCTTTCTTGTCGTTTCAAAGATTCAGCCGTACAAATTGGCGGGGCAAATGATTGGAGAAAATTATTTAATGCTTGCGGATTATTTGACCATTAAGTCTAAATTCTATTTAAATAATCCAGATTTTACCGAATTGTACTCGCAGATTATCGCCGAACAGATTAAAATTAAAAATCTACAGGAAGAAACGCGCGAAACCGTTTTTAAAACCCGGAAAATCGTCAACGAATCCACCACCACAAGCCGTTTATTGATGTTGATGTTTCTAAACTCCATCGATCTGCACGAAAAACTAATGACGTCGGACAGTGACTACAAAAAAATTCAGGAAAGTTTCAGCGAAACAGGCTTTTTAAAATCGATCAGCGAATATCTCGAAAAGATCGCGGACGAACTCAGCAATATTGGAATTGCCCTGCAAAGTGGCTCCAAAGCAAAACCGCTGCGAAATATCGATGTAGCACTACAAAAATTATTTGAAGAATATTTCGATTTGCGGACCAAAAACCTAACGCCCGAAAATCTGGAAAACTTCATGGTTATGAGATTAATCCTGGTGCGGATAACTGATATCACGGACGAGATCAGAACTATTTACAAAGTTTTTGTTCAGGATCAAAAGCTTGCGAAAAGTCTGTCAACGGGCTTAGATCTGGAAAAATTTCTACCGAGTACTCAAAAACTAAACATCAAAGTTTATTGGAGTAACTTTTCTCTGGAATCTTCGCAGTTCCGGCATTCCATACGGATTGTTCTTGCGCTGCTTATCGGTTATTTATTCTCTAAATTCGATTTCATCGGCATTGGGCATGCGTACTGGATTTTAATTACCGTGCTTGCCATTATGCGGCCCGCCTACTCCACTACCAAACACCGAAACCTCCTGCGGCTTTACGGCACGGTTGCGGGTGCGGTGATCGCCTATATTTTTCTGTTCGGGATTACTAGCCCAGCGGTCCTTTTCGCAATATTGTTGCTGAGTATGATTTTGTGTTTCAGTTTTTTAAAGGCGAATTACTTTTGGGCAGTTTTATTTATGACAATCTATATCTTCCTGACTTTTAATTTTTTGAAGCCGGGGAACGTGAATTTAATTTTTAAAGACCGAATTTTAGATACCGTTATCGGCGGAATTGTGGCGTTCGGCGTTTCTTATTTTATTTTACCGGTTTGGGAACATACTCAGAACCTGGAGTTGATGAAAAAAGCCGCGAAAAGCAACCTGGAATATTTCAAAGCTGTGATGGATTTTTTTAAGAATCACAACAGAATTTTAGAGGAATACAAACTCAAACGAAAAAATGCAGTTATCAATTTGGCAAACCTTTCCGACAATTTTCAACGCATGATCTCCGACCCGAAAAATCAGCAGAAAAAAATGGAACACATTCACCAGTTTGTGAATACTTCGCATCTGATTACCGCATATATCGCCTCATTCTCCCAATATTCGAGATCTGCTGCCGATTATCCCGAAATTGATTTTAAAAGCTGGAACCGCAAAATTTTTGCGGAATTAACGAGAACGAGTTTAATTTTGGACCAGAAAGAATTTAACCAACAAATAGCGGACGAAAGCGCCCTGCATCCGGAAGATTCTGTAGAAAAACTCCTAGAGATCCGCAGAAACGAGCTTGTGGAAAACGAAATATCAAACCGGCGCGATCCGAACAGGGTTACGCATTTAACGGAATTGATGAATCTTCAGGAAATTTTGGAATTGATTTACGATGCGGCCAAAGAACAGCGAAAAGTGGTCGAAAAATTAGCACCCGAAATTCAGTCGACAATCGTGATGCAGTAATTTTCAAAAAAGGCTACTCGGGCGCTGAATAAATCTGAAACTTTTTCATCGTGAACCCTGCATTTAATATCGAAGGGAAAATCCAAACGAAAAGGCTTAACCTCATAATGTTTTTTCAGCGACCAGTAATTCGAGTGATGAATTTTATAGAGACTTTCCTTCAGCGACCAAATAATCGTTAGATAAGCAACTTCATGCTCTTTCTCAATAAAAGCACTTTCCTTTTCGTCTAAAAATTTATGTTGAATTCTTACAATTTTATCATTAAAAGGTTCTATATCTATACCAATTTTATTTTTTGAGATCGCCAGTGCCGCGTACGGAAACGAATGCGTTACCGAAATTTCGAAATCCTGCGGAGAAAGATACGGCTCCCTCTCTTTGTACAGAATTTGGTGATGGGGCAAAACAGATTTTAAAATTTTTCGGACCAAAAGCAATTCTTTCACTTTTGTGGGATGATAGTCTTTAATTTTGTCGAAGTTTTCTTTTTCCAGGAGTTTTGAAGGGTCAAGTTCTTCCTGCTCATCATATTTCCAAAGAAGAATAGTGGCGGTGTCATTAGAAAAATCTCTGTAAAGTGGCATCAAAAATTATTAAAGAGTAAAATTAAGCAATCTGCATATAATGAAGTAAATACTGAGACTAAATTTCTTTTCAAATTTAACTCAAAAAAAATCCTCATAGACCAGCTGCATAACACATATTTCCAAACGCAGATCAACTTAAAAAAGAGATTTTGTATATTTGCAAAAATTATTATTCATATAAATGGAAACAACTACACAATACGTTCCTTATAAAGTTAAGGATATTTCTCTGGCAGAATGGGGAAGAAAAGAAATTACTTTAGCAGAAGCAGAAATGCCGGGTTTAATATCGATTCGGGAAGAATACGGTCCGTCTCAACCTTTGAAAGGAGCGAGAATTGCGGGTTGTCTTCACATGACGATTCAGACTGCCGTTCTCATTGAAACTTTGGTGGCTTTGGGTGCCGATGTTACGTGGTCTTCCTGTAATATTTTCTCTACACAAGACCATGCCGCAGCAGCAATTGCAGCTGCAGGAATTCCTGTCTACGCGTGGAAAGGAATGAATGAAGATGAATTTGAATGGTGTATTGAACAGACTGTATTTTTTGGCGAAGACAGAAAACCGTTGAACCTCATCCTGGATGATGGTGGCGATTTAACCAATCTCGTTTTCGATAAATATCCGGAATTGACTAAAGACATTAAGGGTCTTTCGGAAGAAACGACGACAGGCGTTCACCGTCTCTATGAAAGAATGGCAAACGGAACCTTGGTAATGCCGGCAATCAATGTAAATGATTCGGTAACAAAATCAAAATTCGACAACAAATATGGTTGTAGAGAGTCTGCAGTAGATGCAGTGCGTCGGGCAACAGATCTAATGTTGGCCGGTAAAAGAGTTGTAGTTTGTGGCTACGGTGATGTAGGTAAAGGAACTGCAGCTTCTTTCAAAGGAGCCGGATCTATTGTAACGGTAACCGAAATCGACCCGATTTGTGCATTGCAGGCCGCAATGGACGGTTTTGAAGTTAAAAAATTAAGTACGGTAGTGGAAAATGCAGATATTATTATTACCACAACCGGAAACTTCAATATCGTTAAAGGTGAAGATTTCAAAAGAATGAAAGATAAAGCTGTTGTCTGTAACATAGGTCACTTCGATAATGAACTCGATATGGCGTGGTTAAACGAAAATTACGGCGCTACCAAATATGAGGTGAAACCGCAGGTTGACGTTTATAATATCGATGGAAAAGAAATCATCATTTTGGCAGAAGGCCGTTTGGTAAATTTAGGTTGTGCAACAGGACACCCAAGTTTTGTAATGAGTAATTCATTTACCAACCAAACGCTTGCGCAGATTGAATTGTGGACGAATTCCGCAGCTTACGGAAATGAAGTTTATATGTTGCCAAAACATTTAGATGAAAAAGTAGCTTATTTGCACCTTGCAAAGTTAGGGGTAGAATTAGAAACTTTATCAGAAGAACAAGCTAAATATATTGGTGTTGAAGTTCAAGGACCTTACAAACCGGAATATTACAGATATTAAGATTTTCAATTATTATTGAATGAATTATATAAACGCTCTGAAAATTTCAGAGCGTTTTTTGTTGATTGGATTAAGCATTGAAACAAAAGAACATTTCAGTTCTCAACTTTCTGTCGGGGCATTGCTTCAATCTTGCACGACCTGAGCTGAAGATGTATATCGCCTACTTTAAAGACTTTCCTTCGCAGGGAAAATAAAAGTGACGGCATTTTTTCAGTGCGGTTTCGCGAGTTGAATTTGTCGTCAAATGTCGCGTTACAACTGCTCTCTTTTTGAAGAAAGTTTACCTGGAGCGCGACAGAAACTGATCTCCTCTTTTTCAGAAAAAAAAATGCAACTTCCTCAAAATAAGGCAGAAATAAGGCTGCAGGAAATCGGATGAAATTCGAGAAAGGTGAAAACACCCTTAAAAAAAGGTGTTAATACCCTTGGTGCGAGGTCATTAATAAAACTAAATTTGACCAACACAAAACACGACATGATGAAAAAAAATCTATTCCTAGGATTCCTAGTGTCTTTTGGTATATCCTATGCTCAGGTAGGAATTGGTAATAATGTTACCACCTTCGACAACTCGGAAATATTAAAGATAGTTTCTTCCAACAAAGGCGTCTTGCTACCCAATATATCGATCCCTGACCTGAATAATGCCGCACCTGTAACAAATCCGGCAAATTCACTGATCGCTTATAACACCAACATTACCACAGGGAAAGGTTTTTATTATTGGCTGAATAATAAATGGAACCCTTTTCTAAATACAAGTAATATTTACAAATACCTCCGTATCCTTCGTGCAGAAACAACCGTTTCTACAGGCGGCGTTAACGATGCGTCACCCATTACCGGAGTCTCGTATAATTTAGGTGAAGCACCCTCGGCGCATGACTGGCAGTTAATCCCAGGACTTTCCAAGCAGATCAACGTTTTTTCTCCCGTCAATACAGTTTCTATCACAGGCAGTGGTGTGGCACAGGTAAACTCTACATCCTCAGATAACACTTTTATGTCGTACTCCATTGGTTTATTTGTAGATTCAAAATTAGCGGGGGTGCGTAACTTTATCATCACGGGGAATGATCCATGTTTATACAACGACTTCAATGTGTTTTTCAATGTGAAAAATATTACAACGGGCACCAATCATTTGATCGAACTGCGGGAAACATTACGTGTTACCGAAGTTGGAACGCAAAGCATCACTTTTGGCGCAAAACATTCGGCGTGCTCCAACTTAAGTCCTTTAATGGACAAATCGCTCATGAACATCCAAATTTCAGAACAATAAAAGACATAACCGATGAAAAATTTTTATATCTTCTTCCTGTTTCTACTCACTCTTTCACTCCCCGCACAGGTGGGAATTAACACACGAACGCCGGATCCTTCGGCTGCGCTGGACATTTTTTCCGCAGGAAAGGGAACAACCTTTCCAATCGTGTCGCTTTTAAGCAAAACCGACGTTACCACGATTCCTAATCCGAAAGAATCCATGATTGTGTACAATACTAACAGTACAATTCTCGGCCGTACCGGCTACTATTTTTGGGACGGCGCGAAATGGGATTATTTTTTCAGCGACATCAACCAGACCAATTTGCTGAATCAGGTGCAGTATTATTCCGGCTCCTCAAGTACGCCTTTAACTTTTACGCGTGCTGCCGGACAATTTCTAGGCTACAGTCCGCACGCTGCCGGAGAAGCTTTAGACCCTGCGCAATGGACCGTTATCCCTGCGCTCACAAAAACCGTAACCGTAGATCGCCCACTGAATGACGTTTTAATGAGTACTACCGGTATGTTTCAGGCCAATAACAGCTCCAGTGCGAATACAAGTGGCATCAGCACCAGCATTGGATTTTTTGTTGATGATAAATTAGTGGATGTTAAGCCACTTTTTCTGGACTTTCAGGTTCCCTGTTCTTATCGCCAATATCTGATTTATGGCAATACAAAAAACCTAACAAAAGGATCTCACGTTGTAAAATTCGCCATTCGGAACATTTCCTCGCCCAACATCTCCGGCCTTACGGTAACTTATGGTGGACCGAACAGCGCTTGCTCCCCGGCAACGCTCTCCGCTTTTGAAGCCGCCATAAGTGGAACTGTATTTATTAACCAACCTTATGTATTTTAATATGAAAACCAAAACATATTCTCTATTAGTGCTGTTATTATTTTTGAGTTTGCCGAAAGCTCAACTCCTAATTACAGCGAATGGTTCGCCAACCACCGTCCCGGATGCGAGTGCGGTACTTCAGGTGGTAGATGATAAACGTGGTGTATTATTCCCGCGGGTTCCCTTGCTAAGTGATACGGATGCTGTAACAGTTCCGACGCCTGTTCAGGGTTTAATGGTGTTTAATACCAATACAAACAAATTAAACTTTTGGGAAGCCGGAAAATGGAACAGAAACTTCGGAGTAGCAGATGGAACAGCGATCATTAAAATTACCGAAAACTTTTCCGGTGCTTCCACGGCAAGCACGGCTAATACCGTTTTTCCGGCGACGATGCCTTTGTTTGCATTAAACGATTCTACAACCGGATGGACGAGTTTAGGAGCTTCAACAACAATTACTATTTCAAAAACCACAAATACCAATTACATCATTACCGAAGGGATGGTACAAATTAATAATGATTCCGGTACGGACCAGGAATTCCAGTTTGCGATCGGTGTTTTTGTAAATGGCCAGTTGAAGATCGCCAGGAAATTTAGCGAAGTTGGTAAAAATTACGTCTGTAACTGGAAAAAATTTAACCTTGCCGGCGTATTTGATGATTTACCCATAGGAAATTATACGGTAAGCGTATATGGCAGAAATTTGCCCAAGCTTACTTCGGGCTACAGTTCTGTAACCTATGGCGGAAATACGTCGAACTGCAGCAATATTAATAACGATATGGCGCGAATATTTGTTACGGCACAGGTTACTCAATAAAAAAATAGCTCAATATAAACACAAATGATTTTTTTCTCCTCAAGCTTTTTAGCTTGAGGAGTTTTTATTTAAAGTTATTTTGATAGATAAAACTCTTAAATTTCAACTTTAAAAGTTTAATCGTAAATTTGAGAGGATAAGATATATGTTCACTCCTAAGCCAAACAGTTTCTTTAATTTTAGCGCTAATAAAATCATTATGAAAAAAATATTTTCGCTTTTCCTGCTTCTTGTGGTTAGCTATTCGGCTCTGGCCCAAGAGCGCCCCGTGTTCTGGGACGACATCCAAAACTTCAAAAAAAGCGATGCAGATCATCCGCCTCCAAAATCTGCTACACTTTTAATTGGCAGTTCCTCTTTTACAAAATGGACCGACGTTGGAACGTATTTTCCGAATAAAACATTTATCAACCGGGGCTTTGGAGGTTCGACTTTAAAGGATTTGAATTTTTATTCAGATGATCTTCTAAAACCTTATTCGCCAAAGCAGATTATTATTTATTGTGGCGAAAATGATTTCGCCGAAGATCAGAATGTAGCGCCAAAAGAAGTTTTTAACCGTTTTAAAAAATTCTATGCGGCGATACGAAAGTATTATCCAAAGATCCCGGTGGATTATATTTCAATAAAATTTTCTCCAAGTCGTAAGAACCTTTGGCCAAAAATGGCAGCGACCAATCAACTGATCGAAAATTTTATGAAGCGAAAGCCAAACGCCGACTACATCGACATTACCAAAAGTATGGAAACTCCCGACGGCAAAATTCGAAAAGATCTGTTTTTGGAAGATATGCTTCACATGAAACCCGAAGGTTACGAACTGTGGAAAAAAGAAATGGAACCCTACCTAAAATAAAATTATGAAAAGACACGACGCATTGGTACAGTTAAGCCGCGACCATCATTTTGGTCTTCTGCTCTGCTGGAAATTAAAAGAAGGCTTAAAACGGAATATTTCACCGGAAAGAATTTCGCGGTATATTCAGCTGTTTTACGAAAAAAATCTGAAACCTCACTTTGCGGAGGAAGAAGAAACATTATTTCCTCTTTTAGGAAATCATCATCCCTTGATTGACGAAGCGATTTCGCAGCACCGCGCCTTTGAAAAAATGATTGGTGAAGGATTTGATAATCCGGAAAAGATTCAAACCTTTCGGGATCTTTTGGAACTGCACATCCGGACGGAAGAACGACAGATATTTCCTGAAATTGAAGCGAAAGCAAGCGAGGAAGAACTGAATAACCTTCTAAAACTGGATTTTCCCGAATTAAAGGAACCGGAATACGAAGATATATTTTGGAAGTGAACAAAAGTAAACCCCAGGTTTTGGGGTTTATTTTTTTCTTTTGGCCTTCGATTTCGCTTTTTCCTGCGCGCGGTTGGCCCCGATTTTTTTCGGAAGTTTTCTGGCGTGAGGACCACCCCAATTTTCCTTTTTGTTTTTATCTTTTTTCTCGTGAAAAGCACCACCACCTTCTTCCAACTTAATGACGTTGGCATTTTTCATCACGATTTCATCTTTTTCAGAAGCAATTTTCGTCGGATTAATTTTAATCTCTGTGGGGAAATCTACAAACGTAACCTCCTTATTCATCAAAACTTCGATTTCCAGCAAAAGAACTTCCTCTTTTTTCGTAACAAACGACACGGCAACTCCTTCTTTATCTGCGCGACCAGTTCTACCAATTCTGTGAATGTACTGTTCAGGAACGTCCGGAATTTCGAAATTAATTACGTGGGTAATGTCTGAAATATCCAAACCTCTCGCCATAATATCGGTGGTAATCAAACCGCGGACTTCCTGCTTTTCAAAACTTCGCATCGCGTTCAAACGGTAGTTCTGCGATTTATTGGAGTGAATTACATCAAACTCGTCCGGAAAAAGTTCTTCAATTTTAGTGTAAAGCTGGTCGGCATGCCTTTTATTATTGCAAAAGATCAATACTTTCGAAAAATCCTGGTCTTTCTTCAGCAGATGTTCTAAAAGGTTGATTTTGGTATTAAAGTTCTGTACTTTATAAGCAACCTGCTCAATTTTTTCCAGCGGTGTCCCAGATTTCGCCAGAGATATTTCCAGAGGTCCGGAAAAATATTCGTAGAGCAAAGCATCGACCGCTTCTGTCATGGTTGCAGAAAAAAGAATGTTCTGTCTTTTCTCCTTCATCATCTGGAAAATGTGCGTCAACTGTGCTTTGAAACCTAAATTCAGCATCTCATCAAATTCATCAATGATGAGTTTTTGCACTTCTTTCAGGGAGATGGCATTATCGATGGCCAAATCCATGGTTCTGCCGGGCGTTCCTACCAAAATATCGCAGCCGTCGTTAAACAGAAGCTTTTGAGTTTTAATATTTTTTCCACCATAAATTCCGATAACGCGTGCGGTCATGTTCTGCGTTAAATTTGTAACGATTTCCGCCACCTGAACTACCAATTCCCGCGTAGGAACCAAAATAAGAATGGTGGGATTTCCGCTTTTATTGTACTTCCAATTTTTCAAAACGGGCAGCAAATACGCCAGCGTTTTCCCGGTCCCGGTTTGCGCAATACCCATGACATCCCGACCCGAAAGAATGGGCCCTAAACTTTTTTCCTGAATAGGCGTCGGTTCAAATAAATTGGAGTCTGCTAAAACATCGAGTATTTTTTCCGGCAAATCGAAATCCGCAAAAGTGGTTTTTTCCATTTTGCAAAGATAGGTTTTTTGGCAGGATTAGAATATTTTGTACTTTCGATGAATGAAAGATTATGCTTTTCTCCTTTTAGCGCTTCTGTTTTCATGTGATCAAAAGCCGAAACCGCCCGCGAATGTAAATACAAGCAAATCAAAGTCTGCCCAAATCACCAAACAAAAGGACTCTTCTTTAAATAAATGGTTACAGTATTATCAAAGTGAAAATCCGGATTTCAAACTCGATAATTTTAAATTAAAAGAAACTTCAAAAATTTCTTTTCGCGAAACTTCTGTACCAATTTTGAATAAAGAAGGCTTCAATGAAACGTATAAGCCATTTTTAGTTTTTAATAAAAGTAAAGATCACTATTTGGATTTCGACAGTTACAACTGGTTTTTGGAAGCTGACGGGACAGCGGGATTTGAAGCGGATCAGCAAGTGGTACTTGTCGACTTAAAGCAGAAAAAAGCAAGGCAAATTGCTTTTTTCGGCCCGTCGTTTTGGGTGGAGGAAGCGTACTGGAAAGGCGATTCCGTAGCGGTTTTACTCGGAAATTCTTACGATAAAATTCCGTTTAAAACCGAATATAACTTTCTACAAAACACCGTAAAATACTATCAATCTGCTGACACTTTAAAATTCGAAACGCCTTATTTCAAAATGAGACTGAAAAAAAGAGGAATCAAAATAGATTAAAAGCGAACCCAGAAGTTTCATTTCACCTTTTCCAAAGCTATTCCCACTCTATTGTTGCGGGTGGTTTACTCGAAATATCATAAGCAACACGGTTAATACCGCGAACTTCGTTGATGATCCGGTTGGAAATGTTCTCTAAAAATTCCCACGGAAATTTGCTGAAAGTGGCCGTCATAAAGTCGGTGGTATTTGCAGACCGAACAACTGCCGTGTACTCATATGTTCTTTCATCGCCCATTACGCCGACCGATTTTACCGGAAGCAACACGACGAAAGCCTGCGAAACTGTTTCGTACAATTTATTTTTGTAGAGTTCCTCGATAAAAATATCATCGGCTTCCTGCAATATTTTCACTTTTTCTTCATCAACTTCTCCCAAAATTCTGATGCCCAAACCCGGGCCCGGAAAGGGATGACGGTGAACCAAATGATGCGGAATGCCAAGTTCCTCTCCTACTTTTCGAACTTCGTCTTTGAAGAGTTCACGCAACGGCTCTAACAAATCGAAACCTAATTCTTCCGGCAGTCCGCCCACATTGTGGTGAGATTTAATGACGGATGAAGGCCCTTTTACAGACTGACTTTCAATAACATCAGGATAAATTGTGCCTTGCGCTAAAAACTTTGCGCCTTCGATTTTATGAGATTCTTCGTCGAAAACAGCCACAAATTCGTTCCCTATAATTTTTCTTTTCTGTTCAGGATCTGAAATGCCTTTTAGTTTGGTCATAAATCTTTCAGAAGCGTCGATCAATTTGATGTTGAGGTGAAAATGATCACCGTAATTTTTCATCACTTTCTCTGCTTCGTCTTTGCGCATCAAACCTGTATCAACAAAAATGCAGGTTAGCTGGTCGCCAATGGCTTTATGAATTAAAACAGCGGCCACAGAGGAATCGACGCCGCCGGAAAGACCAAGAATGACTCTTTGATCACCGACTTTTGCGCGGATCTCGGCAATAGTTTCGTCTATATAATTTGTCAGTTTCCAGTCTTTTGGGGCTTTGCAGATGTTGAAAATGAAATTTTCGATCATTCTTGCACCTTCTTCGGTATGCGAAACTTCCGGATGAAACTGAACGCAATATATCTTTTTGGATTCGTTGGAAATGGCAGAAATAACATCGGTCACTGCATTAATATTGAAACCGGCGGGCACAGATTCGACCTCATCAAAATGACTCATCCAAACCGTGGAAAATCGGCTAACGCCAGCCAGCAAGGCATTTGACTTTTCGATCTGCAGTTTGGCCTTACCATATTCTCCTTTGATGCCTTTTTTTACTTTTCCGCCTAATAAATGCGTGATAAGCTGCATGCCGTAGCAAATACCGAGAACAGGAATGTTTTTTTCGAGCAGTTCTTTTTCTATTAAATGAGCGTTTTCGACATTCACAGAACTGGGACCGCCGGAAAGAATGATCCCGGAGGGATTTTTCGAAATAATTTCTGCAAGTGGAGTATTGAAAGGAATTACTTCGGAATAAACGCCGTGCTCGCGAATTCGGCGGGCGATTAATTGGTTGTATTGGGAACCGAAATCTAAAATAATGATACCGTTGTTCATGTAAGGTTTTCTATTTAGGGTTGAATTGTGCTGAACCGTTATTTTAAGGTCTGAGGAAGATGAAAATGGAGTCGTAACTAGCCCCGATTGCAACGGAAATCCTTTTTTGAAAAAAAGATTGCAGCGGAAAGCGGGAAATAGCTTCAAAAAAAGACGTGAAAAATCACGCCTTTTGCTTTTTAAAACTTCCCGATGTCTTCTCTGTAAAATCCGTAATCGAATTTAATACTTAAAGCATCTTCGTATACTTTTTTGCGCGCTTCTTCGTAAGAGTCGCCTGTTGCAACCACACTCAGAACGCGGCCACCAGTCGTTAGAACTTTGTCGCCGACGTTTTTGGCGCCTGCGAACAGGACCTGGCTGTGTTTTACCTGATTTAAATTTCGAACTTCAAAGCCCGTTTCGATGCGGTGCGGATAGCCACCAGAACACATTACAAGACAAACTGCTTTTTCGTCTTTAAATTTGAGTTCGATGTCGCGACCTTCCAGACAGTCCATAATAACGTCGAAAAGTTCGTTTTCCAGCAACGCCAGCAACACCTGAGTTTCCGGATCGCCTAATCGCATATTGTATTCGAGCAGATAAGTGCCCTCGTTGGTCACCATTAAGCCAAAGAAGATAAATCCCTTGAAGTGGATATTGGCAGCGTTAAGTCCGGCTAAAGTTGGGGCCAAAATATGATCTTCGAAATCTTTGTAATGTGCGTCGGTAAATTCCGGGCTCGGCGCTACACTTCCCATTCCACCTGTGTTTGGACCTTTGTCGCCCGTTCCGGCTTTTTTATAGTCTTTAACGGGAATGCACGGAAACAGTTTTTTGCCGTTGGCAAAGGCGATAATGGAAGCTTCAAATCCTCGCAAGTATTCCTCGATTACCAACTGAATTCCGGCGTCGCCGTAAATTCTTTCGATCATAAAACGGTGGATGGTGGATTCTGCTTCGGTAAGATCATCGGCAATTACAACGCCTTTTCCGCCCGCAAGACCGCTGGCTTTAATAACGATGGGAAATTTTTGGGTTTTCACATAATCCATCGCTTCCTGATAAGCATCGAAAACTACGGCTTTTGCTGTTTTGATATTGTTCGTCTGCATGAACTTTTTGGAAAAAGCTTTGCTGCCTTCCAGTTCTGCCGTTCTTTTTCTCGGACCGAATATTTTTAGGTTATGTGCTTTAAATTCGTCGACAATTCCTTCTACTAAAGGTGCTTCCGGCCCGACAATCGTAAGATCTATTCTTTCGTTGATCGCAAAATCCCGCAGACCTGCCACGCTGTCTTCGTATACATTTTGTCCCAGTTTTGCGGTGGTCGCGTTGCCTTTTGCGAAATACATTTTAGAAATTCTGTGATCGGCACTTAATTTCAGAGCAATTGCAGATTCTCTGGCTCCGTTTCCTACGATTAATATTTTCATTATTTTTTTGCTTATTTAGAATTTTACAAAATTACTCATTTGTAAATGGATTTCAAATTTAGTTGAAAGAAAATTTTCTTAATTTACGTTAAAACTACTACTCCGCTTGCACTGGCTGAGGAATCAATGGAGGAAATGACGCATGCCGGTAAACATCATGGGAATACCGTGTTCGTTTGCAGCCTCAATGCTTTCCTCGTCGCGCATGCTTCCGCCGGGTTGAATAATTGCTTTAATGCCCTGCTCTGCACAGAAATCTACGACATCGCGGAAAGGGAAAAATGCGTCAGAAGCCAGAACCATATCGCCGGAGAATTTCTCTTTTGCCCGTTCGATCGCATGCTGCGTGGCCCAAATTCTGTTTACCTGTCCACCGCCAATTCCTAACGCCTGAAAACCGTTAGAAACGACAATCGCATTGGATTTTACGTATTTTACGACTCTTTGCGCAAACAGCAGTGCTTTCTCCTGCTCTTCGGAAGGTTTGAAAACGGTAACGGTTTCAATTTGATCGGAAAACTGATTGTCATTGTCCTGAACTAAAATTCCGCCATCTACCTTCACCCAGGTTTGAGCGTCGGAGACGGGATTTTTAATTTTGATGATTCTTAAATTTTTCTTTTTTCTTAAGATTTCGAGCGCGTCTTGGGTAAAGTCCGGCGCCATCACGATTTCTAAAAATGTTTTGTTGAGTTCTTCGGCCGTGGCGCCATCAACTGTAAAGTTCATCCCGATAATTCCGCCAAAAATAGAAACGGGATCGCATTCAAATGTTTTCTTGTAGGTTTCCAACGCGGAAGTTCCCACCGCAACACCGCACGGCGTAGAATGTTTCACCGCACAACAGGCCAGTTCTTCTTTGAATTCGTTGACGACCTTCCAACACAGATCCATGTCGCGAAGATTGTTGAAGGACAATTCTTTTCCGCCCAAAATTTCGAAATCCTTCATCGCGCCGTTATCCGTCGTGGAAACGTAATATGCTGCAGTTTGATGCGGATTTTCGCCGTAACGTAAGTCTGAAAATTTTTTATACGAGGCATTTAAATACTGCGGATATTCTTCCTCCAGAAGCATCTTTGAAATCGCACCATCATACGCGGAAGTCAGATTGAAAACTTTTCCCGCCAATTTTTTCCGTGTTTCCAAAGTCGTATCGCCCGTTTCGGCAATCTCCTGCTGAACTTTTGCGTAATCTGCAACATCAGTGAGCACCGTAACCGAATTGTAATTTTTTGCGCCCGAACGCAACATTGACGGGCCGCCAATATCGATAAATTCTACTTTTTCGTCCAAAGATATATCGGAATTGGCATTTTCGAAAAACGGATACAAATTAACGATGACCATATCGATTAAACCTATTTCGTGTTCCTGAACGGTTTTCATGTGCTCTTTATTCGTCCGCACAGCCAGCAAACCGCCATGAACTTTTGGATGCAACGTTTTTACGCGTCCGTCTAACATTTCGGGGAAATCGGTGACCTCATCAATTTGAATGGGATGCAAACCTGCTGCTGAAAGATGCTTGAAGGTGCCGCCAGTGGAAACCAGTTCGTAGTTATTTGCTTCTAAAAATGTTGCTAAGTCTGTGAGTCCGGATTTATCGGAAACCGAGATGAGCGCTCTTCTTTTTGACATTTTATTTCTGTTTACTTTTTATTAGATTTTTGGTTTTTGGCTTCCCCTCTTTTGAAAGAGGGGTGCCGAAGGCGGGGTGTTAGGACTGTTAAGAAAAATTTTTGATAATGAAATCTTCCAGTTCTTTCATGACATTTGCTAAATCATTTTTTATTCTGAAATCCGAAATCCTGTAAATTTTCAAATTCAGTGATTCTAAGAATTGCTGCTGGATTCTATCCAACTCTTCTTTATTACCGTGCGGCGACCCGTCAATTTCGATGACTAGACCAAGAGATTTAATGTAGAAATCGACAATATAATTTCCAATTATTCTTTGTCTGTCAAAATCGATCTGGTGAAATTCTTTATTTCGAACCTGCTTCCAAAAGATCACTTCGGACAAGACATAACCTTTTCTTAAACTTCTTGAACGGGCAAGAAGATCCTTATTTTTCGGAAGAACTTCGATTTTTCTTCTAAAGATTTCTACGCCATCGCTATGTGTTAGCGTTTTCTTTTCCATTTTATTTCTGTACACACCCCGTCCTTCGGACACCCCTCTTTTTAGAGGGGAAAATTCAGCACTTTATTAATCGCTTTCGGAAAAATCTCAAATTCGGTCTCATAATTTTTTTTCTGCAGACTTTCTAAACTTTCGCCCTCTGAAATTTCAAATGATTTTTGAAGGATGATTTCCCCTTCATCGATGCTGGAAGTTACATAGTGTACCGTGGCACCGCTTTCTTTTTCGGCTGCCGCTAAAACCGCTTCGTGAACATGATGTCCCCACATTCCTTTTCCGCCGAACTTGGGCAACAAAGCCGGATGAATATTGATTATTTTCCCCGGAAAAGATTCGCAAAATTCTTTATTTAAAATTGATAAAAAACCTGCCAGTATAATTAAATCTGTATTTTCGGGGAGAATTTCTTTGAGTTCTTCTGAAAAAGTTTTACCGCGTGGAATTACTTGCGTCGGAATTCCGTGCTTTTTTGCACGCTCGAGACCAAAACACTCGCGGTCTGCAATCACCTTTGAGATGTTTGCGTCCGGAATTTCTCCCGTGTCGACACAGTTTATAATCCTCTGTAAGTTAGTTCCGCTGCCCGAAACTAAGACCACGATATTTTTCATTTTATTTAATGACCAATTTCTCAGTATACCAGTGAAAAGTCTGAGTTTATTAGATTCGTAAATTTTAGATCAATTTTATCTTTTCGGAACCTTCCGTAATTTCACCGATTTCGTAAGCATCGTCGATTAAGTTCAAGACTTTTTCGGCATGTTCGGCATCAGTTACAACAACCATTCCGACACCCATATTGAAAGTTCCGTACATTTCCAGGCGATCAATATTTCCGCGCTTTTCTAATTCGAGCATCACACTCGGAATTTTAATTTTTGCCGTATCAATACTAGCACACAGGTCTTCCGGAATGATGCGTGGAATATTCTCCATAATTCCACCACCGGTGATGTGGGCAATACCGCAGACGCTAAATTCTTCGAGAACCTTATGAATGGGCTGGTAATACAGTCTTGTGGGCACCAAAAGGGTCTCGTATAAAGGCTTGCCTTCAAATTCTTCATTAAAATCCGGAAAAATCTTTCGTACGAGAGAAAAACCGTTGGAGTGAAAACCAGAACTCGGCAAGGCAATAATTTTGCAGCCTTTTTTAATTTTAGAACCGTCGATGATCTGGTCTTTTTCGACAATACCGACGCAGAAACCTGCGACATCATAATCGCCGGGCTTATACATGCCGGGCATTTCCGCAGTTTCCCCGCCAATCAAGGCACAGTCGTTATCTTTACAGGCCTTCACCATTCCCATCACAATTTCTGCAGCAATATCGGCGTCCAATTTTCCGCAGGCCAGATAATCGAGAAAAAATAAGGGTTTTGCACCATGGCAGATAATATCGTTGGCACACATCGCAAAACAATCCACGCCAATAGAATCGTATCTTTTGGAATCCAGCGCGACTTTTAATTTTGTTCCCACGCCATCGGTTCCGCTCACCAAAACAGGATTTTTGTACCCTGCAATCTGATAAAATGCGCCGAAACTTCCTAGATTGTTCAGCACATTAGAATTATGGGTTTCGGAGACGGCGGCCTTTATTTTGTCGACGGTTTTGTATCCTTCTTCTTTATCGACGCCGGCGGATTTGTAAGTGTTGCTCATTTTTCTTTAAAAATTACGATCTGAATTATTTCTTTTTAATTGCGATAAAATTTATTTCTATAAATAAAAAAGCCGACAATCATTCTGATGGTCGGCTTTTTCTTTATTTTACAGCGGAAATTATACTTCCATATTTTTGGAATTTTTCTGTGGGTGAATTTAATTTTCGCATTTTCACTTTAAAAAATTTTGTTCTGCGAAAGTAAGATTTTAAATGAAATTTCCCAAATGTTTTTTTTAATAATTAAACTTTTAATAACATCCGATGGTTTAAATATAGACGAAAAGCATATTTTTGTGCAACTTAAAAAATTAAATATGGCGTCAGGATTTTTTGCAATTTTAGATGATATTGCTGCGTTGATGGATGAT
The DNA here is from genome assembly GCF_021513235.1 of Kaistella sp. 97-N-M2. Taxonomy (NCBI): domain Bacteria; kingdom Pseudomonadati; phylum Bacteroidota; class Flavobacteriia; order Flavobacteriales; family Weeksellaceae; genus Kaistella; species Kaistella sp. 97-N-M2. The sequence goes on along the minus strand of NZ_CP090976.1, from coordinate 2,024,027 downwards.
GTTGCTGTAGCCTCAAAAGTGGCGACGAAGCAAACAGCGGGAATTTTGGGCGATGACCTGGCTGTAAATGCAGAAAAAGCGACCGGATTTTTATCCTCGCGGGAAATTCCGGTTCTGTGGTCCATTACGAAAGGTTCGTTTCTGAATAAATTAATTATTGTTCCCATTGTTTTCCTGCTGCAGTTTTTTTTGCCCGCGGTAATAAAAATTGTACTGATTATTGGTGGGCTTTATTTAGCCTACGAAGGCATGGAAAAAATCGTCGAATATTTCTTTCATAAAAAGGAAAAGCAAGAACAAACGATTTCAGATGTGCAGGATGAAGGTGCGGAAAAAACAAAAGTAAAATCTGCTATTACAACGGATTTTATTTTGTCTTTAGAAATTGTAATTATTGCTTTAGGTTCTGTACTGGACAAAAGTTTACCCATACAAATTATGACGGTTTGTGTGGTCGCAATTTTAGCAACCATCGGCGTTTATGGAATTGTAGCCTTGATCGTAAGGATGGATGATGCGGGTTTTAAACTCATCAAAAAATCAAATAATCAAGGTTTTCTTACCACTTTGGGAAATTTACTGGTTAAAGCATTACCCCTCATCATTAAAGCTTTGGCCGTTATTGGAACGATTGCTTTGTTGCTGGTTTCAGGTGGAATTTTCGACCACAACATTAAAGAAGTACATGATTTTTTACCGCAGGTGCCGGAAATGCCGAAACAATTTTTATATGGAATTATTGCAGGTTCGATAATGGTTGCAGTAGTAACATTTGGAAAAAAATCTATGCGCTTGCCAAAAAGTAAGATTTTAAATAAAACGAAAAGGGTTGCAAAAAAATGCAACCCTTTTTTTAGGAACTGAAGTTAAAACCTTATTGAGGTAATTCCATCGGAACTTCCATTAAAAGGATTTCGGAATCATCTGTGGCTTCCAAAGTAAATCCTTCAGTTTCCCAAATCCCGAATCCATCTCTGGTTTCTAAATGTTGGTCGCCCACTTTTGCAGAACCTTTTAAAACAAAAATGTAAACGCCGTTATTGGGATCGTGCATCTGATATTTTTTAGCGTTTCCTTTATCGAACTTCGCCAGATTGAACCAGGCATTTTGGTGAATCCAAACTCCTTCATCATCTTGGTTAGGAGAAAGAATTTGTTGAAAATCGTTTCGTTTTTCGCCTTCTTTAATGCTTATCTGATCGTAACGCGGTTCAACATTCATCTTATTTGGGATGATCCATATCTGCAGAAATTTTACAATTTCATCCTTATTTTTATTGTACTCGCTGTGTTGAACTCCGGTTCCGGCACTCATTACCTGAATTTCACCTTTTTTAATTACCGCAGTTGTTCCTATGGAATCCTGATGTTCCAGATCGCCTTCCAAAGGAATCGAAACAATTTCCATATCGCGATGCGGATGTTTACCGAATCCCATCCCCGAAGCGACCTGATCGTCATTTAAAACTCTTAAAACCCCGAAATTCATGCGTTCCGGATTGTAATAATTGGCGAAACTGAAAGTATGATGCGATTTTAACCAGCCGTGATCGGCGTAACCTCTGGAATCTGCTTTGTGATAAACTGTTTTCATCTTTTTTTTATTTATTTATTATCAATTTTCTACCACAAAAGTAACATCTAACCAATCGAAAAACATTGATTTAGGGTAAGAAGTGAATGTTTAAATAATCTTCAACACAAATGTTCGCTCAAAAGACTGCTTAACTTTCTTTAAATAATTTGTTGTTAAAAGTGAACCTGCTGAATTTCTTCTTCTAATTCCTTCGGACTTTCATTTTCATCATTTTTGATGAGAAACATCGTCACCGCCGCGGCGATCAGCATGCAAATTCCCCCAACTACAACATAATCGATGGCCATTTTCCCAAAAACATTAGAGACAATTAAGCCGCCGAAAAGTCCATTTACAATTTGTGGAATCACTATAAAAAAATTGAAAATTCCCATGTAAACGCCCATTTTTCGTTGCGGAATTACATCGATCAACATGGCGTATGGCATGGCCAAAATACTTGCCCAGGCAAATCCAAGCCCGATCATGGAGATCCAAAGCATGTCGATATCTTTAATAAAAAACATAGAAACTAAGCCTAAACCGCCACACAAAAGTGCTAGAGCATGCGTTTGCTTTTTACCGATATACGTTGCAATTGGCGTTAATAAAAAAGCAAACGGTATGGCCCAAAAATTATACATCCCAAAGAGCTTCCCGGTTAAATCTCCGGCTTTGCTGAATTCAGCCGCATATTCCAAGGAATGGTCATTTTCCGGCGACAAACCGAAATGATGCGTCGCTAAAGCACTGGTGGTAAAAACCCACATCGTAAATAATGCAAACCAGGAAAAAAACTGAACGATCCCTAACTTCTTCATTTTCGCCGGAATTTTGGCAAAATCGGTAAAAATGTCGGAGAACTTCGAATGTTCGACCACGCTTTCATCATCAGAAAAATCTGCAAACTCCTGTGGCGAATATTCTCTTGTTGTAAAAATTGTGTAGAGAATGGAGAGTATTAAAATTCCAGCACCTACATAAAAGGAATAAATCACGTTATCTGCTACAAAACCTTCGGGCGCAACGTTCGAAATTCCGAGATTCGTAAGCATACTTGGCAAATAAGATCCAACGACGGCACCAATTCCGATTAAAATGGTTTGGATGGAAAATCCTAGAGTTCCCTGATGTTTCGGCAACATATCGCCCACCAAAGCGCGGAAGGGCTCCATCGCGATATTGACGGATCCATCCATCATCGCCATAAAAATTACTGCTAAAATCAGTGCATTTCCGGCGAGAAGATGCGACATTGAGGGTGCGTTTGGCAGTAAGACCAAGCCAATTGCGCATAAAACCGCCCCAATCAAAAAATAAGGTTTTCTTCTTCCAAGCGGACTCCAGGTATTGTCGCCCAGATGTCCGATAATTGGCTGAATAATCAAACCCATCACCGGTGCAACCAACCAAAAAAGGGAGAGACTTTCCACATTTGCGCCCAAATTCGCGAAAATTCTACTCGCGTTTCCATTTTGTAATCCGAAAGCCAGTTGGATTCCCAGAAAACCCATACTCATGTTGATGATCTGAGGAATGGAGAGGTTTGGTTTTATTTTTTTTGCCATATTTTTTATGTTGGATGAAAAAGAACTAAATTAATTTTTTTTTAAGTCAGAAATTATTGCGTCTTCGATTGATGATTTTATTTTGATAACATCGTCGTTAACGTCGTTGGGAATAGTTTGGGACAGAACATATTGCTTAATTTTCCATTGAGTGCCGGTTTTTTCCAGAACGCCACTGCCGCGACAAAGTTTCATCTGCGTATCAAGCAGTTCATCGAACCAGGCATATTTTCCATCGGCGCTGAAGGTGATATTTCTTTTTAAGGAAGTGAAATTCCAGGTTTTTTTTCCCTCGAAAAAAGGTTTAGACCACTCCATGAATTCTTGTTTAGTCCAGACTTCGGTCGCATCCGTTCCAATATAACTGGATTCGGCGGCGAAGAGATCGAAATAGCTTTTATAATCTGCCAAGGCTGCAAACTTATTTAAATCATCTAAAACTTTGGACACATTTTTTTTCTGAACGTTTTCGTAGAAACCTTTTTTCTGAGAAAAAAGAGCGCTGGAGAAAATCAGGAGAAAGGTGATTAATGTAAATGTTATATTTTTTCTCATTACTTATATTTTTTAAAATTGAAAATATTTAGTGAACTCCGGATGACACGGCAATTGCTTGCAAGATATTTTATTGAAGTTCTAAAATTAAGGAAGATTTTCCTGAAACGGTGATTTTATTTTGGGGCGACACAGAAAATTCCTTTCCCGAAATGACGTCTTTTCCTTTTGAAACGCCATTTAAAGATTCTGCGAAACGGTCTAAACTAAATGTTTGGTCTTTTTCATTATTGTTGATGACGACCATTACAGTTTCCTTGTCATTGTATCTAAAGTATGCATAAACCTTTTCCTTCGGCATGTAATGTTTGGTTTTGCCGGTGTGGATGACGTCTTTTCCTTTTCGCCAGTTCAGTAATTTTTGGGTGAAATTGTAAAACTCTTTCTGTTCGGCAGTTTGGGTTTTTGGATCAAAAGCATTTTGAGAATCGCCTTTCCAGCCACCCGGAAAATCACGGCGGATATCGGCATCGCCGCCTTTATTTTTATCGCCCTGCATGCCGATTTCGGAACCGTAATAAATCTGGGGAATTCCGCGAACGGTTGCGATTAAAGACATCGCCATTTTGTAGTAGCGCACATCTCCTTTAAAAATTTCATTAAATCTTTCCGTATCGTGGTTCTCAAAGAAGACCAAAATATTATTGATGTTTGGATAGAGGAAATCGTTGCCAAAAGAATTGTAAATCTTAATCATTCCCTTGTCCCAACTTTCTTCTTCTTTCAAAGCGCTTGGTAAGTCCGTGTACAGCGTAAAATCCATAACGGACGGAAGATTTGAATTATAATGATCGATTTCGGCAATCTTGGAATCTTTTTGCCAGAAAGAAACATGTGCGGGATTGTACATCCAGGCTTCGCCGACAATATTGAAGTTTGGATATTCATCGGTAATGGCTTTTGCCCATTTTGCCATGGCAACTTTATCGTTGTATGGATAGGTATCAACTCTTAAACCGCCGAGTTCCGCGTATTCAATCCACCAAATTGCGTTTTGTGTGAGGTATTTCAAAACCAAAGGATTGCTTTGGTTGAGATCCGGCATTGTAGTATCGAACCACCCGTTTAAAGCTTCCTCTTTATCGATTTCCGCAACATTGGTATCGAACTGGGAAGTTGTTCTGTAGTTAGATCGTTTGAAACCGTATTTTCCTTCACCGTCTTTAAACTGATGAATCCAGTCTTTGGTCGGTAAATCCTGAATGAGCCAGTGCGAAATTCCCCAGTGATTGGTTACATAATCCTGGATCAGCATCATTCCACGCTTTTGAAGTTTTTGGGAAAGTTCGAGATATTCCTCATTTGTTCCGTACCGCCCATCGATTTTATATAAATCGGTTTGCGCGTAACCGTGATAAGAAGTTTGCTTTTCATTGTCTTCATTCGCTGGTGTAAGCCAAAGAGCAGTAACGCCGAGATTTTGTAAGTAATCTAAATTGTTGATGATGCCGCGCAGATCGCCGCCGTGTCTGCCGCTTGGTAAACTGCGGTTTGCTTTTTCAGTGAGATTGGGTTGAGAATCATCTGAAATATCGCCGTTGGCAAAGCGGTCGGGCATGATGAGATAAATGGCATCTTTCGAAGTGAAGGAATTTCTGTCGGCGGAACCGGATTTTCGGTTTTTAAGTTCGTAGGTATAAGAATCGATGGTTTTTTTGCCGTTTTTAAAATTTATTTTGAAAGAAGAATTTTTGACCTCACCGGCATTCACGGTGATAAAAACGTAGTTTGGATTCTCTGTTTTTGTGAGATCCTTTATTTTGATTTTGTCGGAAAGTTCAACTTCATATTTTGAAATATCTTTTCCGTAAACCAAGATCTGAAGTTCGGGATTTTTCATTCCGTGCCACCAGAAAGCGGGTTCGACTTTTTGGATTTGGGCGAAAGAAAATATGGAGAGGAGTAAAAAGACGAAAGTTTTTCTCATGAAAGTTATTTTTAAAAGAATGTTGCCATTATATGGCGCTCTAATGATGATTATTTTTTCTATTAATAGGTCGCTCCTCCGGAGCTTTCAGATATTGCGATTTCGGGTGCTACCAACAGGTCGCTCCTCTGGAGCTTCCAAATATTGCGATTTCGGGTGCTACCAATAGGTCGCTCCTCCGGAGCTTCCAGATATTGCGATTTCTGATGCTATTAAGAGGTCGCTCCTCCGGAGCTTCCAAATATTGCGATTTCTGATGCTATTAAGAGGTCGCTCCTCCGGAGCTTACAAGTATTGCGATTTCTAATGCTACCAACAGGTCGCTCCTCCGAAGCTCACAAATATTGCAATTTTTAGTTCTACCAACAGGTCGCTCCTCCGGAGCTTCCAGACATTGCGGTCTTTAGGGTTACCAACAGATCGCTCCTCCGGAGCTTCCAGATATTGCGATTTCGGGTGCTACCAAAAGGTCGCTCCTCCGGAGCTTCCACCGCACCCATCTTTAAGCTACCAATTGATCGCTCCTCCGGAGCTTCCCAATACTGCAATTTTTAGTGCTACCTAAAGGTCGCTCCGCCGGAGCTTTCAAGAGATCGCGATTTTCGGTGCTACCAACAAGTCGCTTCTCTGGAGCTTCTAAATATTGCGAATTGGGTTGATTCCCGTCGGCCGCTAGCCCCGATCGCAGCGGCATCCTTTTTTGTTATTGCGAGGCGAAAACCGCAAAAAAGATTGCTGCACTTTTTTCGCAATAACAAAAAAGATATAGTGGAGAGCGGGAATAAGCTCCTAAAAAAAATTACTTCACGGGCTCTACAGAAATTGCGTAACCACCGCTCCGCGCCAGTTTCATGGGAAGTTTGGATTTGCTGGTCACGGTTTTTTTGTAAATTTTATAAGACTGCGGATTTTTGATGTAATCGGCATCGTCGCCGTCCGCGTAGACCGTAGCTTCATACTTTTTACCTTTTGGCAGGAAGGAAAAATCTACAGTATAATTTCTGGCATTTTCATCGGTGATTCCGCCTACAAACCATTCGTCTTTTCCTTTGGTTTTTCGCGCAGTGTGAATATAATCCCCGGGTTCTGCAGACAAAATTTTGGTATCATCCCAATCGAGCGCCACATCTTTGATGAACTGAAAAGCATCCATGTGTCTGGCGTAATTTTCGGGTAAATCGGCCGCCATTTGAAGCGGAGAATACATCACAACATACAACGCCAATTGTTTCGCCAACGTGGTTTTTACGAATCTGGTATCGCCCGGAAAATAATAGTTGAGTTGCGTCTGGAAAATTCCCGGCGTGTAATCCATCGGGCCGCCCATAAATCTTGTGAAAGGTAAAATGGTTTGATGATCGGGATTATTGCCGCCGAAAGCTTCGAATTCTGTTCCACGCGCGGCTTCAGCGCCGATCCAGTTAGGATAAGTTCGGCTTAAACCGGTAGGACGAATGGATTCGTGGGAATTGACCATAATTTTGTAATCGTTGGCTTTTTCAACAATGCGTTGATAATGATTAATCGTCCACTGAGAAAAATGATGTTCGCCGCGTGGAATAATATTGCCGACATAACCCGTTTTCACCGAAGGATAATCGTATTTGTTCATCAGTTTGAAAGCATCATCTGCCCATCTTTCGTAGTTCGTTGCAGAACCGGAAGTTTCGTGATGCATCATGAGTTTCATATTTTTGGAATGCGCATAATCATTCAGCATTTTAATGTCGAAATCCGGATACGGCGTTACGAAATCGAAAACGAATTCTTTACCGTGACCGAACCAGTCTTCCCAACCCGTGTTCCATCCTTCGATCAATAAAGCATCAAAACCGTTTGCCGAAGCGAAATCGATGTATTCTTTCACTTTTGTATTGTTAGCGGCATGCTTTCCGTTCGGTGTGAGTTTGGAGAAATCGGTTTTTCCGAGATGAACATTAGTGGCTGTGGAATAGGCCCACTGGGATTTTCCGATAATCATTTCCCACCAAACGCCCATATATTTTGTTGGTTTGATGTAGGAAGTATCTTTGTATTGTGTAGGTTCGTTCAGATTAAAGATCATCTTAGAAGCGAGAACTTCTTCCGCTTTTGGAGAAACAATGATGGTTCGCCAGGGCGAAACTGCCGGAGTTTGGATGTATCCTTTTGCGCCCTGACCGTCGGGAGTTAGATGGGTTTTAAATTTAAAATTGGTGGCATCGAGTTCCAGATTTGCGGCGGCGTAATTAATCACCGCGGCTTCCGAAATATTCATATACATTTGATCTTTACCTTCTTTTTTCAGCATTAAAGGCATTTGCACAGCATTTTTAATTAAAGACTGCGAAGCATTTCCATCGTAAGAAGTGGGCCATTTTGCGGGTACTTCGGAAAGATTTGTTGTCTGCGTCTGATATTCTTCCGAATCGTAATCACCTGCAAGCCACCAGGCTTTCATATCAGTGGGCAGATCAATCTCGGAATCTTCTTCTTTAATAACGAAATAATTGAGATTTTTCTGTTCCGGAAATTCGTACCGGAAACCTAAACCATCATCAAACAAACGAAATTTAATGATGATATGCCGGTCATTTGCGTCTTGATTTAAGGTAACCGCCAACTCATTATAATGATTGAGATAAGATTTTTTCTCTCCCATAACCGGGTTCCAACTTTCGTTTTTAGAATCAAATTTTTCGGCAGTTTTGGTAAAACCGTTATCTAAATTTTTGCCTTGCTGATTTTTATTTTCGATTTCGGAGGCGAACTGAATATCGCCGTCTTTCAACAATCTTAATCCCAACCTGGAATCTTCGACGACGGTTTTTCCTTCATATTTCAGATCATAAAATGGAACTCCGGCTTTTAAATGGAAATTCATTTCGAATTTGCCGTTGGGCGATTTTATAGACTGTGCATTAAGCGCGAAACTTCCCAATAGAAGGAAAGCTGCAGATATTTTTATATTTTTCATAGTGATTTTTCGAATCATTAAATTTAAAGAAAATGGCTTTAATAAGCAATTATTTAGGATACGTTCTGTCTTTAAAAACAAAAAACTGCTGCTATAAAGCAGCAGTTTCTCAAGCTATGGATTATAATTTTTGATTATAGCGGTGTAATCATATAAGTTCCAAGTTTTACGTTTGCCGTAATTTTATACATTGTATTGCCGCCGCTAAACTGAATATTGTTATTGTCGCCATTAGGACCTAAAAATCCAGTGTTGCCAGCATTGTGGATGTTACCCCACTCCAGACCGGACCAATCCTGCTGACCTAAAAACTTGAATTCAGCACCATCCGGAATTGCAATCTCATACTCGTACACGCCGTCATTAATCTGCGTCATTTTGAGCGCTGTTGACGCATTCCATCCCTGTAAAGATCCTACTAAATAAACATCTGTAGGCAAAGTTGGAGAAGATGAAGGTGTTACCGTTATGTCCCGGGAATTTTGATCAATATTGATTTTGTACATTCCTGAATTTCCTGTAAATTTCATATTGTCTGTACCGGAAGGTACAAGGTTGGCGGACCAGGTATTGAAATATTTGTACCCTTCCTGTATTCCGTCAGCATTCAGGCTGTAGTTTAGGGGATTCCAGTCCTGCTGCCCAAGAAATCTAAATTCACCATCATTTTGAAGATAGGTATAGATCTCAGAAATTTCATTGTTGTTGTGTAAAATTTGAGCTTTTGAGGCATCCCAACCAACAGCGGTTCCGCTGCCTACTAAATAAAAGGACACAAACGCCGGCTGGTAAGGAGTAACGGAAAAGGTAACGACTTTTGAAGTTTTTGTAATCGTTCCGCCCGTAGATTCTGTGCTTGCAGTAACTCTCACATCGATGTCTGAGGGAACTCCAACGGGAGCGCCCAACTTAAGAGCAGCGTCATTTAACTGGAAGTTTGTCCAGGTCAACATTTTGTCATTTAATGTTGTACCACCGGTTACAAAAGCTGTAGAACCATGCGGTGCAATCTCGACGGTATAGTTAACATCTACTCCATAAGCATAATCTTTCCAGGTAACTGTGGCTGCAACGGCATTTGGGTTTCCTGCGTCCAACGCAATTGTCTGACCGGCGGTCGGGCTTGTAATAACCGGAACTGCCGCTGGGTAAGGTGTTACAGAAAATCTAATGGTATTGGAAACTTCAGTTCCTTTTTCAACCCTTACATAAGCAGTTTGCGCCGTGTACGGACTTAAACCCGCCTGCAACATCGCCATGTTCAACTCTCCGATAGTCGTTTTGAGTGTATTTGTAGTTGAAGTGCCAATTTCTGCTTTTGTTGCAAAATCTTCAGTGGCAGATACAATAACCGAATAATCACCGGCGGCCTCCGTTTTATCCCAAGTAAGAATAAAAGGATTATCCGCCATGGTCGGGTACAAAACTGCCGCTCCCAAAGTGGTGTCGTAAAGTTTGAAGGACGCTTCCGGATTGGTCCAATCCCGGTCTGCCTCATCGCGACACGCCTGAATTAAGAGCAATGGTAGAATAATTACCACCAAAATTTTAAAAATATTTTTCATTTTATTTTAATTAATTATTAAGGGATGATCCTGATTATTTAACAGGAATGATCGTGTAAGCGCCTGTAGCATCATTGAAATAGATATCATAATCCCACTCTGCAGCTAATGGAATATTGTCACCACCTTGCGTTGCAGTCCCAAAATATTCGGAGTTTCCTCCCCAATTGGTGTCCCAGGAATTATTTGCTCTGAATTTAAATTCACCTCCAGATAAAGTTTCGCCCATCAAAACCCAAACATGCGGATCAAACGTCGACTGCGTCATTTGGGTATCGTTATCGAAGTTACCGTTTACAGTACCGATAATTGATATTGAAGTGTAGGTAGTTGGTGAAACAGAAACAGGTTCCAGCGTATATGTAAGCGCCGCAGTATCTACCGTTAATTTATAATAGCCGTCCGCCGGAACGGAAAGATTACCTGAACCCCCATCGGTACTAAGTTGTCCCTCTGCTGCGCCTTTCCCAAACTGTGCGTCCCAGGAGCCTTTAACCTTGATCATTTTGAATCCCGCAGCGTCCACACCACTTTTTGCTTTAAAAAAGCCGGTGTAGGTATATTGGCTTGCCACGCTCGTTTTCAGCAGGGGCAACAAAAAGTCGTTATCCGCCAAATTGTCCCAACCGCCCGGCGTTGCGTTACCGATTATAAAGAGGTCTTCGTATTCGTAAGTTGGGCTTGCCAAATAAGGCGTGATGGATAAACGTGTTACGTTCGAAACTGCAGGTAAATCGTCTGCACCAACGTACGCGGTAACTCTGAAATACATGTTTTGAACGACGTTCGGCACCAATCCGATTTTCTTGGCTGCTTCGTTCATTTGTTTTGTAGTGAAAGTGATGTTTCTCATCGACTCGGTAACAATACCTATTTCGGCAGGCGTGCTGAAAGCTTCGTCGGCCGACATTTCAACGCTGTAATTTACTGCCACAGGAATGGAATATTCTGCTGCCGTCCAGGTGATTGTTAAGGCTGCATTATTAGGAAAATTTTGGTCCAAAAATAAATGGTCGGTCGATAAGTCCATTACCATTGGTGCACCAGTGTTGTTAGCGGTGACCAACTCTCTATCGCTACAGGCGATTAAACCGATTATAGCAATAAAAGCAAAAATTATTTTATTTAAAATATTTGTTTTCATTTGTATGGTATTAATATCCAGGATTTTGGATTAAGTTAGGATTTGCTACAATATCTTTAGCAGGTATCGGAAATAGGTTTCTGTATTCTCCTACAGCTGCTCCGTCTTTTACGTTACCCTTCCAAGGCCAAAGGTACGCCGCAGTAGTAAATTTACCATAACGCACAAGATCTGATCTTCTGGTCATTTCCCAGCCTAATTCTCTTCCACGTTCATCGAGTATAAAATCTAAATTAAGAGATCCTACAGATGAAGCTCCTGCTCTGGTTCTTAGTGAATTAACATAACCTAAGGCCGTTGAGATATTTCCGTTTCCGCCTCTTAAAGTCGCTTCTGCGTACATTAAGTAAATATCTGCTAATCTAAAAATTGGAATATCGGCGTCGCAGAAGTTCTTCGCATTGTCGCTGCCAAAGTTACCTGCGCTCGTCAAATTTTTGTATTTCACAAATGCATAACCGTCGTTAAAATTGCCCAAATCGTTGATTTCCAGAGTCTGTCCGTCTTTGTAGAAGTTTCCTCTTTTATCGTTCGAGTTGAATAAACCTACGAAAGCAGAGGTTGTTCGTAAACCACCCCAACCACCAGCGATTCCAAACATAGATTCGGCCGGCATTGTGCCTCCAACTGCAGCGTGAACCATGTAAGTAGAGCCACCGGATGTTTGAATATGTACCCCATCAAAAGCAATAGGGAAGATTACTTCGGGATTATTCTGATCGTTATCCGCGAGGAATAGATCTTCATACTTCCCTTTTAAAGAATATCCTGCCCCGATTACTTTGTTACAGTAAGTGATAACATCGTTATTGCGCTCTGTGCCGGTATATACTTTGGAGTTTAAATAAAGTCTGGCAAGCAGAGACCATGCTGCTGCCTGATCTGCTCTTGCATACGCATTTGTTCGCGGAGCTTTTAGCTCTTCGGAGATTGCCAGCAACTCCGTTTCTACAAATTTAAATAAATCTGCGCGGGCAATTCTGGCAGGCGGCGTTACAGATCCTGGCAAGTAAGTTTCATCAACGAAGGGAACGTTTCCATATAAATCTAACGCGTAGAAATAGGAAAGGGCACGTAAATACCGTGCTTCCGCGCGCATGTATTTCGCTTCGGTAAGATTGTCTCCGGTGATGTTGTTCGCGGCCAATTTTTCGTCAGTAACATTTCTTAAGAACTCGTTGGACGTCGCAATTTGTGTGAAGATTCTGTAGTATAATCCGGAGATAAATTCGTTGGAAGAATCCCAGGTCATTTTATGAATGGTATGAAGATTACCGTCATTCCAGGCAATTACTGCCTCATCCGTAGGTATTTCCTGCATGGTGAATAACATCCTGGTGTACTGGGAGAAATTTCCATCAATTCCATTCACATCGGAATTACCTCCGTTGGATTCCTGACCACCATTCGCAAAACCGCCATAAACTTTTGCTAAAGCGTTTGGATAATTGGCGTAATCGGCAAATATGCTGGCAGAAGTCATGCCTATGCGTGGCTCCTGTTCCAAATCGCTCACGCAAGATGTTATAGAACCCAGGGCCAAAAACCCGATAACTGTTAGTATTTTAAAATTTTTACGTATCATCTTTTTTTCTTATTAAAAATTAAAATTAAGGCCCAAAGAGTAGACTCTAGGTGACTGATAATACCCATTATCAATCCCGCCAAAAACCTCCGGATCTACGCCCGTGTAATCTGTAATCACGAATACATTTTGCGCCATTGCATATACCCGTAAAGCACTTCCACTGGAAAATATATTTTTAAAGTTATAACCCAGATTCACATTGTCTAACCGAAGGAAGGATGCGTTTTCTACAAATATATCTGAAAAATACTGCGGGGTATTAAATCGATAATCTGCCGCGGTATAATATATATTCTGAAGGTAGTTATTGGTGGCTGCAGACTGCAGGGAACTGTTGGATGCTGCATTGTTGTAAAGATAATTGCCTAATACTGCTCGTGCACTCAAACTTGCATCCCAGTTTCTATAGGCAACTTTTGTGTTAAAGCCAAGTGTGACATCTGGCTGACTGGATTTATAATAATACAGATCACTTGAATTAATTAAACCATCGCCATTTCGATCGACGTATACACCGTCCAATGGTTTACCGTTATCCCCATAAACCTGCTGGTATACTCGGAAGGAATACGGGTTATAACCCACAACATGTGCCTGAATTGTGTTGCCTACTCCGCCGGTAATATTTCCAACAGGTAGATTAAAGGAGTCATCTGCACCCTGAACGAGATTGGTCACTTTCGAATTATAATGGGTTGCATTAAAAGATACTTCCCAGTTTGTATTTTCCGTTTTTACCGGTACAAATGTAATTGATCCTTCGATTCCTTTGGTATCCATATCACCAGCATTAAGAATATTATGGTTGCTTAAATCTCCAGCTGCAATGGTGGCATCCACCAATAAGTCTTCCGCCTTTTTCTGATAAATATCAATGGAACCGAAAATTCGGTTCTTGGCAAAACCATAGTCTAAACCTACGTTCTTTGTACTTGTAGTTTCCCATGTAAGTAACGGATTATAAATATCGGGTCTCAACATATAATAGTACTGGCTTCCAAACTGATATTCTGCACCCTGAACACTGGGCGAATAATTTGCGAAGGCCGGGTAATAATTATTGTCACCCAATTCCTGATTTCCCGTTTTCCCCCAACCCGCTCTAAGTTTCAAGGTATTGATGCTGGTGTCTTTTAAGAAATTTTCTTCATTAATTTTCCAGGCCAAAGATACCCCGGGGAAGTTGCCCCAAACATTATCTCTCGTTCCATTGTAAAATCTGGAAGAGCCATCTCTTCTGATCGAAGCAGAAACAATATATTTATTCGCAATAGTAAAAATTCCTCTACCGTAAAATGACAGCAATACTGCCTTACGATCGATCGGATTTGTAATTCCACCAGGTTGTCCGTTTCCTTGAACTGTTTGGATTAAAGGTGCCGTTGTTTGGAAATCCTGATACGAGTAACCCGCCGTTAGATCTACATTGGTGTCGATCGCTGTAATGGTTTTCGTATAAGCCAAATAGGTCTCGAGTAATTTATTTTTTTCTCGATGGTATATTCTCTGTTAGAGCCCAAAATATTAAATCCAGATTTATAGATGGGGCTAATTCTTGTGAAACCTTCTCCTTTTGCATAATCGTACCCAGCATTTACATTAAAATGCAAATCCGGTAGAAAGTGCAGTTTATAATCAAGCTGAATATTCCCTAATCCTCTATACACAGAAGAAATATCTTTAACGGCATCCAGTTGAGCCAAAGGATTGGCATTAGAGTTTACGTTAAGACCACCATTTAACAGCCATTCGTAATATCCGCCATAGTTGCTGTTTCCAGAATAAACAGATTGCGAGGGATCAAAGTAGGTTGCGCTTCCAATAACGCCGCCCGCAGGAAAACGGTTATCAGTATAAGTTCCTTTTGCGTTGACATTCACGGTTAAGTGATTGTCAAAAAACTTCGGATTCAAATTTAAACCAACCGATGTTCTTTTGAAAGAATTGGTTTTTACAATTCCATTCTGGTCGTTATAACCGATTGATAGTCTGTAAGGCAAACCTTTAACACCGCCGGACAATGCAAGATTATTATCTGTTCCCCATGCTTCCTGATAAATAAGATCCTGCCAATTCGTATTTGAAGTTCCCAATTGGGCTTTGTACCCGGTATTTGCAAAACTGTTTACAAAATCTCGATATTGATCTCCGTTTAAAACCGGAACATTTCCCATTTTTGTGGAGACGGACATCATGGTAGAAAAATTAATTTTAAATCTTCCTGCAGATCCTTGTTTGGTTGTAATCAAGATTACACCGTTTGAGGCTCTGTTCCCATAAATTGCGGTGGCAGAGGCATCTTTTAAAATATCAAAACTTTGAATGTCATTCGGATTGATCAGCGAAAGCGGATCTGCAGCACCACTAATGCCGCTAAAATCCTGGGGCACGCCATCAATAACGATCAAGGGAGCCTGCGACCCATTAAGCGATCCAATACCTCGGATTCTTATAGATGCTCCCGCGCCAGGAGCCCCATTGTTGCTCACGATTGTAACCCCCGGCGTCTTACCCTGAATCAACTGAGCCGGGCTGTTGGCTCCGCCGTTGAAATCTTTCTCGGTTACAGACGTAATGGAGCCCGTAAGATCCGATTTCTTCTGTTTACCGTAACCAATTAAAACAACCTGCTCAATCTCGGCGGTCTTCACTGAGTCTGTTGTTTGTGCGTGTAACATTGTGCCTGCAAAAAGTAAAAAAGCCGGCGCAACTTTCAAAACTGTCGTATAGTTTCTCACAAAAATAAATTTAAGGAATTAATATTCAATACATAACTACTCCTTTGAGGGAAGTATCGCAATTTAATCAAAAAAACAATTATTAATAATTTAATCCCAAAAATGTTAATTTATATTCCTAAAAACCATATATTAAAATGGCCTCTTTGCGTTATCTTATTGATTTACAATTTATTAAAAATATATTTCCTCATTTTGAGACTTTAAAAATTTAACATTTAGTTAAACAAACGTTTAGCATTTTACGTGTCAAAATACCAAATAATGCTACAAAAGGCGGATTTCGACCGTTCTTTTTCTCAAATCATGGCGTTAATTTCAACATTTTACTCTGATGAAATGGCATTTATCAACAGTGAAAATTTCGGTGCAGGATCAAGATAGAATAATACCGTTCTTGTGATGAAAATCTCTTTCTAATCCGCAGATTTTATCATATGCCCGCTGTTTCGTCCGCGATGGGCATGACTAAAAATTTTTAAAGGCGTCTGAATATAATCTATCAATAGATACATTTCTACTGAAAATAATTTACTAAAACCTATATATTATGTGAAGCATTCAGTAATTTAGCATTATTAATTAAAAAATAAAAACAATGAAAAAATTAATTTTTGCAGTGTTTGCTTTTTTTTCAATCATTGCATGCAAAACACAGCCCTCTCAATCCACACCACCTCCTCCTCCACCAAAAGAGGTTAATGAAATAACCACGGATGCTAATATTGCTGCGGGTACAGAACGGGGCGTCCTTATGAAAAACGGT
Source organism: Kaistella sp. 97-N-M2 (assembly GCF_021513235.1). NCBI lineage: Bacteria > Pseudomonadati > Bacteroidota > Flavobacteriia > Flavobacteriales > Weeksellaceae > Kaistella > Kaistella sp. 97-N-M2. The sequence continues at coordinate 2,007,644 of NZ_CP090976.1, read as the reverse complement.
GTGATGATGACGATGCAGAATGGGGAATCCGTGCCGATGACATCGGATATGACATTGGAAAATGGGGACAAAGTACTGATGAACGGCGAGATCATTCATAAAGACGGATCTAAAACCAAGATGCAGGAAGGGATGATAATCAATAACTCCGGAACCAGGATGGATCAAAATGGAAAAATGATGGAACCTAATCGGTGAAATCAGTAATTAATTAAACACAAATCGCGGTCTGCTGAAAATAAATTCTAATTTTTAGCAGACAGTTTTAATTTAAGCTACAAACCTACGGACTAAAAAAGTCCAGATCAAAACGCTGTCTCACTCGATTGCACTAATAAAAATTCAACGCCGCCGCACCATTATTAAGCAGAGAAATTGAGCGCATTTTTTTAATGCTTCGCTCTTGTCTTGATGATTCCACCTGAGGCTTCTTTAATGGTATTTGCGAAAACAAACGCTTCGGGATCAATTTCAGAAATTAAATTCTTTAATTTTCGCATTTCCAGACGCGTAATTACGGTAAAGATAATATCGCAATCGGAGCTCACATCGTATCTACCGGGCAGAAAACCGCGTTCACCTTTATATACCGTTATACCTCTTCCTAAGCTGTTCACCAACTGATGTTTTATTTCTTCACTTTTCGCAGAGATGATGGTGACTCCGGTGTAGGCGCGAATTCCCTCAACCACATAATCGATCGTTCTTGTTGCGCAAAAATAAGTCAGAACGGAGTACAAAGATGTTTCGATTCCAAATTGTAACGCCGCAATACTGAAAATAATGATGTTGATTCCTAAAATTATTTCGGTAATGGTAAACGAGGTTCTTTTTAAAGTATACAGCGCCAAAACTTCAATACCGTCCAAGGCGGCACCTGCTCTCATCACCATCCCAACGCCAATGCCGAGAAAAGTACCGCCAAAAACGGCCACAATTAATTTATCGTGCGTAATATGAAAAGAGGGCAACTGCCATAAATAGATTCCTAAAAACAGCACGCTCAAAAAAGTCTTTTTCGCAAAGTTGCTCCCGATCGTAAAGTAACTGATAATAATTAAAGGCAGATTGAATAAAATAATAACCAGCGCCAAGTTAAGATGGTATAGTTCGTGAACCAGAAGCGACAAACCGGTGATTCCGCCATCGAAAAAATGATTCGGGACCAGAAACGAATTCAGGGCAAAAGCTGCAATAATAATCCCGCACACCGCCGAAAAAATCTCTTGAAAGTTTTCAGCTGTTCTCAAATTTTTCGGCAACTGCTTAATCTTTTCTTCTAAAATGGTGGTATTTTCATTCTTTTTGCGATTTCTTTCTTCCTGAACGCTTTTTGTGAAATAACGGTGCTCTTTCATGAAGTCGATCTGTCTTCTTTGCCAGGCGTCCCGGGTTTTTAAGATGCCTGTGTTTTTAAATTCTTCAAATAGCTGATTGGCATATAACTCATATTCCTCGCCGCCGAGATAATACAGATCTGCATCGCAGAGAATTTCGCTCATTTTATTTTTTGGAGTCTGAGGCAGTTTTGTCGCCATAATCATTTCACAGATCAGCACAATTTCTTTTGCAGAATAATCAAAATCGGGCAGGTGAGTTTTTGCAAATTCGCAGCTTAGCATTTCGTGGTTTAAATGATTTTTTATAAAACCAACATCATGCAGTAAAGCAGCCGTTTTCAGGAGGATCTTTTCATCTTCCGTCATGTTTTCTTTTTCCGCGATCGCCACTGCATTTTCCAAAACGGTTAAAGTGTGCTGAAAATTATGATAGGTAATGTGCCCCGGAATTTCCTGCTCTAATTTGGAAATAACATACGAATATAAGCGAATGTACTGCATAAAACAGAAGATTTAGATTTAACTCAACACTTCGTAAACCGTTGTTTTTTCCGATTTATTTCTCAGATTCACGTTCCCAATTTTTTTACAGATAAAAGAGCTTTTTACCCTCTCAAAGCAATGTTCTGAAATTAAGATCTGTCCGCCACACGCTGCACTCTGTAAGCGTTGCGCGGTATTTACCGTGTCGCCAATTACCGTAAAATCCAGGCGCCGTAATGTTGCAGAACCGATATTGCCCGAAATCATTTCCCCACTGTTAATTCCAATGGAAACACTCGGCGAAAAATTATTTTGGGTGGGTAAGTTTTGAATTTGATCTCTAATCGCAAGACTTGCATCAATTGCACGATCCAGGTGATAATCTCCTTTAAAAACTGCCATAACACAATCTCCAATAAACTTATCAATAACGCCGTTTTGCGCAATAATTTCTTTTACCATCACATCAAAATAGTCGTTCAGCAGTTTGACGACAAGATCCGGCGTTTCGGTTTCGCTAATCGATGTAAATCCACAAATATCTATAAAAACCACCGTTGCTTCAATGGTTTCGTTATCGGTTAACGAGGATTCATACTCGCGGCTTTCCATAAAGCTGAGCACGTTTTTATCCACATACATTTTTAGGATATTATTTTCTTTAATGGCTTTTAGCGTATTTTTTATCTGCAAAACCTGGTGAATCGTTTTCTCGATCGTGGTTTCCAAATCGCCGAAATTAACGGGTTTTGTAACGAAATCGAACGCGCCGGAATTCATGGCAGTTCTAATATTTTCCATATCGCCGTAGGCCGAAACCATTACCGTTTTCATCAGGGGATGTCCTTCCCCGATTTTTGAAAGTAAGGTTAAGCCGTCCATTACAGGCATATTAATATCACTTAAAACAATATCGATATTAGAAACGGTGCGTATTGCGTCCAACGCCTCTTTACCATTTGTCGCGAAAACAAATTCGTAAACCTGCTCTCTGATTTTCTGCCGGAATTTTTGTCGGATCAGCGTTTCCAAATCGGGTTCATCATCAACAACTAATATTTTTGTCATGGTAAAATGGCTTTTAGTTTTTCTTTTAAAACGGCAAAGTCCAACGGCTTGGTCAGGAAATCGTCCGCGCCGAGCTTCATGGCTTCTTTAAAATTGTGGTCGTCGTCGTAGGCAGTGATCATCATTACCTTTGGCGCTGGTTTTTCGTAGTTTTCCTTGATGTTTTTTAATAAAGCCAAACCGCTCATTCCGGGGCATATTTATGTCAGAAAGAATGAGAACGGCCTCATGTTCGTGCGCGCTCATGTAAGTAAGCGCCTCTTCGCCGGAAAATGCAAACCCGAACTGGACTTCCTTATTTTTAATTTCTTTGCGGAAACGCTGTTCAAACAAAGTTTATATATCCGTCTCATCGTCAACTACTAAGATTTTCATGGCATTAATTGTTTTCTAAAATGATGTCGAAGGTCGTTCCTGTATTTTCTGCCGAATCTACTTTCAGTTCGCCATTGTGGCCTTTAACAATAATATCATAACTCATCGATAAGCCCAAACCGGTGCCTTTCCCCGCAGGTTTTGTCGTAAAAAAAGGTTGAAAAATTTTATCTTTAACTTCCGGCGGCATTCCGTTTCCGTTATCCGAAACACTGATTATGACTGTATCATTTTCATTTTTGGTTGCAATGGAAACCGTGGGTTCGTAATCTTCAATCCCGGATTTTTTCTTCTCGTCCACCGCGTAAAAGGCGTTCGTTAATAAATTTAAAATTACTCTGCCAAAATCCTGCGGAATAATATTGATTCGCCTAATCGACGTATCAAAATCGGTTTTGATGGCAGCGTTAAAAGTTTTGTCCTTTGCGCGCAAACCGTGATAAGACAACCGTAAATATTCGTCGCAAAGGGCGTTCAGATTTGTTAATTCTTTGATTCCTTTTGAACTTCGACTGTGTTGAAGCATTCCTTTCACGATGGTATCGGCGCGTTTTCCGTGGTATTTTATTTTTTCTAAATTTTGAATAACATCTGCAGCAAGTGCCTTGGCGTCTTCTTTATTTCCCTTTTCCAACTCCGTTTTCATTTCATCCAGTAATTCTGCGCTGACTTCCGAAAAATTATTCACAAAATTGAGCGGGTTTTGAATTTCGTGTGCAATTCCCGCGGTTAATTCGCCCAAACTCGCCATTTTTTCGGAATGAATTAATTGTTTCTGAGTTTCTTTTAATGTGGATAAAGTAAGGTTCAGTTCTTCGTACGATTCTGCATTATCGATGGCGATGGCGGCATAAATAGCGATATTCCGAAGCATAAACACCTGATATTCCGAATAGGCATTTTCTTTAAAACTTTGAACGGTGATGACGCCAAGTTTCTTTTCTTTTACAATCAAAGGCAGAAAAACAGCAGCTGCCACGGGCTGTTGAGCATCCGAGGCGTTGATTTTCTGTACCTCCTTTCCTTTCACATTGTTGAGAATGATTTCTTTTCCGTCTTTAAAGCATTTCGAACCAAAAAGGTTTTCATCGTCCACGGAAATTGCATAAAATGGAAGCGCTTTACCCTTTTCGTAAGTCGAGGGAAACTCAATGGATTTCACCTGGTGATTATAAATACCAATACCAAACACGCTGGCATCCATCAAAATATTAACATTTTCGTAAACTGTTCCGATTACTTTTTCTATGGACAAAGAAGAAGTGACTTTGCGGCCAATGGTGTTGAGCAGTTCTACATTATCTTTCTGGTCCGAAAGCGCCTGGGCTTTTTCGTCGATTTCCTGTTTTTGAACTTCGAGTAATTTATTTGCTTTCTGTTTCTGGCGGTTATTTTTAAGAAGCAAAGCGGCAACTGCAAAAATTAATAGCAATAATCCCAAAGCGCCGATCAGTAAATTCCGTTGCCCTTTCTTCTGCTCGTTCAATACATTGATCTGGGCTTCTTTCTTGTCGATATTATACGTGTACTGCTCAACCGCTGTTCGGTTTCGCACTTCCTCATTCAGGATGCTGTCCCGATATTTGATGTACAAAAGTCGGTTTTCATAAGCATTTTTGAAATCGTTTTTTTTCGCGTAGGCTTCAGAAAGTGCGAGCGCATTGTCGCGCAGATTTTCTGTTCCGCCGGATTTTTCGGCCGATGAATACCCCAAATTGGCGTAATAAACAGCACGATCCACGTTGTTATTCTTCAAATAAGCCCGCGAAAGAATTCCGTAAATCCACTCTTCGCCCCCGACATCTTTAATTTCTTTCGCTCCTTTTAAGGCACGAAACGCATATTGAAAAGCGAGCGGCAAATTATTCATTCGCGAATACACATCTGCCAGATTGCTTTCATTAAGAGAACTGTTCATTCCCAAAATTTTTCCGACTTCCAGGCCTTTATTATAGGCTTTAATCGCGTCGGGATATTTGCCGGAAAGTCGGTAGCGTTCTCCCAAGGCATTCTGAAGCAGATATTCAATTCCCATATCATTAAAAGTCTTGTTGGCATTTTCGGCTTTATTCAAATAAAGAAGCGCATTTGTTTGGTCGCCGATTTGCGCATAAATATTTCCTAAACCCGTCCAGCAAATAATGAGACTTTTCTGATCGTTTGCCAGTTCTGCCAGATGAAGCGCCTTAAAATTGTGATCGATCGCTTTGCCATAATTGCTGAAGGCCGTCACATAAGTATTGGCCAAAACATAATTTGCGCGCGACTGCAGGATGTGATCCGAAGATTTTGCAGCGGCCGAATCCGCCTTCAGGAGCAGCTTTAGTTTTTGTTGCAGATTATCGTTAACCATTCCTTCCACCATGAAAATGCTGGCGACGAGTTCAGTATTCTTCGTTTCTCCTGCGATGCTCTTTGCTTCCTCTATCAATTTTGAAAACTCCTCGCTTCGTCCGTCCCTCCCTTTTACCAACGCAAGCGAAACCAAAGCGTTTCCCTTTCCTGCCGCGTAATTAATTTTAGTCGCGATTTTTTTTGCTTCTTCCGCGAATTTCGCCCTGTCTTCGGATTTTAAAGAGAGATCAAAAGCCAGTTCGTTCAGTCTGTTCACGCGAAAGGTATCCTGCTTTGGGTGGGCCGCCAGTTCTTTTTTGAGCTGATCGATCTGCAGACTCTGCGCCTTCACCGATGCAGCGAGTGCGAAAAATGGAAGGAGGAATAAATAGCTTTTCATTTTTAAAGTTTTAAAAAAACAAAAACACTAATGACCAGAAAAAATTGGAATCGCCGACATTTCATTCATTTAAAACAATTTTCGCCGGTTTTCCAATATAAAAGTACAATAAAAATAAAACACCTGATTACGCTTTATAAAAATCTTAATTTCTTTTAAACAAAAAATTATTCAAAACAAAAAATACACTGACGGTCTTAAAGATATTATAACTGCTTAAAAGCTTTAAATCGTAAACATTGATTTTTAATTAACTCGCATAACGCCTATATTTGCAAAAATTAGATTAATGTCAGATAGAAAGATGATAACGGCAGCATTGCCGTACGCAAATGGTCCTGTGCATATTGGTCATTTAGCCGGTGTTTATATTCCGGCCGATGTTTACGCACGCTTTCAGAGAAGATTGCGAAAAGACGTCGCCTTTATTTGCGGGTCCGATGAACATGGAATTCCCATTACCATTCGTGCGAAAAAAGAAGGGGTTTCGCCCCAGGATATCGTCGACAAATATCACGGCATTATTAAAAAATCATTTCAGGATCTGGGAATTTCTTTTGACGAATATTCCCGAACCACTTCGCCTAAACATACGCAGGTAAGTCAGGACTTTTTTACGACGCTTTACAATAAAGATAAGTTCATCGAAGAAATTTCCGAGCAGTATTTCGATGAGCAGGCGAACGAATTTCTGGCGGACCGTTATATTGTGGGAACCTGCCCGAACTGCGGCAACGAAAATGCCTACGGCGACCAGTGCGAGAAATGCGGCACTACCCTTTCTCCCTCAGAACTGATCAATCCCAGATCTATGCTGAGTGGAAATGTTCCCATTTTGAAGGAAACCAAAAACTGGTATCTTCCGTTGAATGATTACGAAGATTTCCTGAACGGATGGATTATCGAAGGACATAAAGAGGACTGGAAGCCCAACGTTTACGGACAGGTAAAATCCTGGCTGACCGATGGTTTGAAAGCCAGAGCGATGACGCGAGATCTGAATTGGGGCGTCCCCGTTCCACTTCCCGGCGCGGACGGAAAAGTTTTGTATGTTTGGTTCGATGCGCCAATCGGTTATATTTCTTTCACTCAGGAATGGGCGGAAAAAAACGGGAAAAACTGGAAAGATTACTGGCAGAACGAAAATTCAGACCTCATTCATTTTATCGGTAAGGATAATATTGTCTTTCACTGTATCATTTTTCCGGCGATGATGAAAGCCCATGGCGATTACAAAATGCCGACGAATGTCCCGGCTTTTGAATTTTTAAATTTAGAAAACGATAAAATCTCGACTTCCCGGAACTGGGCCGTTTGGGCTCACGAATATGTGGAAGAATTTCCGGGACAACAGGATGTTTTGCGGTACACGCTGCTTTCTTCCGCCCCCGAAACGAAAGACAATAATTTTACGTGGAAAGATTTCCAGACCAAAAACAACTCAGAATTGGTCGGGATTTTCGGAAATTTCATTAACAGAGTCGCCGTTTTGATTCACAAATATTACGCCGGAGTTGTTCCTGCGGGCAATGAAAACGCCGAAGAACTCCACGAAATTACGAAAGCAGCCACCGAGGTTGAAAATTTTCTGGAACATTATGAATTTAGAAATGCTTTAACGGCGATGATGAATTTGGCGCGTTTCGGAAATCAGTTTCTCCAAATTGAGGAACCCTGGAAAACCATCAAAGACAATCCGGAAAAAGCGGCAAATTCTCTTTTCGTCGCCGCACAAATTGCAGTTGGTTTAGCACAAATTTGTGAGCCATTTTTACCTTTCAGTGCAGAAAAATTACAGAAAATGTTTAATATTCAGCAACTGACCTGGAAAGAAATTGAGACCAACAAAATCCTCATTAAAACCGGACATCAGATCAATGCCGCCGAACTGTTGTTTTCGAAAATTGAAGATGAAACCATCGAATTTCAGATTCAGAAATTAGAAAACACGAAAGAATCCAACAAAAAAACAAATCCAAAAGCCAACCCGATGAAAGAAGAAATTCAGTTTGATGATTTTACCAAAATAGATCTTAGAACAGCTACTATATTGACCGCCGAAAAAGTGGAGAAAGCAGATAAACTTTTGAAATTCTCCGTAGATACCGGCGTTGATGTAAGAACGGTCGTTTCCGGCGTTGCCGAAAGTTTCACCCCCGAAGAATGTGTTGGCAAGCAGGTCATGATTTTACTTAACCTTGCGCCCCGAAAAATCCGCGGAATCGAATCGCAGGGAATGTTGCTTTTAACCAATAACGCAGAAGGAAAATTGGTATTTGTAACGCCGACTGAAACCGTGGAAAATGGTATTGAAATCGGATAAACAGAACCACTTCCCAAATTCCCCTTCTTTGAAGGGGTGGCAAAATTTTTGGTAAAAAAAATTTTGACGGGGTAGTTTAAAAAGTAGAAGAAAGATTTTGGATTTTCCAAAACCTTTTCTTTTCCACGCAAAATTACTTTTTGCTTAATCTCGCCAAAAAAGCATCTTCGTCCTGCAGAATCTTTTCGATCTTAAAACCATTATTTTCAGCAGCTCTTTTAAACGTCTCGAAATCCAGATAAAGCCATTTGATGGGTTTTTCGGTGTCTAATTTGTAATGGACAAAATAATCGACTTCGCCATAATACCGATCGGCCGGAACCATTACGCCTCCATCTTCGTCCCGGTCGTACATGTAAATGATGTCGGTACTGTCAATTAAAATCTGCCCGTCTTCATTTAATAGTGAATGCAGTTTTTCCAGATACAAATCGATCTTATCCAACGATTGAAAAACGCCGGTGCCATTCATCAATAAAAGAATCGTATCGAAAGTTTTCCCCGAGTATCCTAAAATATCTGAACATAAAGTCTTCTTCACGCCGCGCAATCCGCAAACTTCAATTGCTTTGGGCGATATATCCAGAGCCAGCACGTCTAAATTCTTTTCGTTTTGAAGATGTAAACTGTGGGAACCCGCGCCAGCGCCAATATCCAGAACATTTCCGGTAGACAGTTCCAGCGCTTTTTTCTCCACCAAATTCATCTCCTCAAAACCGCGGAAGAGATACTCCACGGGAAGTTCATCAATTTCTGAAATGGAAGTTTCCGTAAGCAGATCTTCTGTGCTTTTATGGTGATAAAAATCCCAGATCGCCTGGCCCATTAAGTCTTTCATTCCTTTAAATTTCTACAAAAATACGATTATTACGACACTATTTCAAATTCATAATCCTCTCTCAAACGACTAAATATTTTGAGCGCTTTAAAATAATGTTACGTGAAAATTCAATAAATTAGTTGCAAAATAAAGGACCATGAGAAAAATAAATTTGCTCTTTTCAGAATATGCCGAAAGCCATCAGGACCTCACGAACAAAGCAATCCACTGGATTTGTGTGCCCTTGATTTTTTGGTCGATGCTGGGCTTCGTATCACTTATTCCCTCGCCGCATTTTGGGATCAGATATTTCGGTGCTATAAGTCTCGTTTCTCTGATTGTGCTGCTGTTGGTCACGGCTTTTTACATCAGATTATCCTGGCGCATTGGGTTGATGATGATGGTGATCATGCTGGTGCTGGAGTATTTTGTTTATCTCATCAACATCACATCGGAACACCGCTCGTGGACCGTTTTTCTGGGCGTTTTTATTTTATCCTGGGTCGGACAGTTCTACGGGCACAAAATCGAAGGCAAAAAGCCGAGTTTTCTGAAAGATTTGCAGTTCCTCCTCGTCGGTCCGATTTGGCTTCTACATTTTATTCTGAAAAAATATGGCCTAAAATATTAAATAAAAAAAACCGAAAATTGAATTTTCGGTCTTGAATTTTTATAGAAAAAAAGCTTATGCGTTGAAGTGCGATTTTACTTCTTCTAAAAACTGCTCTTCGCTCATTTTTTGGTCTGTTCCCAACGTAACTTTCAAATTTTTGAACTGTGCTGTTTCGGATAAATGATTTTTAAACTGCTCCTGAATCGTTCCTGTTCCGGTTAAATAAAGTTCCTGCGTGTTGATGATCAAATGTTCCAAATCTTTGAAAAACTTCGCGGTATTGGTTTGTTCTACGTTATTCGCGTTTTTCTCGCTGGAATTTCCGTGTTGTACATCTCTTTTCACAGGATCGCAAACAAAAAATTTATAAGCGCTTTCAATATCATGATTTTTAACGACGATTGCATTTTCTGAATCCATCCAGATTCCTGCTAATTTCTTTTCAGACATAATAATTTATTTAGCCCTATACTAATCAACAATGGTGCAAAAGCGCTGTTAATGGTTGTTAAAGTTTACTTTCCTATCACAAAGACGGCGGGGACTTTATGCAGCTCGGGTTTGTTTTTCTGCCACTCTTTAATGCTTAAAGTTTTGATAAATTCGCTTACGGGATCGTTGATATTCGCCGCAACGCACAACTTCATATTCGGCGATAAAAATTTACAAAGATCCTCAAACAGCGGATTATTGCGGTACGGCGTCTCCATAAAAATCTGAGAGTAACCTGTAGAATTCACTTGGTTCTCAAGCCACTGGATTTTCGATTTTTTCGCTGACCGGTCGATTGGCAGATAGCCATGAAACGTAAATTCCTGACCATTCAGTCCGCTGGAAATCAAGGCCAAAATGATTGACGAAGGTCCGTTAATTGGAATCACTTTCACCGCATTTTCATGGCACCATCTCACCATCACATTTCCCGGGTCTGCAATGCACGGCAAACCGGCTTCCGATAACAAACCGAAATCCTGACCGTTTTTCATGAGCATCTGCGCTTCCTGCAGATCCTTTCGCTCCGAATATTTGTCTAAAAGAAAAAGTTTAAGGTCGGACTGCTTTTTTTCGGGAGCAAAAAATTTGATGACTTTCCGCGCCGTCTTTTCGTTTTCCACGAAAAAATAATCGGTTTTCAGAATGTATTCCTTTACCGAAGGTGCAAAATAATCGGTCGGCGAATTTTCGGAAATGTAAGCAGGAATGAGGAAAAGCATGTTCTTTGGTTTTGTGATTTTATGTTCTTAAATACTTGAATGTTTCGGCGTAAAGTTTTTTATCCAGATTTAATCATTATAAAAATTTAAACCTGGCTCTTGTATATCGCTCTTTAAACTTTCTTTTTCAATTCGTCGGCGATCTTGTCCGAAGCTTTATCGAGCATTTGATACACCTTTTCGAAACCATCCATTTCGCTCCAGAAAGGATCCGGAACTTCCTGATCTTCCAGAATCAATGAAACTTTGCGGCGGTCATTTTCATCCTTTGCTAAAGACAAAACATCTTTCAAATTGCTGCGGTCCATCACGTAGATCCGATCGTATTCCTTAAAATCCTCAGCCGTAAACCAGCGGGATTTCTGCGACGAAATATCGATATTATATTTTTTTGCGATTTCCAACGAGCGGCGGTCCGGACTTTTTCCCGCATTATTTTCCAGCGTCCCCGCGGAATCAACCACAAAATCGTCTGGCAGTTTGGATTTTAAAATTCCTTCTGCCAGCGGGCTTCTGCATATATTTCCGAGACAAACCATTAAAATTTTCATATCATTATTTTTAGAAGGACCGTAAAATACAAATAAAAAAAGAGATTTAAAAAAATCCCTTTGTGTTTAATTTTTATTGAACGCGCCAATTATTGTTTAATCTTTTCGCCTAATTCCTTAACGTATTTTTTCAGTTCCTTATCGATTTTCGAAACGTCTTTAATGGTATCGCACGCATACATCACGGTCGAGTGATCTTTTCCGCCCATTTCTTCGCCAATTTTGGTAAAGGTAGCGTTGGTTAACTCTTTTGCAAAATACATTGCGAGTTGTCGCGGCAAAGCAATTTCTCTTTTTCGGGTTTTGGATAAAAGCTGTTCCCTTTCAATGCCAAAATATTCGCACACAACCTCCTGAATATAAGGAATATTGATTACTTTTTTCTGATTCGCGGCAATCTTACTGATGGTTTCTTTGAGCAATTCCAATGACAGATCAGACTTATAAATGGTCGAATACGCAATCACCGAATTAATTACGCCAATCAATTCCCGAACGTTGGTTTTTACTTCTGAGGCGAGGTAATCCAGCATGTCTTCCGTTAAAACAATACCGTCGCGGCTTAACTTATCAACGATAATTCTTCGTCTGGTATCGAAATCCGGCGATTTAATTTCTGCGGAAAGTCCCCATTTGAATCGCGAAACAATTCGTTCCTGAATATCTAAAATATCGACAGGTGCTTTATCTGAAGTTAGAATGATCTGCTTGCCGTTTTGGTGCAGATAATCGAAAATATGGAAGAAACTGTCCTGCGTGGATTTTTTTCCGGACAGAAACTGAATATCATCAATAATAAGAACGTCCACCATTTGATAGAAATTCGCAAATTCGGTCTGTTTATGCGCTTTCGCGGCGGAGACAAACTGCTGAATGAATTTCTCGGAAGAAAGATAAAGAACCACTTTGTCCGGAAAAGCATTTTTCACTTCCAAGCCGATGGCGTGGCCTAAGTGCGTTTTTCCAACGCCATAACCGCCGTGTAAAAATAAAGGATTAAAGGCAGTTGCACCGGGTCTTTTCGCGATGGATTTCGCCACCGTCGATGCAAACTTGTTGCTTTCACCTTCAACATAATTATCAAAAGAAAAATCGGCTTTCAAATTGGAATCGATGTTCACTTTCTTCATCCCCGGAACCACAAACGGATTGATCAGATTCTGAGAAAATGCAGGCGGCAAAGTTTCCTGAACTTTCGGCGTTGCAATGCTTTTGCCTTTGAAGTTAACAGTGATGGGCTGTTCCTGTCCGCTTGGTCGGTTTTCCATCACAGAATACCAAAGTTTCACGCCTTTCCCGATGTTTTTTTTGAGGGCCGCGGAGAGTAAAGAGAGATAATTATCTTCAATATATTCTTTGTAAAAATCGCTGGGAACCAGGAGCGTAAGATTGTTACTTATAAGGGATACCGGCTGTACATTATCAAACAGCAAATCGAAAGAGTTTTCTAGTTTTTTCAGGTCGGTGTTGTCTTCGGCAGCGTTAAGGTTATCCCTCATAAACTGAAGACATTTTTCCCAAATAAGTGTTAAATTTTCGTTCATTTTCTTTCAGCAATTTTTCCTTCAATGTTAGATTTTGGAGGAAAGACAAAGATGTAATTTTTAAATTTCTAAAAAAAATTTTTGCCCTATTGGTTTTTTAAAAATATATTTGTATGACCAATTCCATACTTAAATGATACACACAACTACCTCAATTAGAGTGCGTTACGCCGAAACAGACCCGATGAAATACGTCTACTACGGCCATTACGCCACCTACTTTGAAGTTGCCCGGGTAGAACTTTTTCGCACGCTCGGAATGTCTTACGACGAGATTGAAAACGGGGGAACTTGGCTCCCAGTTTCTGAGTACAGCATTAAATATTTAAAACCTGCACTTTACGACGAAATTCTCGAAATTCATACATTCATCAAAAAAATTCCCGGCGCGCGGATCGAATTTGAATATGAAATTTATAACAGTTCCAAACAAAAGATCACCGAAGCCAAAACCACTCTTTTTTTCCTCGATGCAAAAACCAATAAAGTGGTAAAATGCCCGGAATTTTTAATGCAGATTATCGAAAAAAACTGGCAGCACTAACTCAAAGTTCTGTTCCGGGTTTAATTTCGTAGGGTTCTTTGTCTTTTTCAAAAATACGCGTCAGTTCATTTCCTTCAACCGTTGTTTTATTTCCTTTTTTTCGAATCCAGTTGCCTTCGCGCAGACCGACGACTTTGTTGTCATTTTGCGTTAGAAATTCTTTGATGCGCGTTTCACGCGTTTCGCCGTTATGTTTTAAATCCGGATTGGGATCCAAATAGTGCGGATTTAAGTTGAAAGGCACCAAGCCCATCGTATCAAAACTCGGCGGATAAACGATCGGCATATCGTTCGTCGTTTTCATATTGAGGCCGCCAATATTGGAGCCGGCACTCGTTCCCATGTAAGGTTTTCTCTCTTCCACGTTTTCTTTTAAAACGTTCATTAAACCAAAATCGTGTAAAGTTTTCACCAAAAGGAAAGTATTTCCGCCACCTGTAAAAAAGCCCTTTCCGGAATTTACCGCAGAGACTTTGTCTTCAAATTCGTGGAGGCCTTTTACTTTAATATTTAGTTTTGAAAAAAAATCGCGTGCTTTTGCCGTATAATCCGCGTGAGAAATTCCACCCGGTCTTGCAAATGGAATAAAAATAATTTCCTCAATGCCAGCGAAGAGTTCTGCTACTTCAGCGGCTAAATATTCGAGATAGTTCCCACCGTAAAGGGTGGAAGTAGAAGCGAGAAGGAGGTTCATAAGGTTATTGGTTTTCGGACTCAAAGTTATCAATATTTAAACGGAGTTACAAAAATTGTTGCCTCTTATCTTTCATCGTGAACTGATTTTTTTATTAACTGAAAAGTACGGAAGTCCCGCCATTTTTTTGTTTTCTGCCGGCTTTATCTCGCAGTAACTTCTTATCTTTACTTTTACCTCAACAAATACGCTTATGAAAACTTCTCTTTCCTTTTCGGTATTTTTTCTTTTCCTGTTCGCCATTTCCTATTCTCAACAGAAAACGTATTGCAACCCCATCAATATCGATTACGGTTATACGCCTTTCGAAAGTTTTTCTTCGCAGGGAAAACACCGTGCCACGGCAGATCCCGTGATCGTTAATTTTCAGAATAAACTGTTCCTCTTTTCTACCAATCAGGAAGGATATTGGTACAGCGACGATATGCTGGACTGGAAGTTCGTTTCCCGGAAATTTCTGCGCGAGAAGAAATACATCCATGATTTAAATGCGCCGGCCGTTTGGGCCATTAAAGACACCCTGTACGTTTACGGCTCCACGTGGGAATCCGATTTTCCCATCTGGAAATCCACCAACCCGACAAAAGATGACTGGAAGATTGCGGTGGACACCTTAAAAGTCGGCGCCTGGGATCCGGCGTTTCATTACGATGAAGACAAAAATAAACTTTATCTCTATTGGGGTTCCAGCAACGAATGGCCTCTGTTGGGCACCGAAATCAACACCAAAACAATGCAGTCCGAAGGTTATGTAAAACCGATTATCAAATTAAAACCCGAAGATCACGGCTGGGAAAGATTCGGTGAGTATAATGACAATGTTTTCCTACAACCATTTGTAGAAGGCGCCTGGGTTACCAAACACAATGGCAAATATTATATGCAGTATGGCGCGCCGGCCACGGAATTCAGCGGTTATGCAGATGGCGTTTATGTTTCCAAAAATCCTTTGGAAGGGTACGAATATCAGCAACACAATCCTTTTTCCTACAAGCCCGGCGGTTTTGCGCGTGGCGCGGGCCACGGTTCGACTTTTCAGGATAATTTCGGGACCTGGTGGCACGTTTCCACAATTTTTATCTCCGTAAAAAATAATTTTGAAAGACGTCTTGGCATTTGGCCCGCCGGTTTCGACAAAGATGATGTTATGTACAGCAACACGTCTTACGGCGACTATCCTACCCTGCTTCCAAAATTTGCGAAGGACAAAGATTTCACAAAAGGACTTTTTACAGGATGGATGCTTTTAAATTATGAAAAACCCGTGACGGCATCTTCTACTTTAGGTGGCTATCACCCGAATTTTGCCGTCGATGAAGACATCAAAACCTATTGGTCCGCCAAATCCGGAAATTCCGGTGAGTGGTTTCAAACCGATCTCGGCGAAATGTCAACAATCCATGCCATTCAAATTAATTACGCGGATCAGGATGTGGAATTTATGGGTAAAACTTTGGGCAAAATGCATCAGTATAAAATTTACAGCTCCAACGACGGAAAAAACTGGAAAGTTCTTGTCGACAAAAGCAGAAACACGAAAGATGTGCCGCACGATTATATTGAACTGGAGAAGCCGGCAAAAACACGATATCTCAAAATGGAAAATCTGAAAATGCCCACGGGTAAATTTGCCTTGAGCGGTTTTCGTGTTTTTGGCAAAGGCTCCGGCGAGAAACCGGGAAAAGTGCAAAACTTTGTACCGCTGCGCGCAGATCCGAAAAAGTTTGGCGAAAGAAGAAGCATCTGGATGAAATGGCAGCAGAACGAAAAAGCCGATGGTTACGTTATCTATTTCGGGAAAACGCCGGACAAACTCTATGGCAGCATCATGGTTTACGGCAAAAACGAATACTTTTTTACGGGCGCCGACCGAACCGATGCATATTATTTTCAGATCGAAGCCTTTAACAACAACGGCATCTCCGAACGCTCGGAAATTTTTAAATCAGAATAATTAAAAGCGCGAAAAACCGTTCTAAACTCCTAATATCCGATGTGCATGAAAAACTTTATCTTACTTTTTACTTTATTTGCCGCGTTCTGTTTTGGGCAGCAGACTTCCCTGAAAGAAAAAAGCGACCGCTATCCTTTGTACATTATTGATGGGTTGATCTCCAACGAAACGCAAATGAAACTAATAAGTTCTAAAGAAATAGCGGCGATCAGTGTTTATAAATCCGACAGCCTGCCCGATAAATTGAGTGCTTTTTCCAATTTTGCCATGGAAGGTATTATCGAAATCACTTTAAAAGAGAAAAACGAGGTGGTGGCGGTTTCGCTGGAGCATCTCAACATCAAAAATAATTTAAACGACATCAATTCTGTTTACGTAAACGGAATTTTGGTGAAAGATACCACGGTGAAAATAGTGGACGATGCCATCATCGAAACCGAAATCATCGAAAATAACGGTCAGAAATTTCTGAATATCTGGACCGTTACGGAAGATCAACGAAAAGGCATTACGAAAAGAACGGATGACATCAAACTGAATCCGGACGCGCAGAAAACACTAAAACACGTCGTTTTAAAATAAGTTCCGCGCATTAATTCTACACCTTTAAATTTTTCTAGTTTTTCGTAAACTTCATGTTTCTGCCGGCTATTTTAATGATATAAATTCCGGGTGAAAGCGCAGCAACGTTGATCGGTTGAGAAGGCGTATATTTTCCTTTTTTGATGAGTTTTCCGTCCAGAGAAAAGATTTCGTAATTCGTCGTTTTGGAAATTCCTTTAAAATTCAATTCCTCTTTCACGGGATTCGGATATAAAATAAGTTCCTCCTTAACGGCGCTATTTGTAGCTAAAGCCGGATCGAAAATTACCGTGGAATTTTTTTCAATGATTTCATAATCTTTATTAAACGCCACACTCGCCACCTGAAAATTGATGGATTTCGAAAAACTTTGGTTGTTGGCCGTATTGTTTAAAACCAACTCGGCCATTTCACCGTTTGTTCCCGTAACACTGATCTGCAAAGGCAATTCAAAAAAATTAACGGACGGATCGCTTTGCGTTTGCGATACTAAAAATTCGACATTTTGACTTCCGACCAACTGATTCCATTTTATAGTATAAGTCGGGTATCCTTCGCCGTAAATCCAGTCGTTGAAAAATCCCGTAAAATCTTTTCCTGTGGAAAGCATAATTTGATTTTTGAAATCTTCCGTTTTCGCGTACTGATACGCAAATGCAGGATTTGATGTATAGTCTTTCAGCATTTGGTAAAAAGCCTCCTCGCCCAAAATCCATTTGATCATGCGCACCGCAAAACCGCCTTTAACGTACGTTAAACGACCACTAAAAACAGTTGCCACGTTGGGCAGATCGCTGTCGTTCACATAAATTTTTCCATTCGGAAGACTCGTTATCGTGTTGATTTGATTAGCCAGATGCGCCCTGAATTCGTCCGGTGTCATTAGGTTTTTCTCGTAAATAAGCTGTTCGCCAAACGTTGCAAAACCTTCGTTAAGCCAGATATCGTTCCACGCGCCGCACGTAATTTTGTCGCCAAACCATTGATGGGCAAGCTCATGCGCGATCGTCGATTTTGCAAAGGAATTCATTGACGACATGGTTTGATGCTCCATCGCCGCGCCACCCACGGCAAATTCCATGTGGCCGTACTTTTCGCTGGAAAAGGGATAACTTCCAAAATAAGTTTCAAAAATAGTCATGCACGTTTTCGTCCATTCTAAATTGTCCTGCACCGCCGGATTCGCGCTCGTGTCGGGATAAATATAATTAACAAAGGGAAAAGACGCATTTCCGATCACATCGTTTGTTTTGATGAAATCGCCGATGGATAAAGCGACCAAGTACGCTGCCGTCGGATATTGCGTGCGCCAGAAAGTAACTTTTTTGCTCCCTGCCACCAAAGATTCCGACATGAATTTGCCGTTCGCAGCGACGCTGTACTGATCGGGCGCTGTAATTTTAAAATCTACACGATCGATCTTGTCGTTCATGCTTTGTTTCGTAGCAAACCAGTTTTGCGCGCCGTAAGGTTCAGACAAAGTGGCTAAAACGGGGCTTCCATTGTGCGTTTGGGCGTAAAAGGAAGTTCTGCCGGAATTATCCGGAACGCCGGCATATTTCACCGTTAAAGAATCTAAAGTATTCGCCGGCAGCGTCGTGGGAAAATCGATTTTGAGTTCTTTCGTCGCGAGCTGCTGAAAAGCCAGATTCGTTCCGTGATACAAAACTTCAGACACAGGAATCTGGTCGGTAAAATCAAAATAAATACTGGACATATTTTGATTGGGCAAAAAATGAGAAGTTACGGAACCCGAAATATATAAAACCGCCGGATCCAAATTCAAATCCATTCTTTGGTATTTGATATTGTAATTTAAGGTGTTGGGATTCACATTAAAGTTGATCATTTTCGCATAGTTCTTCAGTTCATGCTCCACCAAACCTTTGTTTTCGATTTTGACCTGAGAAAAAAGAAGAAGCGGAAAAAGACTGAGCACCAAAAAGAAAGAGATTTTTTTCATCACGTGAAATTTAAATTAAAGGTAAAAAAAACACCTGACAATCAGCCAGATGTTGAATTATTTTTAAATGTGTTGGTCTTAATATTTCCCTTTCCACTTTTTCTTCAGTTCCTCCGCAATTTTATTTTCGGTGGTGTTTTTTCCGGGCTCGTAAAATCTTGTTCCTTTAATTTCGTCGGGTAAAAATTCCAGATCGACGAAATTTCCCGCGTGCGAATGCGCATAGCCGTAATCTTTGCCGTAATCCAAATCCTTCATTAATTTCGTGGGCGCATTTCTCAGGTGCAGCGGAACGGGCAGATTTCCGGTTTTTTTCACAAAAGACATCGCTTCATTGATCGCCATATACGTGGAATTGCTTTTCGGCGAAACCGCCAGATAAACCGCTGTCTCACTCAAAATAATGCGCGCTTCTGGATTTCCGATGATGTTGATTGCCTGGAAACAGTTGTTCGCCATGATCAGCGCGTTCGGGTTGGCCAGCCCAATATCTTCTGAAGCCAGGATCAGCATGCGTCTCGCTATGAACTTAATGTCTTCGCCACCAACCAACATTCGCGCAAGCCAATAAACGGCACCGTTCGGATCCGAACCCCGCATCGATTTGATGAACGCGGAAATAATATCGTAATGCTGCTCCCCGTTTTTATCGTATAGCGCCATCGTTTCCTGCAGAACATCGAGCACATCTTGATTCTCAATTTCTTTTTTATCGGAATTTTTGAACTGATTTAAAACAATTTCTATAGAATTGATGAGCTTTCTCGCGTCGCCACCGGAATATTGAATGAACGCCTGTTTGTCTTTAATCTTAAATTGCGTTTGTTCCGCTTCATTGTAATTCTTTAACGTTATTTCAGCCAGTTCTTCCAGTTTTTTGAAGCTCAATGATTTCAAAACATAAACCTGACTCCGCGATAAAAGAGCCGAAACGACCTCGAAGCTGGGGTTTTCCGTCGTCGCACCAATCAGCACGATCCAGCCTTTTTCTACGGCGTGAAGCAAGGAATCCTGCTGCGATTTGTTGAAACGGTGAATTTCGTCGATAAATAAAATGGGTGATTTTCCGGAAAAAAGATTTTGCTTTTTGGCATCTTCAATCACTTCGCGCACGTCTTTCACCCCACTCGAAACGGCAGAAAGTTTAAAAAATTTCCGTCCGGATTTCTCCGAAATAATTTCCGCCAACGTCGTTTTTCCCGTTCCGGGCGGTCCCCACAGAATGAGAGAATTTAAGGTGTCGTTCTCCAGCATCTTCCGGATAGTACCGGTTTTGCCCGTTAAGTGTTCCTGGCCGAGAACCTCATCGAGATTTCGGGGTCGCATTTTTTCGGCAAGTGGGATATTATTGGTGTTATTCAAGTTCTAAATTTTAGGGGTGGTAAATTGTTTTCCGCAGCGAAAGTAAAGTTGGCGGAAAAGTAAGTTTAAAGAGAAAGGTAGAACAAATTTAAACTATTTAGTTATTTTTGCAACTGCATGTTCAACAAAATCATCACATTTCCTTTGGTTGTTCTGATAAAAATTTATCAGTGGTTCATCTCGCCTCTGCTCCCGAAAAATTGCCGATATGAACCTACCTGCTCTCATTATATGGTGCAAGCGCTGAAGATTCATGGTCCGGTAAAAGGTTTGTGGCTGGGCGCGAAAAGGATCGCAAGATGCCACCCCTGGGGCGGCGAAGGTTATGATCCGGTGCCACCGAAATATTAAACACGCAAATTTTATTTTTTAATTTTTGAATTCAATTATATGCTGACATTATTATACACGACCTGGGATCCGTCCACCGGAATACATTTAGGACCCATCACCCTGCATTATTACAGTTTGATGTTTATTTTCGCCTTCGGCCTGGGCTATTTTTTAATGACAAAAATTTACAAAATTGATGGCGTTAACGAAAAATATGTTGAACCGCTTTTCACCTGGACTTTGGTCGGAACCATTTTGGGTGCGCGCTTAGGCCACGTCATTTTTTATCAGCCCGAATTGTTCAAAGAAGATTTCTGGTCCGTATTTTTACCGATCCGCACAAAGCCAACTTTCGAGTTCACCGGCTTTTCCGGCCTGGCGAGTCACGGCGCGACCATCGCGTTGATTTTTACGACGCTTTATTACGCTTATAAAATCATCCGCAAAAATCCTTTTTGGGTGTACGACAGAATCGGGATTCCGGTTGCCCTGGGCGGTGCGTTTGTTAGAATCGGGAATTTTTTCAATTCAGAAATCATCGGAAAAGCCGCGCCGGAAAATTCACCGTTCGCCGTTTTGTTTCCGCAGCAAAGTTCAGAATACGGACCGATCGTTCCGCGCTATCCAACCCAGCTATTTGAAGCGGCGGGTTATTTTTTACTCTTCGTTTTGCTTTGGATCCTGTACCGATACACAAAAAAGAAATACCAACAGGGCTGGCTTTTCGGCTTGTTCTTTATTATTCTTTGGGCCGTGAGATTCTTTGTCGAATTTTTAAAGGAACCGCAGGGCGACGAATTCATTCACTTCGCCGGCTTAAATACAGGCCAGGTCCTCTCCATTCCTTTCATGCTTGCCGGGTTTGTAATTATGTGGACATCGAAAAACCGTATGATCACGGAAGAAGAAAACGAAAAACCGGACTAATTTCACTTTAAAAAAAGAAAATCAATTCCTCTCCGAAATCTGAGAGGATTTTCTTATGCTAAAATTTTGAAAACATTTCCGAGTTCACCGATCAGATCACCCGGCAACATGGCTTCTTTGGAATATTTTTCGGCGGCAAAATCGCCTGATTTCCCGTGGAGCCAAACGCCGAATATCGCAGCATTTTTGGGAGAATAATTTTGCGCTAGAAGCGATGTAATGATACCCAAAAGCACATCGCCGCTTCCGCCTTTTGCCATACCGGAATTTCCGGTGAGATTATAATAAACCTCGTTCGCGGGCGTGATGACCTGCGTGTGATGATCTTTTAAAACAATAAAAATCTGGAGTTCAGCCGCTTTTTTTCGACCTAATTCCAGGCGTTCAAATGAATCTGCAGTTTTACCGAAAAGCCGTTCAAATTCTTTCGGATGCGGCGTGATGATGGAGTTTTTCGGAATCAATTTTATGTTTTCCGTGTTTTCCGCCAGCATGTTTAAAGCATCAGCATCCAAAACCAGTGGTCTGGAATAATCTTTCAAAAATCTTAAAAGTGCTTTTTTCGTTTTCTCCCCGGTGCCCAAACCCGGACCGATTCCCGCCACGAAATCATCTTCGAGGAAAATTTCCGCGACAAAATCATCACCACCCGGGAGAAACATGGCTTCGGAGCAAGTCGTTTGTAAAATCTCATAGCCACATCTTGGCGCACGCGTCACCGTAATTCCGCTTCCTGTTCGTAAGGCAGCTTTTGTGGCTAAGACCGCGGCACCCGTTTTTCCGAAACTACCGGCCACGATTGTGGTTTTCCCGAAGTTCCCCTTGTGGGAAAAATCATTTCGAGGTCTATAGATTTTAGGGATTAAGGTTTCATCAATCACAAAATCATCCGAAGGTTCATTTTTGATAAAATCGCGACTCAATCCTATATCTAAAATATGAACATTACCACAGTATTTGCCGGTTTCGGGATGCAGGAACGATATCTTCCAGAACTGAAAACTTAAGGTGTCATCGGCTTTAAAGATAACCGCATTTTCCGCCGCCATTTTATCGGCAAACAAGCCGGAAGGAATATCGATGGCAATCTTCGGGATAGCAATTTCATTTAAAACCTGAATAATTTCTGCGTAAACACCTTCAACTTTTCGGTTGAGCCCCGTACCGAAAAGTGCATCGATGATGACTGAATTTTCTTTGACCTGACTGTTTTTAATATCTCTAAAATCCCGACAAACAATCTCGGCAAGGGCTTTTACTTTTTTAAAATTAACTTCGGTCTGCCCGGACATCTTTGCGTTTTGATCCTCCGAAAAAACATTGACGTTAAATCCATTTTCATAAAGCAGACGCGCTATCGCAAAACCATCGCCGCCATTATTTCCGTTGCCACAAAAAATATAGAAAGTCCCTGCGTCGCGGTATTGCTCGGAAATCCATGCGACACTGGCTTTTGCCGCGCGCTCCATGAGATTTAAAGAAGTAACTGGTTCGTGCGTGATCGTAAAATCATCACACCTACTGATCTGCGCCGCGGAAAATATTTTCATTGTTTTTTATTTAAGTTCAATTTAGCAAAAATTTATTTTATGCGCTTCGCTTCCGCGCTCATGAATTAGAGGCTTTCGGCGCGGTATATCTAAAATAAAA
Organism: Kaistella sp. 97-N-M2; assembly: GCF_021513235.1. Taxonomy (NCBI): domain Bacteria; kingdom Pseudomonadati; phylum Bacteroidota; class Flavobacteriia; order Flavobacteriales; family Weeksellaceae; genus Kaistella; species Kaistella sp. 97-N-M2. The sequence goes on along the minus strand of NZ_CP090976.1, from coordinate 1,984,570 downwards.
TCTTATTTTTGAATATTAACATTAAAAATATAAATTATGGGATTAGTAAAGGAATTTAAAGATTTTGCATTCAAAGGAAATGTAATGGATCTCGCCGTTGCGGTGATCATCGGTGCTGCGTTCGGTAAAATTGTAACTTCACTCGTCGAAGATGTGATCACGCCCTTGTTGTTGAACCCCGCCTTGAAAGCTGCGGGTGCAGAAAATATTGCAAAACTAACCTGGAACGGTGTTGCCTACGGAAATTTCCTTTCTGCGGTCATCAGTTTCCTGTGTATTGCCCTGGTTTTATTTTGGGTCATCAAAGCGGCCAACCGCATAAACAAACCGGCAGAAGTTGCTCCGGCAGGACCTACAAAGGAAGAGGTTTTGTTAACAGAGATCAGAGATTTGCTGAAAACTAAATAGCCAATTTATAAAAAAATAGACCCGGAATTTTTTTCGGGTTTTTTGTTGCGTAAAATTCCAGCTTAATAATTAAAAAAGAACGCATCTCCCGACGCGTTCTTCAATATATTAAAGGAAATTTTTTGTTTAGTGCACCTGCAAAATACTGCAAATCTGTTCTGCAAGAGAAAGTCCGATTCTGTCCTGTGCTTCGAGCGTGGACGCGCCTGTATGCGGCGTCAGCGAGATTTTCGGATGGCTTAAAATTTCTTTTGAAGGCGTAGGTTCGTTCATGAAAACATCCAGCCCGGCGAAAGCCACTTTGCCCGAATTTAAAGCCGAAACCAAAGCTTCTTCATCTATCACACCGCCACGCGAGCAGTTTACAATGGCCACTCCGTCTTTCATCTGTGCAAATTCCGGTGCCGAAATAATGTAGCCGTTTTTCTGACCCGGCACGTGAAGCGTAATAAAATCTGCATGTTTCAAAACTCCTTCGATCGGTTCTGTCTCGATATCGACGTTGATGAACTGATTGTTGTAAAACTTCACTTTGATGCTGGCTCTGCCAACATTGCTGTCGGCCGCCACAACGCGCATCCCCAAACCCAAAGCCATCCGCGCCACCTCCTGGCCAATTCTTCCCATGCCGATAATGCCGATGGTTTTACCCCGAAGTTCGATACCTTTTTCGTAAGATTTTTTCAGTTTTGCAAATTCAGAGTCGCCTAAGAGAGGCATTTTACGGTTTGAGTCCTGCAAAAACCGCGCTCCCGAAAACAAGTGTGCAAAAACCAGTTCGGCCACAGATTCCGAAGATGCGGAGGGCGTGTTGATGACATGAATATTCTTCGACCGTGCATAATCCACATCAATATTATCCATTCCCACACCGCCTCTGCCGATGATTTCGAGGGTTGGACACGCGTCGATCAGGTCTTTACGAACCTGCGTCGCACTGCGAACCAAAACCGTTCTAATTTTATTTTCATTGATGTAATCGATCAAAAATTCCTGCGGAACTTTTTTTGTGAGCACTTCAAAACCTTTTTCTGTTAACGCGTCAATCCCGGATTGATCTAACCCGTCGTTTGCTAATACCTTCATCATTTAATCTTTAAAAACTTCAATAGTTACCTGTTTCTCTACCATGTCGGTGAATTTACCTTTGTATCTTGTGGCTTTTACGAGGTGATTATCGATCCAGTGATAATTTCCGCCGCGCGGTTTTCCACAGAGCACCGTGTGATATTTAAAGCCGTGTTTATCGAGCCAGTCGATCGTAATCTGTTTCAGGTTTTCGGTTCTTGAGGTGAAAAAACAAATAATATGACCCTGCTCGTACCACCGGTTTATCGTTTCGAGTGCATCGGGATACGGCACACAATCGACCATTCTTTCCGGCTCTTCATTGGGTACATCATCGGTAATCGTGCCGTCGATATCAATCAGATAATTCTTAATATCGCCTTTCAGCATGGGACTTAAATGGTCTTTATATTCTAATTCCATCATCAAAATTTTAAGGGGCAAAAGTACGAATTTTCCTTGATGCACAGATGATTATCAATTATTTCTGCAATTTTAGGGGCAATCCCGCGCCCACGCTGAATGCCGGGGCTTGCGGGTCGGGCTTTCCGCTGCAATTCCTCGCGCCCCAGCTTTCCCCTTTCCTGCTGCGGGATTTCCGCTGCAATCCCTTTTGCAAAAGCCGTATTTGAAATTATAAATTTTTCACAAAAATTTTATTACCTAACTTTTAAAACTTAATTTTGTGAGTTATGGAAGAACAGGTAGTTTTAGTCTCAGAAAACGACGAAATCCTCGGCTTGATGGAAAAAATGCAGGCGCACGAAAACGGAATGCTTCACCGCGCTTTCTCGGTTTTCCTGTTTAATGAAAAGGGCGAAATGCTTTTGCAGAAACGCGCCGCCACCAAATACCATTCTCCCAATCAATGGACGAACGCCGTTTGTTCACACCCAAGAAGCAACGAAACCTATCTGGAAGGCGCAAAACGCCGCATGAAAGAAGAACTCGGCATCGAAGCGGAATTAAGCCCGAAATTTCATTTTATTTATAAAGCAGACGTGGGACAAAACTTGTGGGAACACGAGCTGGATCACGTATTTACGGGAGATTTCGACGGCGAGTTTGAGATGAACCCGGAGGAAGTTTCCGACGTGCGGTATATTACGATGGAAAATCTGGAAAAAGAAATGCTGGAAAATCCGGAACATTTTACAGAATGGTTTAAGATAATTTTGAAGGAATATAAGGAGCATTTGTGATATTTAATGTTGGATGGTTGATGGTTGATGGTTGTTTTTAGGAAAATATAACGAAATTGGATTTTAGCCCCGATTGCAGCGGCATCCTTTTTTTGGAAGGGTTTCGGCGCGGCAAAAAAAAGATAGAGCGGAAAGCGGGACGAACCTTCGCACGAGAAACCCACTTTGATGCTTCTAAAAAAGAAATAAATTAATAAAAATAAAAGATGAATAAGACGGCTTTGTACGATAAACACGTGTCTTTGGGCGCGAAAATGGTGCCTTTTGCAGGTTTTGAAATGCCTGTGCAATACACTGGCGTAACCGAGGAGCATTTTGCGGTGCGCGAAAAAGTAGGAATTTTTGATGTTTCGCACATGGGTCAGTTTTTTGTGGACGGTCCTGCTGCAAAGGATCTGCTGCAATTTATAGGCACAAATAATGTGGACGCGCTGGAAAACGGAAAGGCGCAGTACACGTGTTTGCCGAATGGAAAAGGCGGGATTGTGGACGACCTTATTGTTTATAAAATGACCGACGAAAAATATTTTGTGGTGGTAAACGCCTCGAACATTGAGAAAGACTGGAATCACATTTCGAAATACAACGAAAAATTTGGCGCAAAACTGACGAACGCGTCTGAGGAAATGTCGCTGATCGCCATTCAGGGGCCAAAAGCTACAGAAACGCTGCAAAAACTAACCGATATTAACCTCTCCGAACTTGCGTACTATCATTTTACGGTGGGGAAAATCGCGGGCGTGGACGATGTGATTATTTCGAACACCGGGTATACGGGAAGTGGCGGTTTTGAGATCTATTTTAAAAACGAAAACGCCGTAAAAATCTGGGAAGCCTTAACGGAAGCCGGCGAAGAATTTGGCTTGATTCCCTGCGGATTAGCGTCCAGAGACACTTTGCGTTTGGAAAAAGGCTTCTGCCTGTACGGAAACGACATTGACGATACGACTTCGCCACTCGAAGCTGGTTTGGGTTGGATCACGAAATTCGAGAAGGATTTTGTGGACAAAGAAACGCTAGCGAAACAAAAAGAAGAAGGCATTACGCGAAAATTAGTCGGTTTCGAAATGCAGGAAAAAGCCATCCCGCGCCACGATTACCTTGTCGTCGATGCAGACGGCAACGCAATTGGGAAAGTTACTTCGGGAACGATGAGTCCGATGAAAAAGATCGGGATCGGTTTGGCGTATGTTGCAAAAGACCATTTCAAAGTGGGTTCGGATATTTTTATCCAGATCCGAAACAAAAATATTCCGGCAAAAATCGTGAAGTTGCCGTTTGTTTAAAAAGGAATAAGTTTGAAAACTTAAAAGCAGATGAAAAAATTTATCTGCTTTTTTTGTGTGGCATTATTTTCGCACACGGTTTCAGACATTAAAAAAAATTACATTATGTCGAATATTAACAGAAGTATCGCAGGTTTAGCAGGGTCTTTGGCGTTGACGGGAGTTCATCAGCTTTTCAAAAAATATATTGTGGGCGCGCCCAATCTCGATCAGGTGGGTGAAGAAGCGGTGAAAACCTCGCTGGACAAAATAGATGTGGATCTTCCGCACGAAGATCAGGTTTTTGCTGCGGCAATGGGCGGAAATATTTTATCGAACGCCGTCTTATTCTCCACTTTGGCCACGTCTACCACTTCGTCGGAAATGCTGGCGAAAACATTGGGAACGGGACTTCTCGGTGCGGCAGGTACGATAGGTTTGGCAGATCAGGTTTTGGATCATAATAAAGCGACGAACACGAGCCAGAAAAAATGGATGACCACAGGTTATTATTTATTCGGGGCGCTTGTGAGCATCGGCGTTTATAACTGGCTGGAAGAAAGAAGACACAAATAAAAAACGGTCTCCTCAAATTTTTGAGGAGACCGTTTTCATTGAACCAAACTTTGTTATTTCACTTCGATGGTCTTTAAAACCTGTGTGCTTTCTTCTTTTTTCGGCACGGTGACGTTTAAGATACCGTCCTCGTATGTGGCTTCAATTTTTTCGGATTCCACCGTTTCGGGCAAAGTGAAGGACCGGCTGAAAGAATTATAATTAAATTCTCTTCGCGTAAAGGTTCCGTTTTCGTCAACTTCTTCATTTTCCGTTTTGTTTTCGCTGGAAATGGTGAGAATGTTTTTTTCTAAATTGATGTTGAAATTTTCTTTTTTAATGCCGGGCGCCGCTACCATAATCTGGAAACGATCTGCGTCCTCTTTCACATTCACTGAAGGCGACGTTAAACCTGTTTCGGGGAAACCTGCGCGCTTGAAATCCAGCAGTTCGTTCGTAAAGAAATCATCAAAGAAATTCGTTCTTCTGCTTAAATTATTCATAACATTTAATTTTTAAGGTTAAACAATTTTGAGTAATCGTACCAGTTGAATCACAAAAAAAATACCACGTCTCATTTTCGGACAAAATTTCGCACCGAACTGATTAGATGGAAAATAAGTCATTTTAAAAGTGCAAAAACGTTTCGATTTCTGAAATTTTGACACTCCTAATTCGGCAGCTGCTGAAACAGAAGTTGTTGCTGATCTTTGTTTTTCTTTTACACCGCAATCCCTTTTGGGTTCGTCCGAAACATTGGTTTTCCGAATTTGTTCCCGCTACCTTTCTCGGTTTCGAATTACCAGTACTGCCGTAGATTGGCAGTCTGCAGAATTTGCACCGCGTTAATCCACTTTAAACGGCTTTCTTGAGTGATAAGGAAGCAGAAACATTTTTCACCATTCTGCAGTCTGCCAGATGATATTTGGCGCCGGACGGTGTTTTGTACACTGTCTGCGCAGAAAGCGTCACCGAAAAAAAGATGAGAAATACTAATTATATCATGGTGCGAAAAAATTTTCCAGGTTTTCTAGATTCTGTTTTTCGTTTCCAATAAAAATTTGTTTATCGGCAAGGAAAACCGGCCTTTTTAAAAACGAATAATGATTTAAAAGTAGTTTTTTAAAATCATTTTCTTTTAAAGATTTCACGTCAATATCTTGAGCCTTAATCTGCGTAGATCTTCTGCTGAAAAGAACCTCGTAAGAATTTGTGAGTGCATACATTTCCGTGAGTTCGTCCGGCGTGACCGGTTGCGATTTTATTTCCCGCAGCGTCCAGTCGGAAAGATCGAAACGGTTAAGAATTTTGGTACAGGTTCCGCAGGTTTTGAGGTAAAATACTTTTTGCATATTCAAATTTAGCCAATAAATATAGAATCGGAAGCGGGTATTGAGCGGTATTCCATTATAAAAGGGATTCTAAAAATCCTTCGTAAGATATTTTAAAAGTGTTTTTGAAGTTCAAAACATGAAACTTCACAGAAAGTATTAAGTTTTTAAGAGCTATTATTTGGTGGCGAAAACCTTAATTATAAATCCATTTGCGGAAGAAAAGAGGATTTTGTTCCTCAAGGAAAAAATTTATGGATATTTGTAAAGTAAAAAATTATGATGCAAAATAAAACAACTTTTCAGTTTATATCGGAACCCAGCGACGTTAATTACGGCGGAAATGTTCATGGCGGAAGTGTAATGAAATGGATCGACCAGGCCGGTTACGCGTGTGCAAGTTCCTGGAGTTCGAGTTACTGCGTGACGGTTTATGTGGGTGGAATCCGGTTTTATTCGCCCATCAAAATTGGCCACATCGTGAAGGTGGAAGCGCAGGTAATCTACACGGGAAGAACGAGCATGCATATCGCCATCAACGTTTTTTCGCGAAACATCAAGCGGAAGGAATTCGAAAAAAAACGCACTGCATTATTGTATTTGTCGCGGTGGATGACGAAGGCAATTCCGTGGAAGTCCCGAAATTTGTTCCAACAACGGAGCAGGATCTCCAAATGGAACAATATGCCGTGAAACTGATGGATCTGCGCAAACAGATAGAGAACGAAATGAAACCTTTCATAAAATAATCACTCAATTTTTATTTTTAAATAATTTCTCAATGAAACGAAAAATTCTATCTCTTGCGGCTTTGGCGCTGATGATTCAGTTCCAGGCCCAGATTTTCAGCAGCGGTTTTGAAAACAATAACGGAACTCCGCTTTCCGCTTACACCACCATCAATGCGGACGGAAACACGGTTGCAGAATGGGCGCCCGTTCAGGAGTTCAACACCGAAGCCTGGATTCAGTTTTATGATGGTTACGACAATAAAATCGCTTTCAGCACCTCTTCGTACGATCCGGCCGGAACGTCGAACGACTGGCTCATCACGCCGTCGATTACGGTACCAAGCGACGGCACTCCGACTTTATACTGGAAGGCAAAGTCTTATGATTTTGATTTTACAGATTCTTATGACATCAAAGTTTCCGAAACCAACAACCAGGTGGGAAGCTTCACTACCACGGTGTTGAGCGTTGACGGAGAACAGGCTTACGAGTATAATTCGCGAAGTCTGGATTTGTCTGCATATAAAGGAAAAACCATCTATCTGGCATTTGTTAACAATACAACGGACGGTTATTTTTTGGCGCTGGATGATCTCTACCTGAGCAACTCCGCGAACTGCATAATGCCCGATCTTTCAGGTTTCACTGCGACCAATTTAACGGATAAAAGTTTTACGGCCGCCTGGACTTCGACCGCCGGAATCACAAATTACGATTTGGGACTGACGGATTTTGTGACGCCGGTTTCTTCGAATGGCATTCAGACTGCGACGACGAAAAACTTTGATAACCTCCAGCCCGGCACGCGCTATCAGTTTTTTCTGAAAAATGCAGACTGTGGCTCGGGTTGGGCAGGCCCGAAATCTGTTTTTACGGCGGCAATTCTTCCCTATTCTTATGATTTTGAATACACGGCCGAAAACTATGGCGAATACGATTCGGATGGCTGGACTTCCGGCACGTGGATTAACGGAAGCGGCGCGGCGCAGAACGGCGACGGTTATGTTTTTAACAACACGAGCAAAACCTACGCAAAAAACGACTGGATTTTCTCCTATCCCATTAAATTGTTGGCGAACGAAACGGTAGAAATTAAATATTTTGCCGAAATGAGCAGCGCAAGCGCCTCGCCCGCAACCCTGAAAGTGAGTGTGGCCGATGCGCCGGAAAAAGATGCCATCACGCAGGAGTTAAGTTCAAACCAAATCAGTGGCAACACGTATACCGAATATACTTCGACCTTTACGGCCTCGGCGGAAGGTGTTTATTATTTTGGTTTCGGAAATGTGACGCCTCCGGTGGAAAATAATTCGGCATTAAGAATCGATAATATTCGTTTTTCTAAAACCGGTTTGGCGGTTTCTGATGTGTCAAAAAATCAGATCAAAGTCTATCCGAATCCGGTGAAAGATCTATTGAAAATCAGCTCTGCCGAAAAAGTAGAAAAATTAGAAGTGTACAGCATGGAGGGAAAATTGTTGAAATCTGTGGTGAACACGAACAGCATCGATTTCTCTCAAAATGCAAAAGGCGTTTATCTTTTAAAAATTCAAACAAAATCCGGAGTTTCGACGCAGAAAATTATTAAATAATTTGCTTATTTCTCAACTTAAAAAAAATCCTCTTCAATTCGTTCGAAGGGGAATTTTTTTGGCCAAAAAAGCCCAGAAATCTGCAATCACTTACTCAAAACGAAAAAATTTCCTGTACCGCTTTTTTATTTATATTTGTTAAGTTTTTTTTAAGAAACTTTTAAGATATGCTTAACATTTCAAATTTTAATTTTTAGTTGATGAAGAAATTTTACCTGTTCGTTTTTCTGTCTTTATTTCAAATTACATTCTCCCAGACGAAACCGTCGGATACAACAAATTATCTTCGAAACGGCATTTTCGAAAACGCTTCGGGAAAAATCATCAAAAACAATACTGAAAAATTAAAATTTTTAGCAGAAAGAAAGCGCAAAACCGAAAATGAAAGGCTCGGGATGATGAAAGCCACGCAAATCCCCGTCGAACTTTGCACCAACGGTGGTTTCGAACAGACCCAAACGGTGGGCGGTGCCAAGTTTATTAAAGATTTTCTCTACAATATTGGCGATCCGCCCGGTCCCACCCAATGTAAATCGATTTCGAATACTGCAGATAGTTTTATCCCGCAATACAATCCGTCGGATACGAATTTGATGGCGAGCTCCGTTCCTTCGAATCTTATTGACCGTTTTATGGGCGACATCAAAGCGTTTGACCAGTATGCCCTAAAACTTAATTTCGAAAATTCGGGTACGTATGGCGCTATTGCGCAGGGAAAAAGATTTAAAACAAACAACGAAAACTTTTTAAAATTCAATTATAAAGCGGTTTTACAATCTGTTTACGATACCAGTCACACGGACAATCAAGCTTATTTTAAAGCGCGGATCCTCAATAAGAACAATCAGGTTGTCAGTGAGTTCTGTCTGGTTGGCGACGAAAAAAACTGTATTTTCACAAAAGTTCCGGAAGGCAGCTATGGATATGTTACTTTGTACACGGCCAACTGGCAATCGGGTATTTTGGATATTTCTTCCATCCCCAACAATGAGGAGTTTACCGTAGAATTTTTGGCTTCGCGCTGTGGTTTGGGCGGTCATTTTGGGTACGCTTATATTGATGACCTTTGTTTTCTGCATTCTAACGAAAATTTTGTCGGCTCCGTAACTTTAGATCCGCTTTATGCCGTATGCCCCACTCTTCCCCTCAGTGTTTGCGGTAACTATACGTTACCCAATTCCGGCGGCATAAGTGCAACGCTGAAAAATCTTACGTTAAAAGTGTACGATTCCAATGGAACAGTTGTTTATACGACATCTACCACGTCTTCATTAGATACGGTGAATAAGAAATTTTGCTTCTCGCTCCTGGCGCAAAACTTTCCCGATATTACAACAGGCAATTATAATGTAGGCGTAACGGCAGATTTCGACGTTTCCGGTGCTCCGGGCGGTTGCGGAAGCAGCAGCACAACAACCATCTTTGCTTCGGCCAATGATCCGGATGCCAACGACGGCTGGGATATCAGCTTTCTGAACTGTTCGTCCGGGTGTAACTTAAAAGTTAATACGGCGAAAATTTCGAAATGTGATGCGAATCATGATGGTTTTGAAGATTTTAACCTCACCGATTTCGATGCGCAAGTGGTGAGTTCGACGGCGGGACTTACTTTTACTTATTTTAAAGATTACAACAACGCTTTTAATAATACCAATGCGATCTCGAATTTTTCAAGCTATAATTCTGCCTCCACCAACATTTACATCCGGGTTTCGCGGGATCAGAACTGTTATAAGATTATTCCCGTTAATTTAGAAGTTAAAAATCCGACCGCCAATATTTCCGGGATCCTGAATGTGTGTTCCGGAAGCACCGTCCTGACGGCATCCAGCGGCGCAACCTACCTCTGGAGCACGGGAGAAACCACTTCAAGCATCACAGTAACAGACGTCGGTGTGTACAGCGTAACCGTAACGGACAGCTACGGGTGTGTCAGCACGGCAAACGTTTCGATTGAACCCAGTCAGACTGCAGTTACACCAACGGTAGAAGTTACGCAGCCTTCGTGTTTTGTTTCTTCAGGCAGCATTAAAGTAATTTCGCCGGCGTCGGAATACAGTTTTAATAATGGCGTAACGTGGGGAACCAATCCCATAAAAACCGGCTTATATCCGGGGACTTATGAAGTGCTCATCAAAACGGCAAAAGGGTGTACTTCCTACGCACAAACAGTCGATATTATCCCGGCGCTCACCTCTTATCCCAATTATTCGGCGGAGCAACCCAAATTTTGTGGAGATACGGGATCCATCACCATCAGCACGAACGCGGCTTTTTATAGTTATGATAACGGATCAACGTGGGTAACGAATTCTACCCTCAACCTTTTACAACCCGGTACTTACAGCATCCGAACAAAAGATATTGCAGGCTGTATTTCGAATCCGGCAGTAGTTTTGATTTCGAGCAATACTTTAGGAAATCCGGACATCACCGTTAAAAATCCTGCCTGTAATGTAACGGGAAGCATCACCATCAATACGCCCGCGGATTTTTACACTTTTGATGGGGGACAAACGTGGGTAACAACGAATGTTGAATCAAATATTCTCTCCGGAAATTTTTCTGTAGGCATTAAAAGCAGTTTAGGCTGTACCTCTTATTTTCAGACGATTTACATGCAAACCTTTCAGAATTCTTACCCAGAGTATGAACTGATTCAGCCTACCTGTGGACTTGATGGTACGGTGTATATAAAAACTGAAGCCGATTTTTACAGTTTTGATAACGGAGCAACGTGGACGACGAGTAATATGAAAGATCTGCCCGCCGGCACCTACAGAGTTAAATTGAAAAATGCTGCCGGTTGCCAATCGCAGTCTGCCACGGTTTATCTTTATCCGCCGACGCTGGATATGCCTTTTGTCTCTATTGTGCAGCCTACGTGTGGCAACAATGGAAGCGTCACCATTAACACCCTTGCAGATTTTTACAGCTTCGATAATGGCGCCACCTGGGTAACATATAACAGCAAAAGTTTACCTGCCGGCACTTATCAGGTGATGATCAAAAACAGTTTGGGCTGCAAATCCAGCGCACGCTACGCCTATCTTTCTGAAATAAAACTTGCTGCGCCTTCCGTTAGTTTAATACAGCCAGACTGCACTACAAAAGGAACCATCACCATCAATACTCCCGCAAGCTTTTACAGTATAAATAATGGAGCTACATGGGTTACTACCAATGTTTTCAGCAATTTAAATTCATCGTCCTACTCGGTGATGATTAAAAACAGTCAGAACTGCGTTTCTGAAGTAACTACCGTGTATTTTAATCAGATTGCGTTGGATCAACCCACTAACACGGCCGTAAGCCCAAGTTGTGGCAATATTGGCAACATCACGTTTACTTCTGCCGCCGATTTTTACAGCATTGATGGTGGCTCTACGTGGTCTGTGAATCCGGTTTTTAATAATTTGGCGGCAGGATCTTATTATCTTATTGTGAAAAATACCGCGAACTGCAAATCCAGCAGTATCCCGGTTTACATGAATACCACGGACCTCGCCAGTCCAACGGTAACTGTGGTACAGCCAACATGTGGAACGAAAGGAACGATTACCGTAAAAAGCCCCGCAACTTCGTACAGTTTTGATTATGGAAACACCTGGAGCTCTTCGCCGGTTTTAACCAATGCGGCGTCGGGCTACTATTATGTTATGACAAAAAACGGAAGCTGTATCTCCTCGTACACGTCGGTTTCCATCGTGGATTTTTATCTTCCCTCTCCCACGTATACTGCCACGCAGCCTACTTGCGGTGTGGGTGGCAGCATCACTGTAACGACTGCGGCGTCCCAGTACAGCATCAATAATGGGCAGACCTGGAGTGCTTCCCCGACCTTTACCAATCTTCCTGAGGGTTATTATAATGTTATGGTTAAAAATGCCTTGGGTTGCAAATCGAATTCCTATGGATCGTCTTTAAATTTAGCTAAATTTTACCTTCCTAACCCAGATGTTTCAATCGTGCAGCCAACCTGCGGGACAAAAGGAAGTATCAAAATAATGACGCCAGCGTCTGCTTATAGTTTTGATGGGGGCCAGACCTGGAGTACCGTTAATGAGAAAACCAACTTAACATCCGGCTCCTATAATATTGCCATTAAAAATGTGTTGGGTTGCACGTCGAACCCGTATGATATGAATATTTACATTACTACTTTTTATCTGCCACGCCCTTTAATGAAAATCGTTCAACCCACATGTGGCAATAATGGAAGCATCACCGTTGTTTCGCAGGCGGCACAATATTCTTTTGACAATGGGGCAACTTGGGGAACAAATCCTGTATTGCTGAATCCGACACCGGGATCGTATAATATTTTGATTAAAAATTCCGCCGGATGTTCTTCTCAGGCAGCGTATGCATACATTAATAAATTCTACCTCAACCAGCCCAGTGTAACTACCATTCAACCTACCTGCGCTAATCCGAAGGGAAGTATTTTTATTAATACCATCGCAGATTTATACAGTTTCGATAATGGAGCGACCTGGACTTCTAATCCTGTAAAAAACAACTTAAATTCCGGAAATTACAATGTTCTCGTTAAAAATTCTTTTGGCTGTGTGTCCCAAACTGCGTATGTTTACATCTACACTGCACCTACTGTTCCCACAACACCTGCGGTAACCATCAAACAGCCAACAACCTGCGATTCTACCGACGGAAGCATCACCATTAATACTCCGGCGGCAAGTTATACCTTTAATAACGGTGCGACCTGGACCACCAATCCTGTAAAAACAAATATTGGTGCCGGAACCTATATTGTGAGAATTAAGAGCAACAGTGCAAGTTGCGAATCTGCCTCGGTCGCCGTGACTTTAAATTCGGGCATTAATATTGCCGCTCCCGCAGTATCAGTAGCTCAACCAACCTGCAGTGTTTCTACGGGATCTATTACGGTAACAACACCTGCGGCCACCTACAGCTTCGATGACGGTTTAACTTTCATTTATGCGGATACGAAAAGCGGACTAACGCCGGGGACTTATAAAATAAAAATAAAAAATGCTGCGGGCTGCATATCAGACGTGACTGCAGCCACTGTAACTTTACCGGCGCCCTTACCCGCTCCGACTTTCAGTATTACTCAACCCAGCTGCAGTAATGCATTGGGCTCCATTAAAATAACAACGTCCGCAGCGGAGTACAGTTTCGATAATGGCATTACTTATGGTCTTGCCAATACTAAATCTAACCTAGGCCCCGGCACGTATAATTTAATGATTAAAGACAGTGCCGGATGTATTTCCGTCGCCGGTATTGCAACAGTTGATGTGCAGCCGACAACGCCAAATGCACCACAGATTGTAGTCACACAACCTTCTGGTTGTGCAGCTTCCAACGGAAATGTGGCGGTAATTTCGGCGGCAGGTTATTATAGTTTTGATGACGGAGTGACGTGGGTAAATTCTGCTTCCATAAATCTGGCTCCCGGAACTTATCATATCCGAATTAAATTATCTGTGACGGGCTGCCTCTCTCCTGCTACTGTAGCGACCATAGATCCGCCTGCAAATGCACCTTCGCTCCCATCGTTTACGGTCACCCAGCCCGCGTCGTGCATTAATCCATACGGAAGTATTACGATTACATCCACCGAATATCAGTATAGTTTCGACAATGGGGTAACCTATTCTTCCAGCGCCAATTCGGGACAGATGTCGCCCGGAATTTATAAACTGAAAGTTAAAAACAGCGCGGGATGTGAGTCTGGAGCGGTGGTGGTCACCATTAATGTTCCGCCAGATACTCCAGCTATACCTACCGCGACCATTCAACAAATTGATTGTTCTCATCCGTTTGCGCGAATTACGATTAATGAAACTGCTTCGCAGTACAGCATAGATGATGGCGTAACCTGGCAAAACTCCAATGTATTCCCGGACTTATTACCGAAGACATATTCCATCAAGATTAAAAATGCGTTGGGTTGCCAATCGGTAGCGTCGTCGGCGGTAGTAAATATTTTTACCAATCCGACTCCAAAACCCATAGTTAATGCCACGCAGGATTTCTGTGTGCAGCAAAATGCAACTCTTGCAAATATTTTGTCGACGGGAACAAATATTTTATGGTATCAGACCATGGTGGGTGGCAGTGCGATTCCCCAGACGACTCCCTTGGTTAGTGGAACCACTTATTACGTATCGCAAACAATCAACGCCTGCGAAAGCGAAAGAGTACCCGTGGCAGTTGGTATTATTGCCACGCCGCCACCAACCGGAAATTCCGCCCAAACTTTCTGTATCAGTCAAAATGCTACGGTTTCCAGTCTGGCGGCTGTGGGGACGGCGATTAAGTGGTACAGCAGCAGTTCTGCTACAACCTCACTTCCCGCTAATACGCTTCTACAAAGCGGTGTCACTTACTATGCAACCCAAACAGCTCAGGGCTGCGAAAGTGTGCAAAGATTGCCAGTTACCGTTACTTTAGTCACCACCAATATACCCGCTTTAGATTTTGTTGTACCCGCACTATGTTCCGAAGAAAACGGAACGAAAAAGGTTGATTTAACACAGTATCAAAGTGTTATCGTTCCCAATTCCGCCAGCTACACGTACCTTTATTACACACAGAGCAACCAGCTGATTACAGATGCTGCGAACCATACTTTGCAAACCGGACAAAACATAATTTTCGTGCTGGTGAATTCGCCGTCGGGCTGTTCGGCAAGAGCTCAGCTCACTTTTAAAATTAATGCTGCTCCAGTAGTAAATTTGCCTTCAAACGCAGAATATTGCCCGGAAAATTTTGTGAAGCTTGACGCAGGACCTCAGCCAGGTACTAGTTCCTACACCTGGACTTATAACGGAAGTGCATTCAGTACGCAGCAAAGTATTAATGTTAATCAAGATGGAACGTATCAAATTGTGGTATCAAACATGGATGGATGCAGCACGACCAAATCAATCGTGGTGAAAAAAGTGGATTCTCCTGTTATCACTGAAATTAAAATAGAAAACAGTACGGTTCAGATTATTGCGACCGGAAGCTGCACGCTGGAATATTCCATTGATGGCTTTCAGTGGCAGTCTTCAAATATTTTCTATGAAGTCCCAAATGGCCATCATACGGCTTTTGTAAGAAGTGTATCTCAACCCTGTGCAGTGACGGAAAAAGACTTTACCCTTTTCAAAATTGTTAATGTATTCTCTCCAAACAGCGATGGCGTGAATGACTACTGGAAAATTGAAGGCATCGAAGAGTATCCCGGTACTAAAATAAAAGTGATGGACCGCTTTGGAACCTTGGTTTTAGACCAAACGGTGCAGGGACCTTTCTCCTGGAACGGCGAATACCTCAGCAGAAAATTGCCGACCGGAAATTACTGGTATTATATTGTGGTTTCGGACGGCAGAATTTTATCCGGATACGTAACGATTAAGAATAGAAATTAAGGCTAAAGAGGTTAACCGGGAATTCAAATAGAACGGATAGGTGCGCTTTCAGAATTCCCGAAAATACGTTGCCTCTGCGCAGAAGCTAAATTATTTGTAAAGAAACTATTAAAATCATCAAAATAAAGTAGAAATGATAGCAGTAAGTTTTAAATAAGCATCAATTTTTCCAAATAGGACGGCGCAATAACCCACAAAAAAATCCCTTCATTGAAGGGATTTTTCGTATTATTTAAGACTGCGTTGACGCAGACTTCATTTATCTTGCAATATTCACCGAACGGGTTTCGCGGATCACGGTCACACGAACCTGCCCCGGATACGTTAATTCGTTCTGAATTTTTTCGGAGATATCATAGGAAAGTTGCGCCGATTGATTGTCGCTTACTTTTCCGCTTTCCACCATCACACGCAGTTCTCTACCTGCCTGAATGGCGTAGGCACTGGACACGCCGTCGAAACTTAAGGCGGCAGCTTCCAGATCTTTTAAACGCTGGATATAAGATTCTAAAACCTGTCTTCTTGCGCCGGGTCTGGCTCCGGAAATCGCATCGGCAACCTGAATAATCGGAGAAAGCAAACCGGTCATTTCCACTTCATCGTGGTGAGCGCCAATCGCATTGATCACTTCGGGGCTTTCGCCGTATTTTTCGGCCCACTGCATTCCTAAAAGCGCATGGGGAAGTTCGGATTCCTGCTCCGGAACTTTACCGATATCGTGCAGTAAACCGGCTCTTTTCGCCAGTTTCACATTCAACCCTAATTCCGCGGCCATCGTTGCGGCGATGTTGGCAACCTCCCGGGAGTGCTGCAATAAATTCTGACCATAAGAGGAACGGAATTTCATTCGGCCCACGATTTTCACCAATTCCGGGTGAAGTCCGTGAACGCCTAAATCGATAACGGTTCTTTTGCCGACTTCGATGATTTCTTCCTCGATCTGTTTTTTCGTTTTATCAACAACCTCTTCGATTCTTGCCGGGTGAATACGGCCGTCGGTTACCAAACGGTGAAGTGAAAGTCTTGCGATTTCTCTTCTTACCGGATCGAAACACGAAAGCAAAATAGCTTCCGGCGTATCATCAACAATAATTTCAACACCGGTTGCAGCTTCTAAAGCACGGATATTTCTACCTTCACGACCGATAATTCGGCCTTTTACCTCATCAGATTCAATATTGAAAACCGACACCGAATTTTCGATGGCCTGCTCTGTACCGATTCGCTGAATGGTTTGAATGACGATTTTCTTCGCCTCCTGCTTAGCGTTCAAGTGCGCCTCTTCCATAATGCTCTGAACGTGCGCCTGAGCGCGCGTTTTTGCTTCTGCTTTCAGGGCTTCTACCAATTCGGTTTTGGCATCTTCGGCGGAATAGCCGGATATTTTCTCCAGAATTTCAACTTTCTGTGCAGTAACTGCATCTAATTCCTGTTGTTTTCTTTCTAAAATTTCGTGCTTTTTACCGTAATCTGTAATTTGGCGATCCAACTCTTTTTCTAATTTTCCGGCTTTGCTAAGATCATCATTAAGCTTTTGCTCTTTGTCTTTTATTCGTTTTTCCGAATCCTGCATTTTCTTTTCTCTGGCCTGAATATCTGAGTCGTGCTGAGATTTCAGTTCCATAAATTTTTCTTTCGCCTGAAGGTGTTTGTCCTTTTTGATGGATTC
The DNA here is from genome assembly GCF_021513235.1 of Kaistella sp. 97-N-M2. NCBI lineage: Bacteria > Pseudomonadati > Bacteroidota > Flavobacteriia > Flavobacteriales > Weeksellaceae > Kaistella > Kaistella sp. 97-N-M2. Next base: position 1,967,340 of record NZ_CP090976.1, on the reverse strand, counting down.
GGCTTGTACAGTCGCTTTCTCTAGAAGATTTTCGGCATTTTTTTTCGCGTCTTCCACGATGAATTTTGCTTTGGCGTTAAGGCCGCTTTTGGAAAACAAGATTCCAATAACCGCTCCTAAAACCAGGCAAACAATACCGACGATAATCGCTGTTGTTGTCATATATTTTCAGTTTTAATGTTCATAATTTTTGTATTTATTGTTAAAGGAAGGTTATTCTAAGCAAAACCTACAAACTTTTTATTTAATGTTTTTTAAAGGAAAATTCCTTAAAAAACTGTTGAATATTCGACAAAAAAAAGCCCACAACAGTTCAAGATATAGAGTAAACTCCTTATCAACACGATTTGAACTGATTTTCACTTTTTGTAATCCGAGCAAGTCGGCGCGCCATTAAGTGAACTTTCGTTCGGCAATTGTATAGCGTTGAGTTTACCTGTAATGTGTTAGAACTATTGTAGGCAGTTGTTTCCCGGAAAAGAAAAATCTACTTTTCCAGCGCTTCCAGCAATTGGTTAATTTTTGTTAACCGCTCGTTGGAAGCATTTATATTTTTTTCGTTACTGAGTTGCGAAACTTCGGCGTTGGTACCTAATTTTAAGGCGCACATTGCTAAAGCATCCTGTTTATCTCTAACGTCAAAATTCTGTTCAAAATCTTTAATCATGGCTTCAATACTTTTACCGACTTTCCGAAGGGTTTCTTCTTCGGCGGCGGGTACATTCAGCGGGTAGTTTCTTCCGGCAATGTTGATGGTAATTCTTCTTACTTCCATTACAAACCGCTGTTTTGAAGTTCTGCAATACAGTGGTCCACTTCTTTTATCAACCTGTTGATGTGGTTTTTCATCAACCGGTTATGGTCTGGATTTCCTGATAATGCGGAATAAAGTTTTATATTTTTTTGTTCTTCTGCTAACGCCTGATTGCTTTTTCTTCCCTCTTCGTATTTCTTTTTCAGTTCTTCGTGTTCGCGGGATAATTCTAAATATTGCTCTGTGAGATTTTGATAATTTTTGGTGATATTCAAAATCTTTTTCTCTAAAACCGAAAAATTATTATCTAAATCTTGGAGCATTTTCAGGCTTAATTAATTCTAACTATTTAGCAAAAATATAAAATTTAAATGTCAATCAACGGATTATTAGGGACTAATTTGCGAATTTATCGAAATAACAAAAAGAGAAGGCAATATTTACCTTCTCTTTTTAAATATATTTACAAAATAGTTATTCAAATTTAAGAACAAACATAAAAGCGCGGCTTTTTGCACTCGAAATTGCGGCGGACCAGTACGGTGGCGTGCTCGGATTATCAGACACCATTTCGTCGTTCATCATGAAAGTACCGCGAAAGCCCGGTGTTAATTTGAATCTGCTGAAATAAAACTGTATGCCAAGTTCTGCAGACCACGCAAAATTGCTGGTGGTAGTTCGGAAAAGTCCTTGGGAATTATCGTCTGCGGCTTTGTTGTTGGACTGTAAATTCATCATCCAGTTTACACCGGCTGCCGCGTACGGACGCGAGTTATACCAGCGGTCACCGTGAATTTCAATAAGCAAAGGAAGATCGATATAGGTTGATTTTACTGTTCTTAATTTATCGGCATCCGTCAGCGTAATGGGTGTAAAGGGCGCATTTGCGGGGGTTCCGCCTGCAAACTGATCATTCGATTGCGTATCGAAAAAAACCTCTCTTTCCACAAACTGTAAACCCGGTTCGAATCGAAGATCGAAATTTTCGTTCAAACGAAATTTACCGATTAATCCGGCGCCGAAACTGTACGCACCTTTGGTCTGCACCAAACTTTTCTGTCCGTCCATTCCAAACTTAGGATCTAAAACCAATTTATAATCGAAATTATTGGCGGCTAGATAAAAGCCGTAGCTGAATTTTTGATTGTCGAACCCTTCCAAATTATCCATTCGGTCTTTGGTTCGAAAGAGTTGCGCATTAAAGAACGACGCCGCAAAAATTGCCGTAATTAAATTAATTTTCAAAACTTTTTTCCCCATACTATTTGGTTGCCTTATAAATGGTTGCGATGCCTAAACTTTGTTTTTTGTATTCTACGGTTTTGAAACCGGTGTTTAAAAGGATCTGCTTCATTTTCTCCCCAAAAGGAAACGCATTTACGGAATCCGGAAGATACGTATATGCTCTGCTGTCCTTGGAAATTAACTTACCAATTCGGGGCAAAACATTTTTAAAATAAAACATATAAAAAGGCCCTAAAAACCCTTCAACTTTAGAAAACTCCAGAATGTAAACACTTTTATTTTCTTTTACTACTCTTTTTAATTCGGCCAAACCTTTCTCCAGATTTTCGAAATTACGAACTCCAAATGCAACGGAAACTGCGTCGAATTTATTGCTTTCGTAGGGTAGATTTTCGGCGTCGCCTTTTTCCATGGAAATTTCACCGTCTAAATTAAGTTTTTGAATTTTATCGATTCCCACATTTAACATTTGCTGCGAGAGATCCAGCCCCACTACTTTCGCCGCGGTTCCTTTTTGTACGGCAATGGCAAGATCGCCCGTGCCGGTGGCAACATCCAAAACGATTTTTGGTGCGTCCTTATTCATCCATTTCACCAAAGTATTTCGCCAAAGCACATCAATTTTCATGGAAAGGACGTGGTTCAGCAAATCATATTTCGGTGCAATATTGTCGAACATGTCTTCGACTTCTTTTTTCTTTCCGGCTTCTGTATTATAAGGCGTAACTGGCTTCAAAGTGCTTTTTTTAAAATTGATAATATGCGTCGTAGTATTTCAAAAAATCCTGCTTGCGGAAGATTTTGCGGCGGGATTCGGTTTTCTGAACATTTTTCACCACTTTATCGTATTCTTCATTAACATTAAAATAAAAATCGTCGGTATACAACTTGTTGAAATGTTCCGGCGCATTGAGGTAATTTTTGCCATCAATCACGGTGGCTTTTCTTACGGCAATTAGCGAATCTTTGTTCAGGCCATAGCCGTAAAACTGCTCATTAATATAATAATCCTGGTGTGCAATATTCAGCAGACCGCGTACTTTTTTTACAACAAAGGCAGAATCGTACAAGAGTTTTTTTTGGGCATCGAAAACCTTGATTTGATTTTTGCCCTTTTCAAGATCAACTTTTACATTTTGGTTGGCTGCAATAATATTTTCCGCACCGTTGTTAATTTTAAAATAGTACGTATTTTCCGTCGGATTATCAACCAAAAATTCATTTTTCTTGGCCAGAAAAAGAAAGTAAATTCCGAACGCAATAACTACGGTAAGAAGCGATATTATTAATCCTTTGGTCGAAGCACTCATTTTCATAAAGTTGTTCTAAAAAAACTTGTGCAAATTTAATAATAATTTTGTTTTAAGCTGGTACAATATAAATTGTTAACTTTGCCGTAAATTTTCAAGTTAAAACATGCCCAATACAATCATTATAGGTTCAGGAAGTTACCTTCCCACCAAAGTCATCGGCAGAGACCATTTTAAAGATTCTGTCTTCTATACGGATGAAGGCGAAAAAATCGATAAGCCCAATGACGAGATCATTCAGAAATTTGTAGAGATCACCGAAATTGAAACCCGCAGATATCTGGAAGATGATGAATTTAATTCGGATTTGGGTTTTCGTGCGGCAAAAGAAGCAATTGCTGATGCTAAAATCGATCAGGAAAATTTAGATTATATTATTTATGCCAGCAATTTCGGCGAAGTGAACACTGATGGAATGACTAACTTCATGCCTTCAATGTCTGCACGTTTGAAAAACAAACTCGGCGTAAAAAACAGAAGATGTGTTAATTACGACATGATTTTCGGTTGCCCCGGTTGGGTGGAAGCCATGATTCTGGCAGATACGCTCATCAAATCCAAAAAAGCAAAACTTATTCTTGTGGTAGGATCTGAAACACTCAGCAGAGTGGTAGACAAGTTCGACCGCAACAAAATGATCTTTGCCGATGGCGCCGGCGCGGTTGTAGTACGTGCAACAGACGACGAAACCGTTGGAATCATCGCGGATTCAACAATTTGCGACAATGATGTAGAACTGAATTTTCTGGAAAATTCGCCTTCCTTAAAACTGGATGAAGACCGACGACCGCTTTATATTAGGATGCACGGCCGAAAAATCTACGAATATGCCCTAAAGCATGTTCCCGATGCTATTAAAGAAACCATTGATAAAGCCGGATTAACGCTGGACGACATCGATAAAATTCTAATTCACCAGGCCAATGCCAAAATGGATTATGCGATGATCTCCCGACTTCACAAACTCTACGGAAAAACGGATTACGATCATGCGATCGCTCCGATGACGATTCAGAATTTTGGAAATTCGTCCGTAGCAACAATCCCTACCATGTTTGATCTTATTATCAAGGGAAAACTGGACGGTCATACGTTTAAAGATCAGGGCAATGTTGTTTTTGCCTCTGTGGGTGCAGGAATGAACATCAATGCAATCGTTTATAAATTCCCTTAATCATCCGATTTAAAAATAATAAAAAGCACAAATCGATTTTTGTGCTTTTTTGTTGACATTAAAAACATGCAGAAAACTTTTTTAATACTTACCGGCGTTCTTTTTATTTTAGAATTCTATGTTTATCAGGCGCTGAAAACCATCACCTCGAACAACTGGGTAAGAATTGCGTATGGGGTAATTACGCTTATCGGTTACGGTGTTTTTATTTACGAACTGATTAATTTTAAAAGAACTGACCGCGATCATCATCGCGTGCAGATTGTGGCCTCTATTCTTTTAATTTTTCTTCTCCCAAAATTGTTTGTCGTTTTTTTTCTTATTTTGGAGGATATAGGCAGGCTTTTCAATTACCTGCTCAGTTTTTTCACGCAAACGGAATCAACCTATCCCGGCCGCCGGAAGTTTCTAAGTTTAATCGGTTGGGGAATTGCAGGCGTTTTTTCAGCTTTGATTATTGACGGGATTATTTTTGGAAAATACCGCCACCGCGTAAGAAAAGTGAAAATGAAAATCGCCGGCTTACCTGCAAGTTTTAAAGGTTATAAAATTGTTCAGATCTCCGATGTTCACAGCGGAAGTTTTTTTCATCCGGAAAAACTGCAGAAAGCCATCGATTTAATTAATGCGCAGAATGCAGATCTCGTCTTGTTTACCGGCGATATGGTTAATAATTTCGCAAGCGAATTCAAACCGTTTGTACCCTTATTTTCCACCATAAAATCAACAGACGGAAAACTTTCAGTTCTTGGAAACCACGATTACGGCGATTATGCGGAGTGGAATTCTGCCGCAGAAAAAGCCCAAAACATTCCTAATCTTATCGCTTTGCAAAAAGAAGCCGGTTTTGAAATGCTGCGGAATGAACATCGCATCATCGAGAAAAACGGCGAGAAACTTTATATTCTTGGCGTCGAAAACTGGGGCGAAAAACCGTTTCCGCAGTTCGGCGACTTAGATAAAGCATCTGCAGGAGTTCCGCCGGAAGCCGCAAAAATATTGATGAGTCATGATCCGACGCATTTCGATGCGATCGTAAAAAATCACCCCGCAAATGTGCAGCTCACACTTTCCGGCCATACACACGGCATGCAGTTTGGCATCGATTTGAAAAATGTCCGCTGGTCGCCGGTGCAGTACCGCTACAAAAAGTGGGCAGACCTTTACGAGAGTCAGGGGAAATCGCTCTATGTGAACCGCGGTTTCGGCGTAATCGGTTATCCGGGCAGGGTTGGCATCGAGCCGGAAATTACCCTTATCGAACTAAGTTAATTTAAAGAGATGATTTTATTTGAAAAAGCTTCGGAGAAAGACATTCCCTTAATTCGCGATCTTGCTGAGAAGTCCTGGAATACGGCGTACGTCGATATTCTTTCGCGAAAGCAGATCGATTACATGCTGTTCGAAATGTATTCCGCAGAAGTTATTGGTGCGCAGATGAAAAATTCAAACTACCAATATTACGTGATTTTGATGGAGAAAAAACCCGTGGGTTTTATAGGTTTTGAATTTCATTATGAAGAAAATACGACAAAACTCCACCGAATTTATCTGCTTCCGGAAGCCACAGGAAAAAGCCTTGGTAAAAAAGGACTGGATTTTCTAAAACAGAAAGTAGCGGAAACTTCCGATACGCGAATTATTTTAAACGTTAATAAAAATAACAACGCCCGGAGATTTTATGAATTTCAGGGTTTCACTGTGTACGACGAAGGCGTCTTCGATATTGGAAACGGTTTTGTGATGGATGATTATCTGATGGAATTTAAATTTTAAAAGCGATCCAACAGATATTGAAATTTGAGAAAATTTATTTGTGGTACGATTTTAGGTTATTAGTTTTTATAACATTAAAAAATAAAATTATGACCCGTACTAATTTACTTTCAAAAATTCAGTTTTTCGCCTTGGCGGTAGTAGCAAACCTTGCCGTAGTCTTGGTAAAAGCGCAGGACGCAGCGCCAGATTTAAAAGTTGATGTAGACGTTGATAAAGGCGGAAGCGCAATGGGTGCCGACTGGATGAGCAATCCTTTGGTTTGGGTGATCGGCGCGCTCGTTTTAATTGTAATCATTGCTTTAGTAGCAAGAGGCGGCGGGAACAAATCATAATTACTATCAATGATATACAATAAGAACCCGGAAAAACTTCCGGGTTCTTCTTTTGGTGGAAAGTTCGAAATGCTATTTTTTTAAAGCGCCAGCGCTTTTTGATAGGCGCTTTCAATGCCCTCTAAATTTTTTCCACCGGCAGTTGCAAATCCCGGATTGCCGCCGCCACCGCCCTGGATTTCTTTTGCAAGATCTTTAATGATATTACCCGCATGATACTGAGATTCCAGATCTTTAGCAACTCCAACTGTAATCAAGGGTTTTGCATCGGCGTCAGAAATGATAACAATAACAGAATTTGGCGTCTCTTTTTTCAGCTGAAAAACGACGTCTTTTACGCTTCCCGCATCCATAGATACCTTTTTCACCAGTAATTTTTTACCACCGCGGTCTGTGAAATCGTTTTTCCAGGTTGCGGTTTCACTTTTTGCCTTGTCTTTTTTGAGCGAGTCGACTTCCGCTTTCAGTTGCGTGTTTTCGTCCAGAAGCTTTTGAACGGATTTTGCCAGGTCTTTCGATTTTAATAAAACAGAAATTTCCTTCATCTGGCTTTCCAGATTATTAAAATATTCAGCAGACTGGTCCCCGGAAATCGCTTCAATACGGCGAATTCCCGCGGCGGTAGAACTTTCATTCTGGATTTTAAAGTGCCCGATTTCTCCTGTGGATTTCACATGCGTTCCACCACATAATTCTTTGGAAGAACCAAACTGAATCATCCGGACTTTATCGCCATATTTTTCCCCGAAAAGTGCCATAGCGCCCTTCTCGATCGCTTCGTTCATCGGTATTTCCCGGAATTCCTGCAGTGCAATATTTTCTTTAATTTTCTTATTGACTTTATCTTCCACGAGTTTCAGATCGTCTTCATTAATTTTTGAAAAGTGCGAAAAATCAAAACGTAGATATTCCGGACTTACAAAAGAACCTTTCTGCTCCACGTGCGTTCCTAAAACTTCGCGCAAAGCTTCGTGCAGCAAATGCGTCACGGAGTGATTTGCCTGTGTGTTTCTTCGTTGCGTATCATTTACTTTCGCATAAAAAACAGCTCCGGCATCTTTCGGTAAATCTTTAATTGAGGAAACGATCAAATTATTTTCTTTTCGCGTTTCTAAAACTTCGATGATTTCTTTGCAGTCTTTAATATCGAAAACACTTGGTTTTGAAATATCAAAACCTTCCGCATAACTTGGGATTAAAACTCCCTGATCGCCTACCTGTCCGCCACCTTCCGGATAAAAAGGCGATTTGGACAGAACGATCTGATAAAATTCGCCGTCTTTATTTTCTACTTTTCGGTAACGTGTAATGTAGGTTTCGGTTTCGGTTTGATCGTAACCCACGAAAGTTTCGGCTTTTTCTTCCAAAACAACCCAGTCATAAACCTTTTGCGCAGAAGATTTTTTGGAGCGCTGTTTTTGCTTTTCCATTTCGTCGTCAAATCCTTTTTCATCGACGGTTAAATTCTTTTCTTCGGCGATAATGCGGGATAAATCGGCGGGAAAACCGTAGGTATCGTACAATTCAAAAACTGCGGCTCCCGGAAGGGTTCCTTCGTTTTTTGCAAGGGTTTCATTGATGATAAGATCGATTCTTTTTAAACCATGTTCGATGGTTTTCAGGAATGATGTTTCTTCCTCTTTGATGACTTCCGTTACGAGTTTTTGCTGCTTCACGAGTTCCGGGAAAAAGTCGCCCATTTCATTTCTTAAAACGGCCACCAATTCAAAAAGAAAAGGTTCTTTCATGCCTAAAAAACGGTAAGAATAAGAAATCGCACGACGTAAAATACGGCGGATCACATAACCGGCACCACCGTTGGACGGCAACTGCCCATCGGCGATCGCAAAGGCCACGGCACGAATATGATCAACAAGAACGCGGATTGCGATATCTTTTTCGTCCTCTAAAATTCCCGTGTATTTTTTGCCCGAAATTTCTTCTACTTTCGCAATTAGAGGCGTAAAAACATCGGTATCGTAATTGGAAGTTTTTCCCTGCAGCGCCATACACAGACGCTCAAATCCCATTCCGGTATCAACATGTCTGGAGGGTAGTTTTTCTAAACTTCCGTCGGCTTTTCTGTTGAATTCCATAAAAACCAGATTCCAGACTTCCACGACTTGCGGATGATCGTTATTCACAAGATCCAAACCAGGAACTCGGGCTTTTTCTTCCGCCGTGCGGATATCGATATGAATTTCCGAACAGGGTCCGCAGGGTCCGCTCTCGCCCATTTCCCAGAAATTATCTTTTTTATTTCCGTTGATAATTCGGTCCTCGGAAATATGAGCTTTCCAATAATTATAGGCTTCGTTATCACGCTCTAAATTCTCAGACGCATCACCTTCAAAAATTGTAACGTACAGACTTTCTTTCGGAATCTTATATACTTCGGTCAACAGTTCCCACGCAAAATCGATGGCTTCTTTTTTAAAATAATCGCCAAAGGACCAGTTGCCCAGCATTTCGAACATGGTGTGATGATAGGTATCGCGGCCCACATCATCCAAATCATTATGTTTACCCGAAACCCTTAAGCATTTTTGAGTATCTGCAATTCGCGGCGATCTGGGTTGTTTATAGCCCAAAAAATAATCTTTAAACTGCGTCATTCCGGAATTGGAAAACATCAAAGTTGGATCATCTTTTAACACGATGGGTGCGGACGGAACGATTAAATGTTCTTTTTCCCGAAAGAAATCTAAAAACTGCTGTCTTATTTGTTGTGATGTCATGGTTTCTGTTTGCTTTTACGAAGTGCTTTTGGCGTATTACAAGTTCGCAAATTTAATGATTTTGAAATGATTGTGAAATAAGGACCGACACTATTCTCAAACCAGCCTATATCCATAAATTTTAAATATAAAAAACCTGCATTCTGATTTTATCGTATATCCAGGTAATCGCGATCTACTTCATACCAAAAATGATGGCGATAGAAAATTCCTTACCGGAATTTTATCATTCTGCCTGATATTTGCAAAGAAAGAAATAAGAAAAATTAAAAAAATGAATAAACATAATAAGAAAAAAATGAAAAGTATATTAACACTCTTCGCCTTTATTTTTGGCGTCGGTATTTTTGCAGCGACTAATTTTTCCTGCACGAAAGCCAAATTGCAGGTTAACAAAGAAAATAAACAAAATGAAACTGATATGGAAGGAAAAAATGTAAAAGAAGTGTATTTCGCCGGAGGATGTTTTTGGGGAACTGAACATTTATTTCAACTCGTGCGCGGCGTTGTAGGCACAGAGGTTGGTTACGCCAACGGAAAGGTTAAAAACCCTACGTACGAGCAGGTAATTAGCCATACAACTGGTTTTACAGAAACCGTGAAAGTAAAATATGACGCTGATCAGGTTGATTTGCCGCTGTTGATTAAGCTTTTCTTTAAATCTATCGATCCAACGACGATCGACAGACAGGGAAATGATATTGGCGACAATTACCGCAGCGGAATCTACAGCACGGATGCCGCCACCGAGGCAATCATCAAAACCGAAGTTGCGAAACTGGCAAAAAACTACGATAAACCTGTGGTTGTAGAAACGATCCCTTTGAAAAACTTCTACAAAGCTGAAGATTATCATCAGGATTATTTGGTTAAGAATCCGGGTGGTTACTGTCATATTCCGCTTTTTGTGTTTGAAGAAGCGAAAAATGCAAATCCGCTGCCGAAAGCGAAATCATAAAACTTAAGGTTGTCGATAGGCAACCTTTTTTTATTAAATGATGATCAGTCCTCAGTAAAATTGAAACAAAAAATCCGTCTCGCAAAACGAAACGGATTTAATCACTTATTACACTTAAATAAATAAAAATTTATTTCTTTTCCAGGGCTTTTACCAAAATCTGAAGATTCACTTCGTCTTTGATAACGCCATTTGCGAGCGGCATTTGGAATTTTACTCCAAAATCTTCCCGCATCACATCTTTTGGTTCTGTGGCAATGCTCACTTCACCGTCTTTTACAGAAACGTTGGCGTTAAACTGCACGGGTTTCGTAATTCCTTTTATCGTTAAATTGCCGTCGAGCAATGTATTGTAATCGCCGGAAGCATTGTCTGAAACCTTGGTGATCTCATAAGAAGCGGTGGGAAACTTTTCGGTTTCGAAAAAATCGCCACTTTTTAAATGACTGTTGAGCTTGTTGAGTTGTTCTGTATCGTCTTTTAAATCTACAGAGGTTAACGTAGTCATATCCGCAACAAACTTTCCGCTTTCAAGTTTTCCGTCTTTCACTGTTACATCTCCGCTTTCGAACTGAATGGTACCAAAATGACTCGTATTCTCCGATTTTACCACTTTGAATCCTTTCCATTCGATCCTGCTGTTCAGCGTATCGAGTTCATAAACATTGCCCTCTTTTGTAATCGAACTTTCGTTACTTTCGCTGATTAAAGGTTTATCTTTACCGCAAGAAACTAGAGAAACTGCTGCAATAATTGCAGAAATAACGGACATTGTTATTACTTTTTTCATTAAAAACTGAATTTAAATTATATCGCTAAAATAGTAAAATTATTCCTATTACAGCCAAAAATATTACTTTTGCCACATGCTTTTAGAAATCAGTCATTTATTTTTTTCGCATTCTCCACAAAAGAAACTGTTTCAAAACTTTAACCTGAACGTGAAAGAAGGTCAAATAATCGCTTTGGCGGGCGAAAGCGGGTGCGGAAAATCGACCCTTTTGAACCTTATTTACGGTTTGCTCGATTGGGAAGCAGGAGATATTATTTTCGACGGAAAGCCGATTCTGGGCCCGAAAAAGAATTTGGTTCCCGGCGAAAGCGACATGAAACTTGTAGCGCAGAATTACGATTTAATGCCCTATTCTACCGTGGCTGAAAATGTAGGTAAATTTATTTCCAATATTAATTTAGTACAAAAAAAGGCACGCGTTGAGGAACTTTTACAAGTGGTCGGTCTGGAAGATTATGCCGGAATTTTACCCAAATATCTAAGCGGTGGCCAGCAGCAGCGTGTTTCGATCGCCCGTGCCCTTTCGGTAATGCCAAAATTACTTTTGCTCGACGAACCTTTCAGTAACATCGATTTTTCCCGGAAAATTGAACTTCGGGAACGACTTTTTAATTATGTTCGCGAAAAAAATATTTCACTGCTGATCTCAACGCACGAGATTCAGGAAGTAATGCCCTGGCTGGACCAGATTGTTGTTTTGCAGGATGGAAGGTTAATACAGAACGACAGCGCAGAAGAAACGTACACGAAGCCGTATAACAAGTACGTGGCAGAACTTTTTGGGGAAGTGAATGCATTTTCGGCGGCAGAAAAAAAGACTTCCAGCTTTCTAAAAGTCTTTGGTATCCGCACGAAATAAAAATCGCCGACAGCGGCCTGGACGCCGAAGTCCTGGAAAGCCGCTTTGCCGGAAGTTATTACTGGAACAAAGTTTCGCTGAAGGATTGCCGGATCATTATCTATACACCAGACCAAATTTCAGGTGCAGTGAAAATCCGGTTTTAAGCGGGTTTTTTATCGGTTAAGCACGAATTGCATAAATTTTTACGCGACTGTCAGAAATTTCTTATGCCAGGTAAAAAATATTGATGCTATAGTTTTTCACTTAGGCTTTCTTCACAAACTCAGACTTTAAAGCCATGGAGCCGAAACCGTCAATTTTACAGTCGATGTTATGATCGGAATCCGGGCGCAGTCTGATGTTTTTCACTTTCGTTCCGGCTTTTACGGGTTTCGGCGCACCTTTCACAGGCAAATCTTTTACCACGACTACGGTATCGCCGTTTTGCAGCTCATTTCCGTTCGCATCCAGAATTCTATCTTCTTCGGAAGTTTCTCCGGGCGTCCATTCGTGGAAGCATTGGGAACATACCATTTTGCCGTCCTGTTCGTAGGTAAATTCTGATTCGCATTTTGGGCAAACGATCGTATCACTCATAATTTTTAATTTTTGCAAAGATATTATTATTAAAGAAACTCCGAAGAATGATAAATGGTTTGGAATAAAAACAATCCTGCTTCTAAACACGGCGTGCGCCCCGACCTGAGTGGAGCTCTTTTTATTCGGGGGCTGCGCGCAGCCGCCAAATAAAAAAGCGGGAACGGAGGGCGGAAATGTGCGCCCAAATTATTACGTTTAAAAACCTTATTTTTGCAAAAATTATGGCCCGGAGATTCGAGGCTGAATTGAACCTTTAAAAAATCCTAAATGGAACTCATACACAGAAACTTACTTATCGGAATTCACGACGCATTGCAGGAAACTTTTTTCGAAGACCGAAAATACGCCGACAAAGTGATCGAAAGGCTTTTGAAAGGCCACAAACAATGGGGCAGCGAAGACCGGAAAGTAGTGGCACAAATTTTTTACGACATCATTCGCTGGAAAAAACGCCTCGAATATTACATGGGCGAAGGCGTAAAACCGCACAATATCTACAAATTAATTTTGGCGTACTGCCTCTGGACGAAAACGCATTACAAAAAATTTGAGGAATTCGACGGCGTGAAAACCGCCGATATCATTAACAAATTAAAGAAAAACACGGTTCCCACGAAAGCCGTGGAATATTCCATCCCCGAATGGCTGGCAGAAACCATGGAAAAAGAACTCGGTCCGGGCTGGGAGAAAGAAATGATCGCGTTGAATGAGCAGGCGCCGACGGTTCTTCGCGTTAATACGCTGAAAACCACGGCGAAAGAGCTTATTTCGGACTTAAAAGTGGAAGGTGTGGAAAGTTTCCAGATCAAAAACTATCCTGATGCAGTGCAGCTTGACGTGAGAAAAAACGTTTTTATTACGACCGCCTTTAAGGACGGCCTGTTCGAAGTTCAGGACGCTTCTTCCCAAAAAATCGGCGAATTGCTCGACGTACAGGAAGGCATGCGCGTGGTCGACGTTTGTGCCGGAGCTGGCGGAAAAACGCTTCACCTCGCGGCCTTAATGAAAAACAAAGGCCAGATTATCGCCCTCGATATTTACGAGTGGAAACTGGCAGAACTGAAACGCCGCGCGAAAAGAGCCGGTGCGCACAACATCGAAACCCGCATGATCGACGATAACAAAGTCATCAAAAGACTCCACGAAACGGCCGACCGTTTGCTCATCGATTCGCCGTGCTCGGGCTTGGGTGTGCTCAAAAGAAATCCGGATTCCAAGTGGAAAATTGATCAGGATTTTATCGACCGCATTAAAAAAGAACAGGAAAAAATCCTGCAGGACTATGCAAAAATCCTGAAAAAAGGCGGAAAAATGATCTACGCCACGTGTTCCATTTTGCCAAGCGAAAATAACGAGCAGGTGGAAACTTTCCTGAAAAATAACGAAGGTTATACTTTGATCAAAGAAGAGAAAATAATGCCGAGCGACGGGTTCGACGGCTTCTACATGGCTTTGATCGAGCGAAAAGCTTAACCTAAATTTCTCCGCATATCAGCCACTTCCCAGTCGAAGTGGCTGTTTTTTTGGAGGAGCCCGAAGATTTCGCTTCTTCCGAAATCCCGTCGCGCTCTTCACTATATCTTTTTCTCGTCGTTCCTCCTCAAAAAAGGATGCCGTTGCGATCGCGGCTAGAATAAAATTTCCTTTTTTTTACCAAATTCATTGAAGGTTTTCCACCAATTTTAAATTGTAATCTGTTTTAGAACGCGTTACATATCAAAACTCAATAATCAGCGCATTGTAGTACGGTTCTTGTTAAGCCTTGCACCATGAATCGTAGAGAATTTATACAGACCGGCGGTTTGGGAGTTGCTGCCCTGTTCTTTTTGGGAGCGGGCAGTTTGTACGGACAATCGCCACTTTCACCGCGGGAAAACCTCAATCAACCCACAGAAATCAGTGATAAAGAAGTTGTTATCATCGGTTCCGGCTACGGCGGATCGGTGGCTGCTCTGCGGCTATGTGAAAAAAATATTCCTGTCACGCTTCTGGAAATGGGTTTAAACTGGGAAAAATCCGGCGAAAAATTCTCGACGATGATCAATCCCGGACATTCTGCCGCCTGGCTGAAAACCAAAACCATCGCTCCTTTTTTCAACCTCTTTAATTTGGAAAAATTTACGGGCGCTTTGGATCGCCTGGATTTTGAGAATATTAAAATTTGGCTCGGACGTGGTGTTGGCGGTGGTTCCCTCGTGAATGGCGGAATGGCCGTTACGCCGAAAAAAGAATATTTCAAAGAAATCTTCCCGAATTTAGATGCGGATAAATTTTATGCGAAATATTTTCCATTGGCCAATCAGGAATTGAAATCGAATGTTGCGTCCGAAGAATTTTTAGCGGATTGCGAGTTTTATAAATTCAACCGCGTGGGGGAACAAGAAGCCAAAAAAGCCGGCTTCCAAACCGTTCGCGTGCCGAATGTCTACGATTTCGAATACATGGAAAAGGAATACAAAAACGAAGTCCCGCGCTCCGCTTTGGCGGGCGAAGTGATTTACGGCAATAATCACGGTAAAAATTCTTTGGACAAAACCTACCTGAAAAAAGCTTCTGCCACGGGAAAACTGAATATTTTGGAGCTGCATCAGGTAAATCATATCACCCAAAATCCCGATGAAAGTTATGCGCTGGATATTTCCGTCCTGAATACGAAAGGCGAAGAGATTCAGCATAAAATCATCAACACGAAAAAATTAATCCTTTCCGCCGGAACGATGGGTTCGCTGGAACTCTTATTAAAATCAAAATCCCTCAACCACTTGCCAATGGACGAAAACATTGGAAAAGAATGGGGCAACAACGGAAATTTCATGACGGGCAGAAACTGGGTGAAAGCTTTTTCCGGTGGCACCGGCTTTCGGCAATCCACGATTCCTGTGGGCGGCATCGACCATTGGGAAGATGAAAAGCGTCCCTTCTTTGTGGAAATTGCACCCTTACCTATGGGAATGAACGTGGCCACGTCCCTTTATTTAATGGTGAACAAGCTGAAGAAATATGGCGAAGTTAATTACGATCCCGCTACGCAGAAACTGGCTTTAGACTGGAACGAATCTCACACGGCGCATATGAAAGATAATGCGAAATATTTTCTGCGCACCATGAACAAAGCCAATGGCGGAACGCGATCGCACCTTTTATTCCACAATGGTTTCGGTGCCGATGTTTGCTATCATCCGTTGGGCGGAATTGTTTTGGGAAAAGCAACCGATGACTTTGGCCGACTAAACGGTCACAAAAATCTTTACGTGGTGGACGGCTCTTTAATTCCGGGAACGATTGGTGTAAATCCTTTTGTCACCATCACCGCAATCGCGGAATACTGCCTGGAGGAAATCATTCGCCGCGATTTTGCGTAGTCCTCAAAAATTTTAAACAGAAAAAACACTTCTTTAAGGGAAGTGTTTTTCAGTTTTGAAAGTCAGCAGCGGAATTTTTTTAATAAAAATCTATATTTCTACGGATCAAACTTAAATTTGTTCTGTTTTAAAACTTATTTTAGTATATTTTTCTTACTTAGCTGTTTTTTGTTTCATTTTGTAAAGATTTATAATATGTTTGCAGTAGAATTTTAATTAAAAGTTACCAAACGATAAAAATACAGAAGTTATGTGTGGAATTGTATGCCTTTTCGATGCGAAACAGAAAACCGAAATCTTGCGACCTCAGGTTCTGGAAATGTCTAAAAAAATCCGTCACCGCGGCCCGGACTGGAGCGGCATTTTTCAGGATGAAAAAGTAATTTTTTCTCATGAAAGATTGGCGATCGTCGATCCCACTT
Source organism: Kaistella sp. 97-N-M2 (assembly GCF_021513235.1). Lineage (NCBI taxonomy): Bacteria > Pseudomonadati > Bacteroidota > Flavobacteriia > Flavobacteriales > Weeksellaceae > Kaistella > Kaistella sp. 97-N-M2. The sequence goes on along the minus strand of NZ_CP090976.1, from coordinate 1,951,032 downwards.
CCGGCAAGCAACCCCTGTTTACAAAAGATAAAAAAGTAGTCCTGGCCGTTAATGGCGAAATTTATAACCATCAGGAACTTCGAAAAGAATTTCCCGATTACGAATTTCAAACCCACTCGGATTGTGAAGTGATCTTAGCTTTATACCGAAGAGACGGAAAAGATTTTCTGGAAAAATTAAACGGAATTTTCGCCTTTGCACTTTATGATATCGAAAACGACATTTATCTCGTGGGTCGCGACCACATGGGCATTTGCCCGCTTTACCAAGGTTGGGACAAAAATGGAAATTATTATGTAGCGTCCGAATTAAAAGCTTTGGAAGGCATCTGCAAAACGATCGAAAACTTTCTGCCCGGGCATTTTCTCTACAGCAAAGACGGCTATGAAATGCAGCAGTGGTACAAAAGAGACTGGACCGATTACAACAACGTAAAAGATAATGCTACCGACATTTCCCGCATCAGAAAAGCTTTGGAAGACGCGGTCCACCGCCAGTTGATGAGCGATGTTCCGTATGGCGTTCTGCTTTCCGGCGGTTTAGATTCTTCCATTATTGCGGCGGTGACGGCAAAATATTCCCGCAACAGAATCGAAAGTGGCGACACGCAGGAAGCCTGGTATCCGCGTCTGCACAGTTTTGCCGTGGGCCTGGAAGGAAGCCCCGATTTGCTCGCTGCCCAAAAAGCGGCGGATCATATCGGCTCCATTCACCACGAAGTTCACTTCACCGTTCAGGAAGGCCTCGATGCGGTACGCGACGTGATTTACCATCTCGAAACGTACGATGTAACAACTATTCGCGCCTCCACGCCGATGTATTTATTGGCAAGAGTCATCAAATCCATGGGAATCAAAATGGTGCTTTCCGGCGAAGGCAGCGACGAGCTTTTTGGGGGATATCTCTATTTCCACAAGGCGCCGAATGCCAAAGAATTCCACGAAGAAACCGTGCGAAAGCTTGGAAAACTTCACCTTTACGACTGTTTAAGAGCCAACAAATCGCTGATGAGTTGGGGAATAGAAGGAAGGGTTCCGTTTCTCGACAAAGAATTTATGGATGTGGCGATGACGATGAATCCGAAAGATAAAATGATAAGCAAAGCCGACGGCAAAATGGAAAAATGGGTTTTGCGCAAAGCCTTTGAAGATTTATTACCAGAAAGTATTGCATGGCGCCAGAAAGAACAGTTTTCCGACGGCGTGGGCTATTCCTGGATCGATTCTTTAAAAGAAGTTGCGGAAAAAGAAGTCACCAACGAAATGATGACGAACTCGAAATTCCGCTTCCCCTTAAATACACCCCAAAATAAAGAAGAATACCGCTATCGAACGATTTTTGAAGAGCATTTCCCAAGTGAAACCGCGGCGGCGACAGTTCCGTCTGTGCCTTCCGTCGCGTGCTCCACGCCAATCGCGCTGGAATGGGACGAAGCCTTTAAAAACGCCAACGACCCCAGCGGCAGAGCGGTGAAATCGGTGCACGAAGATTCCTACTAGAAGAGCCAGGGAAAAAGTAAAAAGAGCCAAGGGAAAACACTGGGAAATTATTCTTGAGATTAGAAACGGGCGTATCTTCCGAATTTGTCGGAGAAAGCCCGTTTTCTATCTACGATGATTCAGGTTTTAACAAAAACTGTCAAGGTAGCTCCTCAAAACATTTCGTTGGTAGATTTCACCTTCAGAAGAAGTCCGCAGAGTCTCTTGGTTTGATCTTGTAAAGATATTGTCGATGAGCCTTTTTTATAAAGACTTATGCGGATGGCAAATCGTTTGCTGTGCTTCGTTTAAATTTGCCGAATGCCCAATTCACAAAGTTCCGTAAAAAAATTCCTTCCTCTTATTTTAGCGACGTCCATTTTCATGCAAATGTTGGACTCCACCATTCTTAACACGTCTTTGCCTTCGATTGCCAAAGATCTGCAGGAATCTCCGCTGAATATGCAGAACGCCATCATCAGTTACGTCCTTACACTCGCACTCTTCATGCCGGTGAGCGGTTTTCTGGCCGACAAGTTCGGAACACGGAAAATTTTTATTTTTTCCCTCGTCATTTTTATGTTGGGTTCCTTATTTTGCGCCCTGTCCCAGGATTTAACGCAACTCGTCATTTCGCGGGTGATTCAGGGGTTGGGTGGTAGTTTAATGACGCCCGTAGGCAGGTTGGCTTTAATTAAGACGTTCGAGAAAAACGAGCTCATGAAAGCCATGAATTACGCTATTATTCCCGCGCTGATCGGACCAATTCTCGGACCTTTAGTCGGCGGTTATATGGTCGATTATTTTTCCTGGCACTGGATTTTTCTAATTAACATTCCCATCGGTTTATTGGGTTTATTGTTGAGTTTAAAATACATGCCCGATTACCGATCCGACCAGATTACGTTTGATTTAAAAGGTTTTTTGATCTTCGCCTCCGCCTCACTTCTTCTTTCTGTATCGCTGGAAATGTTCGGCTCGTCTCAACACACGACTTTAATTTTACTCATTTTTACATTCGGGTTTTTAATGATCTACTATTATTACATCCATGCAAAAAAGACGAAAAATCCCATTTTCCCTTTAAATTTATTTCAGGTTCGCACGTTTCGGGTAGGAATTGTCGGGAATTTAGCCACGCGCTTAGGAATCAGCTCCATTCCTCTCTTGTTGCCGTTGATGATTCAGATTGCCTACGGGGAAAGCGCTGTAGTTTCGGGCTGGATTGTCGCGCCGATGGCTTTAACCGCGATGTTGGGAAAATCTTCAGTCATTAAAATTTTAGACTATTTCGGTTACCGCCGAACGTTGATGACGAATACTTTCATCATCGGCATCTTGATTTCCTGCCTCGGAATTCCGGGCATGAACACGTCCATTTATTGGTTTATTCCAATCATTGCCATTTTGGGATTTTTCAATTCCATTCAGTTCACGTCGATGAACACGATTGCGATTGCCGATCTGCGTACGTCGCACACGAGCAGCGGAAATTCCTTACTTGCGGTTAATCAGCAACTCGCCGTTGGCTTCGGGATTGCTTTTGGACTAATTGCGCTGAAAATTTTTGAAAACAACACTTCCGTAACCGGCGGCAGCACGCATCTCGCGTTTCGCTACACTTTTTATATCGTCGGTTTTCTAACGGTTCTATCGGGATTTGTTTTTAGACGGCTTCATTCATCAGATGGAGAAAATATGAAATCGCACGTATAATCTGGTTCCAATTTGCATTTTTTTAAGAAAAAGATTTCGATTGATATCGAATCTTTCTCATTCAACAAAGAAATGATCATCAGAAAGCTCAAAATAATAGTCTATAAATTACGCATTCGATCTTTAGCATTTCCTGCATCATCAAATAGTTTCAGTTAGAAATCATCAGCCGAAATTCCTTTTTAATTTGGAATAAATGAACGTTTTAGACAAAAGCGATCATTTTGATAATTTATAATGCCTAACTTTCATCAACTAAAAATTATTAAAATGGAAGACAAGAAAAAACTGACGAGGCAAACCGGAGCACCAGTTCCCGATAATCAAAATACGCAAACCGCCGGACCGAGAGGACCACTGTTAATGCAGGATTTTTGGTTTTTGGAAAAAATGGCCAACTTCGACCGGGAAGTGATCCCCGAACGGAGAATGCACGCGAAAGGCTCTGGCGCCTTCGGAACTTTCACCGTTACGCACGATATTTCGGCTTATTCGAAAGCAAATATTTTTAATGAGATCGGCAAGCAAACCGAAATGTTCGCCCGGTTTTCCACTGTTGCCGGTGAGCGAGGCGCCGCCGATGCAGAGAGGGATATTAGAGGATTTGCTTTAAAATTTTACACAGAAGAGGGAATTTGGGATATGGTTGGCAATAACACGCCCGTTTTCTTTTTCCGCGATCCAATGAAATTTCCGGACCTGAATCATGCCGTAAAACGCGACCCGAAAACCAACCTCCGCGATGCGAATAATAACTGGGATTTCTGGACTTTACTACCCGAAGCTCTGCATCAGGTGACCATCATCATGAGCGACCGCGGCATCCCGAACGGCTACCGGCATATGCACGGTTTCGGAAGCCACACGTACAGCTTTCTCAATAAAGATAATGTTCGCCATTGGGTGAAATTTCATTTTAGAACACAGCAGGGCATCGACAATTTAACGGATGAAGAAGCCGGAAAACTCATCGGAATGGACCGCGAATCCGCACAACGGGATCTCTTCGACAACATCGAAAAAGGCAATTTCCCGAAATGGAAAATGTTCGTTCAGATTATGACGGAAGAAGAAGCCAAAACCTACCGTTTCCATCCGTTTGATCTCACAAAAGTCTGGTCCAAAAAAGATTTCCCTTTAATTGAAGTCGGCGAATTTGAACTGAACAAAAATGCGGAAAATTATTTTGCCGATGTGGAGCAAGCCGCCTTTAACCCGACGAATATCGTTCCCGGTATCGGTTTTTCTCCGGACAAAATGCTGCAGGGACGTCTCTTTTCCTACGGCGATGCGCAGCGCTACCGGTTAGGCGTGAATCACTATCAGATTCCCGTGAATAAACCGAGATGTCCATATAACGCGTTTCACCGCGATGGCCAGATGCGCGTGGACGGTAACTACGGCGGTACGAAACATTACGAACCCAACAGTTACGGCGAATGGCAGGAACAGCCTTCGTCCAAGGAGCCGCCGCTGGAGCTTTCGGGCGATGCTTACGCGCACAACTTCCGGGACGATGATGAAGATTACTTCACGCAGCCGGGAAATCTTTTCCGAATTATAAAGGCGGACGGCAAAGAGCAGATGCTTTTCGATAATACTGCCGCAAATGTTGGTGGCGCCGAGAAATTCATCCAGATCCGCCACATCAGAAACTGTTATAAAGCCGACTCGGAATACGGAACCGGCGTTGCAAATGCTTTGGGACTGACGATGGAAGAAGTTAATAGTTTCGACATGACGCCTTATGATCAATGGGCGCCGAAACCAAGTCATTAGGAATAAAAATTAATAAAGTTAAAGGTGAAAGGATTATATTCGTTTCACCTTTTTTATTTTACAAACTGAGCCTTCCATCGATTCTGTCGATCTTCAATTTTATTTATTTTCCACGGCTAGTTTCTGCAAAAAGACCGAATTTTGCGCAACTTTTAAAAATAAGTGACGCTGAAATTTCCCTTAAAGAATGCTTAAAGAAAAAAATAAATTTATTGCAACCTTGCTTGCGTTTGCAGTAATTCCAATGTCGGGCCTGGCGACCGATATTTATTTGCCCTCCATGCCGAGTATGGCGGTGGAACTGCAACAGCCGGAAAGCCGGATCCAACTAACGCTTTCCATATTTTTGATCAGTTACGGCATCACCCAGTTTTTTGCGGGAAGCGTGGTCGATTCTTTCGGTCGCTATCGTGTTGCGTTGATTTCCCTGGCGTTGTTTATCGTAAGTTTTTTGATTACCGCCACCACGAAAGATATTATGGTTATCTATGCCATGCGCGTGGTACAGGGCGCTTTATCGGGTTTCGCTGTAGTTTCAAAACGTGCATTTTTTGTTGATGTGTATGAAGGCGAAAAACGGAAACATTATTTAAGTATCATGACGATTGTATGGTCGGTAGGACCTATTATTGCGCCTTTTCTGGGCGGATATTTACAGAAATTATTCGGTTGGCAATCTAACTTTTATGTTTTGGCGGGTTACAGTTTGCTGCTGTTGATTTTTGAACTTCTGTTCTCGGGTGAAACTTTAAAAATTAAAAAACCTTTTTTTTTACGAACCGTGTTGAAAGAATACGACATGATGTTCCGCACGAAAGATTTTTTCTACGGCATGCTCATGTGTGGCGTCAGTTACGCGATGGTTATTTTCTTTAATTTATGCGGTGCATTTATCATCGAACATAAGATGGGCTATTCGGAGGTGGTGGCCGGATATGTTTCGTTAATGCTTGGTTTTGCCTGGATGATGGGCGGATTTTTAGGCAAAGCCTTAATCGAAAAAGCATTTCTGCCGAAAATCCGGTACGCTAATTTTATACAGTTATTTTTAATCGTTTTGATGATTTTTTCGTCTTTATTTTTAAATACCATTTACAGTTTGGTCGCGTTTGCCTTCGTGATTCACGTTACTGCCGGCTTTATTTTTAATAATTATTTTGCGTACTGTTTGGGAAGATTTCCTAATTCGGCGGGTGTTGCCGGGGGATTAACGGGCGGTTTTGCCTTCATCATAACGTCTGCCATCAGTTACGGAATTGTGGCGATCCTGAAACCGCAGGTTCAGCTGCACGTGGCGGAAGGCTATTTTATTTTAGGTATTTTAGGACTGCTTATTTTAACGATGACGCAATTTAGAAAAGCGCACCTGTAAGTTAATCTGGATTTTCTTTATCTTTAGTTTGTAAAAAAGCAAAATGACGAAAGGCAGATTAGAAGCATTCAGCGACGGCGTTCTCGCCATAATTATCACCATTATGGTCCTGGAACTGAGAATCCCGGAAGGTGAAAATTTTTCGGATTTAAAACCGCTTGCTTTTAAATTTCTCTCCTATCTTTTCAGTTTTATTTATATCGGAATTTACTGGAACAACCATCACCACTTATTTCAGGCGGTAAAACATGTGAACGGAAAAGTGCTTTGGGCTAATCTGCATCTTTTATTTTGGCTCTCCATTTTACCTTTTGCCACCTCCTGGCTGGGCGAAAATCACTTCACCAAAAATCCCGCGGCATTGTATGGATTTATTTTGTTGATGTGCGCGCTGGCTTTTAATATCCTGCAGAAATTTTGTCTGGACCTGGAGGGCAAAGATTCGGTGATTGCGAAAGCACTGCAATCTACGTTGAAAGAAAAACTGTCGGCTCTTATTTATGTTTCGGGCATCGTTCTTTCTTTTTTCCTGCCCTTAATTGCTGTGGGAATGTATTATGTTGCCGCAATATTTTGGGTGATTCCGGATCTGAGAATCGAAAAAAATCTGAAGTAATGGTTTATGAAGGTTTATTTAAATTTTGCCGCAGTGCTGGTTGGCATTATTCTTTCTTTGCCTTAAACAACATCGATAAAATTTAACAAAAAAAATAAATTAAAATGGCAGAAATTACGCAAAATAACGGAGAAAAGTTTGGAGAGTTCAGTGCAAGATACGAGGGTGAAAGAGCCGGCGTTCTACAGTACGAATGGTTGGACGAAAATACTTTTAACATCGCACACACGGAAGTTGAGGATCATTTTGAAGGAAAAGGAATCGGAAAAGATCTGGTTACTTCAGCCGTGGAATTCGCGAGAAAGGACGGAAAAAAAATCCGTGCAACCTGCCCGTTCGCAAAATCTGTTTTGGAAAAAGATGCGTCGACGCACGATGTTTTCTCCGCTTAAACGACATTATAATTAAGAAAAATAATTAACCTTTCCCGCCGGAAAGGTTTTTTTGTGTGACAACTGGGCAAAAAGACGAATCTGCGCCCCGACTTGAACGGAGCTCTTTTTTGCGCAACGCAGTGAAGCAAAAAAAGCGGGAGTGGAAGGCGGATAAAGGCGCCCAAATCCTAAAAAAAACTATATTTGCTCATAAATTTTTTAAAATGAACACATCCACGATTTTGTTATTATTTGTTTTCGTCTATTTTGTTGGCTTACTGGTGATTTCCTATTTTACGAGTAGAAATGCCGACAATCAGTCCTTTTTTATCGGAAACAGAAAAAGCAAATGGTGGCTGGTGGCGTTCGGAATGATCGGAACCTCGCTTTCCGGCGTCACGTTTATTTCAGTGCCCGGCACCGTGGGAAAAATGACGGACGGAGCGTATGCTTTTGGCGGATTTGAGTATTACATGCTCGTCATCGGCTTTTTTATCGGGTATTTTATCGTGGCGTCCGTACTTTTACCGCTTTACTACAAAATGAACCTGACGTCTATCTACACATATCTGGGCCGAAGATTTAATGTGGAAGCGCATAAAATTGGGTCGATATTTTTTATTATTTCGCGCTCCATCGGTGCCACGGCGCGTTTATTTTTGGTGGTGAATGTGCTGCAGATCTTTCTTCTGTCCGATCTGGGTGTTCCGTTCTGGCTGACTTCGGCCATCATTTTATTAATGGTCTTGCTGTACACCTACGAAGGCGGCGTGAAAACGATTGTGATTACGGATACATTGCAAACTTCTTTTATGATTTTAAGTTTAGTGGGGTGTATTGTTTACATTCTTTCCAATTTGAATTTGTCTGCGGGCGAGGCTTACACGGTTTTGGCGTCGAAAGATTACACGCATGTGCTGAACACCGATTTCCATTCGAAAACATTTTTCCTGAAAACGATTTTGGGTGGCATGTTCATTACGATTGCGATGACGGGACTGGATCAGGAAATGATGCAGAAAAACATTTCTGTGGACAATCTGCACAACTCCAAAAAAAACATGCTCACGTTTGCGGGAACTTTACTTTTGGTGAATTTCGCGTTCCTCTTTTTGGGCGGTTTGCTTTATCTTTTTGCCCAAAGCAACGGCGCAGAATACGGCCAGATCGTAGATATAGTGAGCGGAAAAACAAGCAATGCGTTTGGTTTTAAAGACACGGCGGGCAACATTACGAACATGATGGGCGATGATCTTTTCCCCGCACTGTCGCTACAGGGATATTTCCCGCTCTTTATTTCGGTCATTTTTATAATCGGTTTGATTTCTGCGCTTTTCCCTTCTGCGGACGGGGCTTTAACCGCGGTGACGAGTTCTTACTGCGTAGACCTTTTAAATCTGAACGAAGACAAAATCCGGACAGAAAAACAGAAGAAAAAACTCCGAATGAAAATCCATTTGATTTTCACGGTGATCTTTTTTATCCTGATTATGATCTTTAAAGCCATCAACGATAAGTCCATCGTTTACCTTATCATGGAAGTCGCGGGCTACACCTACGGTCCTCTGCTGGGACTTTTTGCTTTCGGCATTTTGACCAGATTCCAGATTCACAAAAAATACGCGATTCTCGCAGTTACTCTAATTTCCCCTGTTTTAACTTATCTGCTCAACTTTTTTGTCACCAATAACAGCACCTACAAAATTGGGGTTGAACTTATTATTATCAATGGATTGATCACATTTTTGGGGTTGTGGCTGATTAGAAGTAAAGGGTTGAAAGGAGAAACTATTTAACCGAGCGAAATCAATTTTGTCAAGGTTTTACATGTTTTTAAATTGCGTTGGTGAGACTTTAGGTTACGAAGAGAGAACTACTTAAGCGAGCGAAATCAACCTTGTCAAGGTTCAACAAATTCTAAAAAAAACCAAAATCCAAACTACCTTCACCCTCCCTTAAAAAAAAACATCCAACTACCACCTTCCGCCACTTAGCACCATTTCTCAAAACTTAGAGAAAATGCCAAAAAATCGCCCAGAATTTCAGTCCAATCCCACGAAACGTACTATCATTTCCAACGCTAAAAACCACCCTTCTTCCATTTTCCCACGCCATCAAAAATTCGTAAATTCGCCTCCAAATAAATCTACATAATGAGTAAATCTACTGAAGAGCTGAAATCTCTTACCACACAGATTAGAAGAGACATTTTACGAATGGTGCACGCCGTAAATTCCGGCCATCCCGGCGGCAGTTTGGGCTGTACAGAATACTTTACCGCGCTTTACGGCAGAGTGCTGAATTACAAATTGCCCTTCACCATGGCCGGAAAAAACGAAGACCTTTTCTTCCTTTCCAACGGCCACATTTCTCCCGTCTTCTACTCCACTTTGGCGCGCTTCGGATTTTTTCCCGTTTCCGAACTCGCAACCTTCCGGAAATTAGGCACTAGACTGCAAGGTCACCCCACAACGCACGAAGGACTTCCCGGCGTTCGCGTGGCTTCCGGCTCTTTAGGTCAGGGTTTGTCCGTAGGCATTGGCGCGGCTTTAGGTAAAAAATTAGACGGCGACAGCAGCCTCGTTTACACTTTGCAGGGCGACGGCGAACTGCAGGAAGGCCAAAACTGGGAAGCCTTTATGTACGCTGCGGCCAAAAAAGTCGATAACATTATCGCAACCATCGACTATAATGGCAGACAGATCGACGGCGATACCGACGATGTTTTGGATTTAGGCGATCTGCACGCAAAACTCGAAGCTTTTGGCTGGAAAGTCCTTAACGAAAAAAATGGCAACGATCTCGAGGCCGTTATCGCGATTTTAGAACGCGCCAAAGCCGAAACCGGTCAGGGAAAACCCGTCGTCATTCTCCTCAATACCGAGATGGGATTTGGCGTCGATTACATGGTGGGAACCCACGCGTGGCACGGAAAAGCACCGAGCGACGAGCAACTGGAAACCGCCTTTAAGCAACTCTATATCGAAGCTCCGGCAGACTATTAAAATTTTTTGGGCAAGACATTTTTCTTCGTCAAAGGCTCATTTTATTTTTTATGTCAGACATTTCCGTCCTCCGTTCCCGCTTTTTTAACTGGTAGCTTCGGCTACGCTCAGCCACCAATTAAAAAGAGCTCCACTCAGGCCGGGCTGCAGATGAGTTATCATTAAAAAACCCCTTACTAAAAATATAGATTGTCCGTGAACAGTAATAGATTGGAATTCTTTGCGGACCTTCCTGAGTGAAACGCCTTTGTGAACGTAATTAAAAGCGTATTTATAAAAAAAACTTTGCGCCCTTTGCGCTAAATTTTTATTCTTTTAAATAAGACATACCTATTAAAATTCGAAGAAATTCGAGAAATCAAAACATCAAAAACATGAAATATACTTATACAGAACAAAAAGATACAAGAAGCGGCTTCGGTGCCGGTTTGGCCGAGTTGGCAGATAAAAATCCGAACGTCGTTGCCCTTTGTGCAGACCTCATCGGCTCTTTGAAAATGGAGAAATTCATTGAAAAAGCGCCCGAAAGATTTTTCCAGGTCGGCATCGCAGAAGCCAACATGATGGGAATTGCCGCGGGCCTAACCATCAGCGGAAAAATTCCGTTCACCGGAACTTTCGCAAACTTTTCAACGTCGCGGGTTTATGACCAGATTCGCCAGTCCATCGCGTATTCCAATAAAAATGTAAAGATCTGCGCCTCCCACGCCGGACTCACTTTGGGTGAAGACGGTGCCACACACCAGGTTCTGGAAGATATCGGAATGATGAAAATGCTTCCCGGCATGACCGTCATCAACACTTGTGATTACAACCAAACCAAGGCAGCTACTTTGGCCATCGCAGATTTCGAAGGCCCGGTTTATTTACGTTTCGGACGACCGGTTGTTCCTGTATTTATTCCGGAAGATATGCCGTTTGAGATCGGAAAAGGAATTCTGCTTCAGGAAGGAACCGACGTGACCATCGTCGCGACCGGACATTTAGTTTGGGAATCTTTATTGGCGGCCGATGCTTTAGAGAAAGAAGGAATTTCCTGTGAGGTTATTAACATTCACACCATCAAACCATTGGACGAAGACATCATCCTGAAATCCGTAGAGAAAACAGGAAAAATCGTCACTGCCGAAGAGCACAATTACATCGGAGGTTTAGGTGAATCCGTTGCCGGAATGTTGTCCCGAAAAAGGCCAACCATTCAGGAATATGTTGCGGTAAACGATACTTTCGGAGAATCTGCCACCCCAGCAGAACTCATGAAAAAATATGGTATCGATTCTGATGCGGTGATTGCAGCGGTGAAGAGAATTATGGAGAGATAATTTCAAAAAGACGAAAAGATTTTAGATCGCTTCGCTTTTAGAAAAAAGTTTAATCCACTGCTATATTGCAGTGGATTTTTTGTCGATAATTGATATTCTAGCAAAATCAATAAAACTTCATGTCTGTATAAGCCTATACGTTAGGAAATACAAAAGATCGATTTGCAATTTATGAGGAATAAATTCTATATTAGTGACTAGAAGTAAAACTTACGACTGTCAGACAAATCCCTATCAAATACGTTGTATTTGTTTGATGAAGTAATACATATGAATAAGTTAGGCGAAATTTTAAAACCAAAATCATGGAAATCCAGTCTTCAGAAGATATTGTTAATGAAATCGCTGTCTTAAAACAGCGTAAAGAACACGTTTCAAAGCAATTAGAAACATTTAGATTTACTTGGTGGGGCTGGCTGATTTGTTCAATTGTTGGTTCAATATGTTACTATGTATTTCGAGTAGAAGCATTCACTGATCAAATTACCAGATCGAGTTTGATTGCCCAATTACTTTTTGGCTGTATTATTGGCTCTATAATTTATGCCTATTGTCTCGGAGCAATGAGACTTATGCTAACAGGGAGATTGAATAGAGTTGAGATGGAATTGGCGAAAGCTGGTGTGATAGAATTACAAGAAAATATCGACCAGAACTTTTTCACTAAACTGGTTCAAATAAATTTTAAGTATTTGGACCAGTATTATTTACAGACGCAAGAACAGGCTAATAAAAGTTTTAGACTTGCGTCCTTTGCTGCAATTTCCGGTTTAATAATTATAATAACAGGTATAGTTATGATGTATAATGGAAAGTTAGAGCCTGCCTATGTTACAACCGCATCAGGAGTTCTAAGCGAATTTATTGCCGCAATTTTCTTTTATTTATACAATAAAACTATATTGAAGATGTCTCAGTATCATCAAAAATTAGTTCTAACTCAAAATATAAGTTTGGCGCTAAAAATAACCGATGAAATGGAAACTGAACAAAAAAATAAAGCCTATGAAATGTTGATCGATAGACTTACAGTTGATGTAAATAAATATCTAACAACCACGAAAGAGTAGAAAAACTTCGCCCAACATCGTTTATGACGAAATTGCTGGTTTTCAGGTAAAAGAATGTCTTTTTTTACTAAGTTTGTTTCCGGTGGCAGAAAATACTCTGCTCCTTTTTCCGCAACTTCGCATACACGCGAAACGTTAGCGGAAATTCCAGGAAAAAATCGCTATTTTAAGAAAATAAACACTAAATATGAAAAGAATGTTAATTATCGAAGCTTGTGGAATGCAAGGCGAGAAAAATGAATGCCAAAATATTAAATCGCAAGCTGAACTTTATAAAATCAATGTAACTTCTGTCGCACCAAAAGATAACGCTGAACTTATAACCATTCTAAATAAGGGTATAAAATATGATTTCATATATCTTAGTTCGCATGGAAGCGATGAATGCTTTGGAAATGAGGCGGGAACAATTATTTTCAGTTGGTTTGACTTTGGAGTTGAATTGTGCAGTTCAGACTGTATGAATGAAGATTGTTTAGTAATGCTTTCTTGCTGTCGTGGTGGATTGAATCAAGTTGCATACGACTTATTTTATTGTTGCAATAAAATATCATATGTGATTGGACCTCGTCAAAGTTTAACACCTCAAGATATGTTAATTAGTTTCAATATTTTGTTGTATAATGTTGAAATAAGAAAAATTGATCCAATATTATCTTGCGAAAAAATCAAACTAGGTTCCGACATTAGATTCGTCTGTTTTGACAGATTAGAGATTGAAACTGATGTTGCTTATATTTTAAAATGTCAAAGCCATTCAGAACAAGATGTTGACGAATTGAATGAAGCAAAGGAAAAAGTAAATGACCCAAAAGTTGATTTCATTCCGCCAGAAGTGTTGGATTTGAACAATGCTGTTAATTAGGAACTTCCGCTAACATATTCTATGACAAAAACCAAACAAAATCCCAATAATTTACGCTGCAAATTTGTGCAGATTCACAAAATTGGACTTGCGCTGGATTACAGCAAATATTCTGTATACAACTTTACATTTGATGTTGTTTAAATCCAACATCGTGTGTTTTCCTTCTGCCTTTTTTCGGGTGTAATATTCCTTCAGTTCCGGATCGTATTTGATGGCCGTGAGCGAAACCATGTGCAGCAGCGTTTTCATCTTTTTATCTGCCAAATGACTGACTCTTGTCTTGCCTTTGATGCTGGTTCCAGAAGTGTGCTCAAAGGGTGCGACACCCGAATAACAGGCGAATTTCCGTGCATTTGCAAAGGTGGTAAAACCTTTTGTCGCCATTAAAAGATAAACCGACGTAACCTCTCCAATACCCGGAATACTTTTCAAAAGCTGCTGTTGTTCGAACAGATTTTCATCTTCGCGAATTAATTTTTTGATCTTCTGGTCCAGCAGAGCAAGCTGTTTTTTCAGGTGGTTGACGGTTTGTTTATTAATGGATTTTACGCTACCAAAAACTTCTTTGCTGAGGAAAATTTCATTTTCCCGCGTTCTTTCGAAAGTTTTAATGGCAGCCACGGTTTTTTCCCGTTCCGAAAAAACGATTTTGAGTTGCTGCAGACTCAGTTCCGGAAGCACAGAAAGTGTAATTTTGTCGGTGTTGCGTTGGCGTAATATGCGATTTCTTTGGCATCTACCTTGTAATTACTTTGCTAATAACTAAACTTTCGTTTTGTCTGAAATTACTAGAAATTAAAGCCGACTGAACAAAAGTCGATTTTACTACATTATTGAAACATAAACCATATCTAGCTACATAAAAAATCTCAAAATTATAAACACAATATATAAAATAACTGCTCATATTGTCTCGAACTAATCTATTATTTAATTGAGTTAATCCTGTTTACTTTAGATGTATAGTAATATAATGAACTGATCATTATTTCATTCATTACAGTACAATATAGTGAGCAAAAAAAATAATATTTTTACAACTGTAATATGGAAGGAATTATTTTTTCTTTGAAAAGAACTTAAAGAAATTTAGTAAGGATTTTGCACCTTCCCTTTGTAAGGATTTGTTCGAAAAACCATTTTCTCTCTGTTTTTCATCTTTGATATCTAATTCCTGATAAATTAGTTGTCCCGTCTGGTCTCTAACTCCACGAAAGCCAAATACACAGATACACCCAATACCAGAACAAGTACAATCTTTATGTGGAAGTACGTCATGTGTGAAAAATTCTGTTTCACTTAAAACCCTACCATCGTCTATCAGACACGTAGGACAACTATTTTTATGAGCAGAAATAACAGCCTCCATCATAAAACCATTTATTGCAAAAGTATTTTGGTGAGACATTTTGAAGGCATCATTTGCGAGTTTTTTAATGTGATAGTTATCCGTTTTATTTTCAAAAACCACTTTAAACTTGATCATCGCTAAATATGTGTGATATTGTACTTCAAAGTTATTGGAATGTCTTTCTATATTCTTTTGGAACTGAAGCCATATAAAATCCTTAAGTTGATTTATGTTACCAAATGTAACAGGAAAATTTACATAATCTTCTTCAAGTTCTTTTAGCGGCACTTTCAACTGAATAAAAGAATCAAAATTTTCATTCTTAATATAAAGAAATCTTTCTTCTTCCTTATTTTTTGAATTCATACCAATAATTTTTAATGATTACAAATATACATTTTATAACAATTTTGCATTATAAATTGATATTCATTTTTTTCTTATAATTTGGTCAACTTTTTTACAATAAACCCCTTGCTGCCGCACGAATCCCTTCGTGTGGTCGTTCTTAAAAAAATTATTAAATTCAAATAATCTCAATTTCCAAATCCGCCATACAACGGCAACGCATTTGGATTTTATTTTTTGTAATTTTAGGTCCAACATTTAAAATGCGACTCCTCATCATTCTATCACTTTTAATATTTTCCTGTATGCCAAATTCAAATAAAAACCCAAAAACTGATCATACAACAAATGATCGCATCGCAACTCAATCCAACAGCCAAATGCTTTACAATTTTTCCGACCAGGGAAAAGGCAAATGGCGCATCCAGAATGATGTCGTAATGGGTGGCCGGTCTGAGAGCCAACTCAAAATGACTGAAGACAGCCTCGCGCATTTCTCCGGTCGTGTTTCCCTGGAAAATGATGGCGGTTTTTGCTCAATCCATCAAACCGTAGAAAAAGAACCTTTTATCATTTCCAAAGATTCAAAATCATTTTTAATAACATTACAAGGCGATGGCAAAGATTATAACTTTCGCATCAGAACGCCCAACGGCAGACATTCTTATGCTTATACCTTTCCTACAAAGGGCGGTGAAAATTGGGAGACGGTTACCATTCCGTTTAATTTGATGGAAGCAACTTACAGAGGAGAAGAGGTAGATGTGCCCAATTATGCCGGGGAAAATGTGGTGGAAATGCAGTTATTAATTGGCAATAAAAAGGCAGAAACTTTTGAAATTTTCGTCAAATCTATTGCGGTTGATTAGCAATAAATCGATTGGAAGCCGGCGCACAGATTTATAATCACTGACGAGGAGGAGTTTCAGCGGCAGAAATTACAACACACTTTATTAACCTATAAAATGGCTGAACTGAAAATCCGGTCTGGTTATTTACTTCGCCTTATCCAATCCAATCCATTCCGTCCTCAGCTCCCGCGCGAATCCTTTCTTGCTGACTTTAAATTAAAAACTTTTAGTCTTATTGAGGTCACACCAAAGAATTCGTACAACATCGAAGATTAACCTATTGAATGAATTGAAAATCCATAACGACAAAGACTTCAAATTAATATTTATTTTAAAATCAGTAAATTTAAAATTATTCTTTCCTAAAAATTTCGTCAAATGTCATCTTTGCAAAGCCCCACCCTTTTCACCATCGGTCATTCTACGCGAAGCATCGAAGAGTTTCTGGACCTGCTGAATTCATTTCACATTAAAACCCTCGCCGACATCCGCCGCCTGCCCGGTTCCCGGAAATATCCGCAGTTCGACCAGGAGCAGCTGAAAAAATCGCTCGAAGAAAACGGCATCGAATATGTTTATATCGAAAATCTGGGCGGACGAAGAAAAGCGGCTGCCCATTCCAAAAACACGACGTGGCGCAACAAATCCTTCCAGGCCTACGCCGATTACATGGAAACGGAATCTTTCGAAGACGGTGCAAAAATGCTGGAAAAAGCCGCATTAGAAAAACCCACGGCAATGATGTGTTCCGAAGCAGTGTGGTGGCGCTGTCATCGCTCCATGGTTTCGGATTATTTTAAAGCAAAAGGCTGGGAAGTTCTGCACATTATGGGTGCGGGAAAAGCAACCGAACATCCTTACACGTCGCCGGCGAGAGTTGTGGGTGACAAAGTTTTTTACACTGAAAAATAAAAGATATGGAAGTAGAATTGAAAATTGGTGATGAGTGACCTGGAATTCTCAGTTTGGTCTGGTGAACGGTAAAATTATTAAAAAACATACCGAAGATTTCGAATTTATGGGTCGGAAACGCCGTGCGTCCGAAGAAAATCCGCAGTATGAGGTTCAAAGTTTCAAAACGGGCAAAACAGCAGCACACAAACCCTCAGCATTGAAGAAGTCCCGTGGTACTGCTTAATGTGACCTTTCTCTTCTGTATTACCGGGAGCATTCTTTCGGACAAATTATTAATTGTTTCTAAAATTTTTAACTGATTTCAATTAAAGATATTTAGCACTTATTTTTTGAAGTGAAATATTTGCGAGCATCAGGAAATGATATAAACAATGTCTTCGGACCTTCTCAATTCCTTTAAAAAAAGTAAAAATTAAATAAAAACAACATGGATAAAAAATTTAAGATCGGCGATAAATTAAGCTGGAAATCCGAAGCGGGAAAAGTTTCCGGAACCATCATCAAAGTTCATACGAAAGACTTCGATTACAAAGGTTACACGCATCACGCAAAAGAAGACGACCCGCAGTACGAGATCAAAAGCAGCAAAACAGATCATATCGCCGCGCACAAAGGTTCTGCCTTAACCAAAGAATAAATTTCATAATTCCACATTGATCATGTTCGATTACCGCCTAAAAGTTTTTTACACCGTGGCCAGCCGCCTAAGTTTTACGAAAGCGGCCAATGAACTCAGCATTTCGCAACCCGCCGTTACGAAGCATATTAAGGAAATTGAAAATCACCTCAACACCAAACTTTTCAGCAGAAACGGTACCACCATTCAGCTGACCGAAAGCGGCAAAACTTTACTGAAGTACGCCGAGAAAATCCGCAATCTTTACCGCGATCTGGAGTTTGATATTTCCCAACTCAACAAAGAACAGAAAGGAAAACTGAAAATCGGTGCAAGTACAACGATCGCGCAGTATATTTTACCGGAAATTCTGGCTAAATTCAATGCTTACTACAAAGAAATCGCCATCGAACTTGTGACGCATAACACCGAAGACATTTCCAACTTACTCAAAAACGGACAGATCGATTTGGGCATTGTAGAAGGCGAATCGCGGTCTTCGTACTTCGATTACGAAATTTTCAAACCGGACGAAATCGTGTTGGTGTGCAAAGCCGATCATCCGTGGGCGAACAAAACGCTGAAACTGAAAGATCTCTACACGATCGATCTGGTGTCTCGCGAACAGGGTTCCGGCACACAGGAATTCATTGAGAATCAACTGAAAAAAAATAAGATCGACCTGAAATCTTTAAATATCGTCATGAATCTGGGCAGCAGCGAAAGCATTAAAAATTACCTGCTCCACTCTGAGGCCATGGCGTTCGTTTCGGTAAGTACCGTTTTGCAGGAACTAAAAAATAACCAACTCAGCGTCATCGATATTAAAAATTTCAGTATCGAACGGAATTTCCATTTTATAACTTTGAAAGGGGAACAGTCGGAGCTGATTCATCTTTTCCTCAAATTCGTCCGTTATAACTAAACGTTATATTTAAGAACTATTTATGATGAAATTTTGAATGACAAATGACCGAAATTTGTGCTTCAAAATTAAAATCATCATGCAAACTTCCGCGTCGAAAGACCTGTTCCAAAAAATTCTCTTTTTCTTTCTGGTTATTTTCTGTCTTTCTCCTCTCGCTTCGTCGCCTGTCGCACTGGCGTTCGGAATCGCTTTCACCATCATCGTCGGAAATCCTTATGAACAAAGGCTTCATAAATATATTAATCTACTTTTGCAGGTTTCTATCGTAGGTTTGGGTTTCGGTCTGAAACTCGACGAAGCGCTGCACGCCGGAAAAGAAGGCATTACTTTAACCCTTCTGAGCATCACAACGGTGATGGTTTTAGGATATTCACTGGGCAGATTATTAAAATTAGAAAAACCTTTGTCGTACCTGATCTCCGTGGGAACCGCGATTTGCGGCGGCAGTGCCATTGCCGCCGTTTCTCCCATCATCAAACCCTCCACGAAACAAATATCTTTGGCTTTGGCCATCGTATTTACGTTGAATTCAATTGCCCTGTTCGTTTATCCGGCGCTCGGTCATTTATTGAACATGACGCAGGAGGAGTTCGGATTGTGGTGCGCCATCGGCATTCACGACACGAGTTCAGTGGTGGGCGCGGCGAGTAAATACGGGGACGTCGCCTTAAAAATTGCAACCACCGTGAAACTTTCCCGTGCTTTGTGGATTATTCCGATGTCGCTCTTAACGATGGTATTTTTTAAGACGAAAGGAGCGAAAGTGAGAATCCCGTGGTTTATCGGGTATTTTATTATTGCAATTCTTTTGAATACGTATTTCCCAATTTTTGATGCTTTCAGTAACGCAGCGACCACCGCCGCAAAATCCGGCCTGAACCTGACTTTATTTTTGATCGGCTCCACCATTTCGCTCCAAACCTTAAAAACGATCAGCTGGAAACCGCTCTTTTTGGCAGTCGTACTCTGGATTGTAGTAAGTGCCGGAAGCCTGTTGATGATTGTAAAATAAAGCATTTCGGTTCGCTGTTGCTTTTTTGAAATATTCCGAACCTAACCTTGACCAGGTTTGAAACGTTGACAAGGTTCAAACCAGATTTCGACAGCACCCAAAAAATTCTTAAAATTCATTCCATTTATTAAAGTTCCCGTAAATTTGCGGCACGAAACTTTTAAGCTTCAAATTTCTTCGGTATTAAAGATCTTCAGTTTTAAATTTCATTCTACTCATCTTAAAGCAAACTCTTGGAAAGACAAAAAATCGTAACCCAACATTATTTCCGCCTCATCGTTGCCTCAGCGTTGGTCGGTTTAACGAGTGCTTTGCTCGCGTTTTCTCTAAAACATCTTACGGAATATTTCGAACATCATCTGTTCAATACCGTAGTCGGAAAATATTCCGCACTCTTTATAATTCTGCCCACGATCGGGATTACGGCCATCTTTTTTCTGCGGAAATATCTTTTTCGAAACCGAAAAAATAAGGGAATTACTGAAATTTACAAAACGCTGGATCAGCGCAAAGATCATTTGCCACTTTTTAAAATTCCGTCTCACTTTTTTAATGGTTTCCTGACGGTTATTTTCGGCGGATCCACAGGCGTGGAAGTTTCTACCGTTGTCGCGACAGCAACAATCGGAAATTATGCCTACGAAAAAGAATTTTCCGCGCGCATGTACAAGCGTGAACTCATCTGTGCGGGCGTGGTCGCGGGCGTCGCAATCTTGTTTACGAGTCCGCTGGCCGGATTTTTATTTGCTTTGGAAGTTATTGCGCGCAAGATGCGGAAATCACTCGTCATCGCGTGCACGGCCTCGGCTTTGGTAAGCTGGATTTTTATTGAACTTTTCGATTCCGAAAAAATCCTCACGCATCCGGTTAAAGAATGGACGTATGCTGCGATTCCCTTTTTCGTTGTTTTGAGCATTTTGGGCGGCGTTCTTTCCGTTTATTTTACGCTTTTGGTGACGAGGATGAAAAAGCTTTTCGGAAATATTTCGAATAATTTTCTGCGCGTGAATTTAGGCGCCATCGCCGTCGGAACGATGATTTTCTTTTACCCGACTTTGTACGGAGACAGCTATCACGGTCTGCGCGAAATTTTGCATGAGCCGTTAAATGCGCCAACCATTACATTATTTCTTCTCGTCATCCTGGCGGTTTTAAAACCTTTGGCAGCTTCTTTAACTTTAGGCGCGGGCGGCGACGGCGGCGTTTTCGCACCCAGTATTGTTGCGGGCGCTTTTTTAGGATTGATGGTGGCTTTCGTGGGAAATACCTATTTCGGCATGAATCTCATTCCAATTAATTTTGCACTGATCGGCGCCGCAGCAACTTTGTCGGCATCACTTTACGCTCCCTTCACGTCCGTTGTCTTGATCTGTAATCTGCTGCCGGACGGTTACATTCTGTTTGTTCCGATTTTGATCTGCTGTTTTATTTCGTATGGAATTTCAAAGCTAATCCTGCCTTACAATGTTTACACGTACGACTTCTACTTAAATTCAAAAACCGCTTCGTAAAAACCATAAAAAAGGAGGCTGAAAATTTAAATGTAAAAGCTGCTTTCAGTCCAGCTATACAGTTATAATTTTACTGAATTATCGTTAGCGTTAAACTCTACATGTTCTTAAAATAGAAATCCACCTCAAAAAGGTGAGATGGACTTCCGTAAAAAAAACAGAAAATTCAGTCTAAAATGTTTTTTCCATTTCTATAGCTTTCGGGAACAGAATGTTATTTTCTAAGTGAATGTGTTTGTGCAGATCATTTTCGAAATCTTCCAACATCTTAAAAGTGACCTGATACGTTCCGCACGCATCTTCCGGAAACTGATAATTATTGGTTAATTCTGCAATTTTCACAAAACGCTCGCCTTCCACGGTATGCTCGTGTTTCATCATCGCCACCGGACTTTCAACAGATCCAAATGCAGGTGTTGGTAAACTTTCTCCTTTTTGTTTCGCCGCAACCATTTTTTTGATGAAAGGGAACAAAATTAACTCTTCCTTTTTCATGTGGGCGGCCAGGTCCTGTGCGCTTTCGCTGAAAAGCTCATTAATTTCGAACAGTTCAGGATGGCGGTCGCCATGAACTTTGCAGAGTTTATTTAGATATTGAAGAAGCACCGCGGTTTTTTCTTCCACGTAGCGGTGGTGCGTTTTTTCGACATAATCTGCCAACAGATCTAAAGGCCATGAATTGAAATCGATGTCGGTGGCTTTTTGGTTTGAGACTTTTTCCAAATCGTTATAAACTTCGGAGACGTCGAACTTTTTGTTTTCGCAGGCTTCTTCGATGGTTCGGTTTCCTTTGCAGCAGAAATCGATTTTATATTTTCGGAACACTTCTGCCGCGCGGAAATCTTCCGCTACCATTTCGCCTATTGTTTTTTCTTGTGTTAACATGATTCGTGATTTAATATTTATAGGACAAATGTAAAACATATTTTTAATTCGGACAAATTTATCCGATATAAATTCATTCAAACATTTATCAGGTGTTTTTAATTAATTTTTTGAATTTGGAAAAGATTATTTTAACCAGGCCAAACCGTTTTCGGTTTTGATGGCGAGATCGTAGAAGGAATATTTCTGCGTCATGAAGATAAGATTTTCGCGTACCTTTTTAAAATCATCGTGTACGGGACAGGGATTTAGTTCGGAGCATTTGTGCAGACCCAAACCGCAATTCGTAAAAATGGAATCGCCATCCATAATGCGGACCACATCGTAAATCCTTATTTGCTTTTGCTTTTCAATTTCGAAAATAAAACCGCCCTGCTTTCCGCGATTGGATTCCAAAATATTTTCCCGACAAAGCTGCTGCAGGATTTTTGCCGTAAACGCGATTGGCGCATCCACGGAGTTTGCCACATCTTTCACGTTCACGCGTTTTTGCTGCAAACTTTGTTGGGCGATATAAATGGTAGCTTTTAAAGCATATTCGCAGGCTTTGGAAAACATTTTAAATGATTTTAAAAAATTTCCATTTCGGAATAAAGGCGAGCAGACCCACAGAAACGAAGAGAAACATATTGGTGACGTCCGTATACAAAAACGTGGAAAGGTAGTAATTGTGCAGTATGTAATGCAGCAGCACCGCCGCAGGAAAAAGAAATATGCCGACTTTGCGGTAGAAAAAGATTAAAATTAATCCGATGATCATCAAGAGATCGACGCCAAAGATCAGGAGGAAGTAGTTGCCGGGAATATGAAGTTCCACGCGCTGCAGATATTCGTCGGTATCAATGCCGATTCCCATTAACGTAAATAAAAGTAACGCCCCAAGCGATAAAATAAATCCCATATCTTTTTTGGGACTTTCGTTCTTAAATTCTTCCTTCATAGTAGTAAAATTAAAAAAACTTTTGAAAATGAATTCAAAAGTTTTAGTGTTTATTGAAAATCGGCTGCGTTTAAATTGAGACGGCGTCGATTAATCTGTTTTTGTCGGAAATATATTCTTCCATGGAGATCATACTTTCCGTTCTCATCACATCCTGAATGTCGTCGATCTGGTAGATAATTCTCTTCGCGTCTTCGGTATTTTTAGCTCTGATTTTACAGAAGATATTGTATTTTCCGGAGATCACACTGGCTTCGATAACATTTGGAATTGTAGTTAATTCCTTTAAAACTTCCTGCGTTCTGTTGGATTTGGTTAATAAAATTCCGATAAAAGCCGTGAAATGATAATCTAATTTACCATAATCAATGCTTAAAGAAGAACCTAAAATAATGCCGGCATCTTCCATTTTTTTCACCCGAACGTGAATTGTACCTGCGGAAACATCCATTTGCTTAGCGATCTCTGTAAAAGGCATACGGGTGTTTTGTACTAAAAAATCGAGGATTTTTTTATCTATGTCGTCTAATTGATAGTTCATTTTCTATTTTATAAATTTGATAATATAACGTGAATATTTTTGCAAATTTACAATAAAATATTAAAACTAAAAAGTTTAGCTTAGTATTAACTATTTTTAACGTATTAGTTATGTTTTGCATTAAAATCTTTATTTTAATGTATCATTTTTAACGGAATCTCTTTTAATTAAGTTTTTTGCTTTCGGACTCTTTTTGCCTTTTTTATTTCTTTTAAAGATTGTACTGAAACTTTTACTATACACAACTCCAATGCCATAGCTCTGGTTCGCGTTTGCATTTCCCGCACCGGCGCCGTTGAGTCCGATATTTGACGGCTTGGAATAGGCGCGAAGCAAACGCGTGCCGTCATTCTTTTTAGACCAGTCGTACTCTACAATTCCTTCGCCGGAAAGATAATCGGCACTGGTGTTTTCAGATTTAGAGATTGGAATACCCAAACCGGTTTTTACTTTAACGCGTGGAGAAAGCGCGAAACTCACACTGGCATTCGCGCGGTCGCCCGTATTCGACGCATTATCGCCGTTCAGATAATTTAAATCGACCTGAAATTCATTACTGATGGTATTTAATACCGATCCCAACTGCTTAAAAAGCATATTGTATCCGGAATTTTCCAGCGTACTTCCCAGCGTAATATCGAACGCGGAATTGCCTACATTGAAAGTGTTCATCACCAGCACAGAGCCGAACTGTATGATTTTTTCGTCTTCATTGCTCATTTTTTCCGCTAAAATATCGCGCAGATTACTCGAAACATCCTGAGCCGAAACACCGAGTTCAATTTTTGGATTGTTCAGCGTCTGCGTAATTTTTGTGGAAAGCAAGACATTAATTGGCTGTAGCGAACTTCCTAACCCTAAATATTGCCCGGCGTTCGTTACGGTTCTCAAATAGGTTGCATCCATATTAAGCTCCGGCGAAATAGGATCGCCATCCCAGCGGATACTGCTTCCCTTCGTAATCTGGAAGGTTCGGTTCAGGATCGCCTTTGAAACAAATGTTCCGTTTTCGACGAAATAATCGCCGTTCATGGAGATGGAACCCGTTCGGCTCATTAAGAATCGTAGTTTATCCGAATTTCCGCGAACGGTAATATCTCCAATATCGTCGCCTACCAAAACATTCACCGTTGTTCCTTTGTCGACGGAAATGGTAAAATCAACGTTGATATTGGCGCTGGAGCGTTTTTGCTCTTCCACACTCACCAGGCCGGCATCGTCCTTTTTCAGAAAACGCAACATCTTAAATTCTTCCACATTGGAGGTTGAATTTGAATTAAAAGTAAAGACACTGTTGTTTAAAGCTTTCATTTCCGGCGTGGCAATATTTAAGGCCGAAACCGGTCCGTCTACATAAAGCGTTCCGGTGCCGTAAACGCGGCCCCAAAAGAGATCGAGATCTTTCTGAGTGGTGTTCAACAGCATCAAATTGTCCGCTCTTAAAACTAAGTTGACGCCCATGGAAGCCAAAGTTTCAAACTGAATCGCCCCCGAAATGGACCCCCGGGAATTGGTTCTTCCGTCTTTCACGCCAATGTCATTCAGGATAGCCAACCCTTTGGAAAGGGAAACCACGGTATCATCCAAGGCATAATCAACGCCTGTAAAATTAAGTTTCAGGCCAAATTCTTTCAAGGCAATGTCGCCACTGTAATCAATATCGCTGAGTTTGCCGGAAATTTTCAACTCCCCGGAAGCTTTTCCGCGAACATTTCCAAACACGCCCTTTACAAATTCCTGTGTAAAGGCCAGATCGAACTCCTTCATATCCGCCACCAAATCCAGGGTTGGGGACGATGTATTATTGTTGATAGTCCCCGATAATAAAAGATTGTTATCCCCTATAATTCCTGCAGAAACAACACGCGCCTCCACATCGAAAACGTTGGGAACTTCGCTTTTCTTCGCAGAAATAACCACATTTCCCATATCCTTGCCGTTCATCAAAATATCGGTAACATTAAGATCGATCAAAGGTTCCAGATTGTTCTGGTCCATTTTTATATTGAAAGTTCCGTTTGCGACACCTTGAATATCCATGCTGTTTTCGCCTTTTGCCAAAGCAAAAATTTTCGCGATATTCAGATTTTTAACTTCGCCATCAGCGGAAAAATCTTTAGCTGATTTAAATACCGATTCTTTCAAAAACAGTTCGCTGGCATCCGAATAAAGACGCAGATTCTGTATTAAAAAATCCGCCGTCTTCTTGCGGTAGGTAATGGAATGATTTAAAGCCGGATCGGTATCAACACTCCACGCAACATCACTGATCTTTACCGTGGTCGGCTCGAATCTGAAGACATAATCTCCCGCCGCATTGGCTGTCTGATTTAGATTAACCGCATATTCTTTCAGCGTTTCTTTTACTTCGTCTTCGGGCGTACCATGCTTGAAGTTTGCAGCGATGTGCAAAATACTGTTATTTTCGTTTCTGCCACTCAGCGTTATATCTTTAAGAATGTTTTGATTGTATTCAACACGGTTGATCTTTGCAAAAATCTGTTCATCAAGATTCGCCGTATTAATCCGGACCATTATACTGTCGACCATTGCGCTGTCCCGCGAAATTTTGTCGCGCTGGGTGAGGGTGTAAGCGGGATTTGCGCGTGCTAGTGCCTGATCCGCCTCGGTAATCTCTTCTTTCTTCGTCATGAGATATTTTAGGGAACGCGCATCAACATTTAAAATAAGATTGTTCGCATTTCCGTCGTAGGCACCGGTTACAGATGCGCCGCCGGGAACCTGAAGATTCGGTTCGATATAGTTGACCAAGACTTGCTGCACCTCAAAATTCATTGCGAAATTTTGACCGCGATACAATTTTCGGGGTGGCGGACCGACGAGGATTTTTTCAACACCGTTTTGGATCATTCCGGCGAGATCTGCCAGATTAAATTTACCCGAGATGTGCCCGTTTACGGCGCCGGGCGCATCAACGCTTACCACGCGGTTTCCGTTTTCGAAAAAGGCTTTTACTTTTGCATTTGGAATCAGGAATTTCTGCGTTGCGTTGGCAAAAGTTACATTTTGCAGATCTGCGTCCAGATTAAGATCGTTCAGATTGGTCATGGAAACTTTTCCGTTCACCAAGCCGGTTACAACCTGACTTCCTTTTCCACCGGTAAAATAATTGATATTCAGGTACTGCACGTCGGCCACAACATCGGCTGCGAGACGGCTGGTACGGAAATCGATAAATCCTTTCACCTGCGCTTTTGCCTCTTCGTCATTCACATTAACGATTCCGTTGTAGGTTTTATGGTCCAGAAATCCATCCAGATAAATATTATTAATTTCTTTGTTGAGGATTTCAATTTTGGAAATCTGCGATTTGGTTTTCAGTCTCATCGTATTCACATCGAAACTTTCGCCGCGTACATCGAAGCGGCCAGAGATTAAACCGACCTGGTTGTTCTTTGTAATAACCGACGTATTGAGATCGTTCACTTCGGCAAAACCTCGGTATTTTGGCAAGGCGGAGCTGTAATCATTTAAATAAAAATTAGTGATTTTCGCCTGTCCGATGCCTGTAATTAAATTGGCTTTGGGCACAAAAACTTCTTTTGGCGTCACGCGAACGGCACCATTATATTTTAAGCGGCCAAAATCATCGGCAAAATTTTTCATTTTGGAAGAGATGAAGGTTGGCATCATGTCTTTCAGATCACGATAGGTAAAATCGGTGGAAAGATGGTTGGTTTCAATCCGGAAATCGCCTTTTAGAATATTAGAAACCTTCATGGTCTGTGTGCGGATGTTTACTTTTGAATTGCGAACAAGAAAATCATCCAGATAAAATTTATTTAAAGGTCCCGTCATTGTGCCCGAAATGTTGATGGGTTTATAATTATCCCAGTTCGTCACAAAATAGCTGATATCGTAACCGCTGATCTGACTTCCCTGCTGCATGGCCATATCCCAGCGCACGCGGTCGGCAAAATCTGCCCAGGAACCGTTGTTCAGATTGAATTTTACATCGCCCTGTAGTAAAGAATGATCCGTATTAATAGTTAGATCTTTTAAGGAAAGAAACTGTTTGGTGAGCGCCAAATCCGCGGAAAACGTGTCGACAATATGTTTTTTACCCCACCGTTCCGTGATGAAGCGCATGTTATTGATCTGCGCAAAAACATTGGAGCCGTTCACTTTCAGTTCTGGAACCACCACATTAACGTTCGTCGCTGTAAGCCATTTGCCGGCCTCACCTTCACTGTTTTGATTGATGATGGAAACCCTGGAATCGGTGATGAAAATACGCGATTTCAACTGAAAAGGTTCTTTTTTAACCGTGGGCGAAGGCGTGTTGAAGAGATCTACGAAACGTACGAAATTGGAAATGCTGTCGCCTTTATAGGTGATAACTTTTAAATCCAGGTTTTTTAACGATAAGGACTGAAACTGCATGTTGCGCGAATTGCTGATGATGGAGAACCAGTTCGAATCCGCATAAAGTTCATTTGCTTTTAAAAACTGAAAGTTCTTATAATCTTTTATGGCAACTTTGTGAATATGAATATCCCCAAAATAGTTGACTTCCACGCTTTCAAAAGACATTTGGGATTTTAAATCTTTATTCAGTTTTTCGATGACCTTTTGGGCAGCCCAGTTTTTGGTGGCCGGAAGACTTACGATCACGAAAAAGGAAGCCACCAGAAAAAGCGCAATCCAAAAAACAGCGAGCAGCAATTTTGCCCACCATTTGTAGCTGGTGACGTCTTTTGCGGCCTGTTCGCCAAATTCTTTCGCGGTATCGACAGGATGACGAATTGCATCGGAAGCAAGTTGTCCCGCATCTTTTACCGTTTCCTGCACCTTACCGCTCACGTTCTCGGCGGTATGCTGAATCTGATCGCCAATATTCTCCGCGACAGATCTTTTATTTTCGTTATCGTTATTATTCTCTAAATTTGCCATTGTTATGAGCGACTCAATAATTTTAGGTATAGAATCGTCCTGCGACGATACTTCAGCAGCAATTCTTCAGGGAAATAAAATCCTTTCCAACATTGCAGCCAACCAGGAGATCCACAACGAATATGGTGGTGTTGTTCCCGAGCTGGCTTCTCGTGCCCATCAGCAA
This sequence comes from Kaistella sp. 97-N-M2, assembly GCF_021513235.1. Classification (NCBI taxonomy): domain Bacteria; kingdom Pseudomonadati; phylum Bacteroidota; class Flavobacteriia; order Flavobacteriales; family Weeksellaceae; genus Kaistella; species Kaistella sp. 97-N-M2. Next base: position 1,922,454 of record NZ_CP090976.1, on the reverse strand, counting down.
AATATTATCCCGGTGGTACAAAAATCTGTGAGCAAAGCAAATATACAACAAAAAGATATTTCTGCCATTGGTTTTACGCGCGGTCCCGGACTTTTGGGGTCTTTGCTCGTAGGAACTTCTTTCGCGAAATCTTTGTCGATGAGTTTGAAGGTTCCTTTGATTGAGGTTAACCATTTGCAGGCACACATTTTGGCGCATTTTATCGAAGATGCCAATCCCAATCCGCCTAAATTTCCCTTTTTGTGTTTAACGGTGTCCGGCGGCCATACGATGATCGTTTTGGTGAAAGATTATTTTGATATGGAAATCATGGGTAAAACCATCGATGATGCCGCGGGCGAAGCCTTTGACAAGATCGGAAAAATTTTCGGTCTCGATTATCCGGCCGGTCCTATTGTCGATCGTTTGGCAAAAAACGGAAACGCAGAAGCTATTCAGTTCAACAAACCACGCATCGACAATTATAATTATTCATTTAGCGGCATCAAAACTTCTGTGCTGTATTTTATTCAGAAAGAAATGAAGAAAAATCCAGATTTCATCAAAGAAAATCTGGAAGATCTTTGCTCTTCCGTTCAAAAAACCCTCGTCGAAATATTGATGAATAAACTGGAAAAAGCCGCGAAGGACCTTAACATCAATGAAGTTGCCATTGCTGGCGGCGTTTCTGCAAATTCCGGCCTACGAGAGGCCATGCAGAAAAATACAGCGAAATTGGGTTGGAACATTTACATTCCGAAGTTTGAATATACCACAGACAACGCTGCAATGATCGCGATGGTGGCGAAATTAAAATATGACCGCGGTGAATTTGCCGATCTGTCCGTTTCGGCCACTTCACGATATGATATTGAGGAGAGCTTTAAAAAAGATGTTCAGGCAAAAGATTAACAGATTACAACTTTCACATGAAAATATTATTAGAAGAAAAAGTCCTCGTATCGCACTCCAAAAAAAGTTCCCGGTATTACTGGATCTTAGAAACGGTCGTCGGAAAAACTGAAGCACCGACGGAAGAATCGGATTTTCTGAATGAAAGTTCCGAAATCGGGTACCTGCACGACATTAAAGAGGAGTTTCTCGAAAAAATAAATACTGAAAACGTTTTTAGTTTTGCTTTCACCCCAAAAGAAGGCGATTACCTCTCCCTCAAAAATAATCTCAGAAAAACGGAATATTTAAATTTAATTTTCAGTAATGAAAAATGGATCGAAGAAATTTACCCTTGCAGTTACCGGCAATGCGACACTGATGTTTACACGACCATCAAAACCGGCGTGGCCTTTTTAAGTGAGAATAATTATCTGAAACCGTGATATAGTATTCAATTAAAAAAAGAAACTTTAAATGAAATTATTTTACGGAGAAATAACGGGAGATCGCGTCCATATCGACAATGAAGAACAAACGCATATTGTAAAAGTTTTGCGCATGCGCTCCGGCGAAGAAATTTTCGTCACCGACGGCAAAGGAAATTTAGCAAAAGGGAATCTGGTGTTTGAAGGGAAAAAAGTTTCGCTTGAAGTTCAGGAAATCACCAAAAATTTGCCGGATTTCTCCCGACAACTTCACATTGCAATCGCTCCCACGAAAAATATCGACCGAATTGAATTTTTTGTGGAAAAAGCCACGGAAATGGGTATTTCGGAAATTACGTTACTGCAAACCGAGCAAACGGAACGAAAGAATGTCAACATTGAAAAGATCCGCAAGCAAAGTGTAGGAGCGTCGAAACAGAGTTTGCGGACTCATTTTCCCATCATCAACGAATTAACAAAATTCTCCGATTTCATTAAAGAAATCAATCCAAAAACCACTTTTGTCGCCCACTGCAACGAAAATCTGGAGCGGATTGATTTAAACTTGCTCAGCCAGACTAAGCAGGATCAACAGCAAAAAATAACTTTTTTGATAGGTCCGGAAGGTGATTTTTCGGATAAAGAAATTCAAATCTTGGCAGAAAAAGGCGTAAAAGCTGTTTCGCTCGGAAAGCAAAGATTGCGTACGGAAACCGCGGGCGTTTTTGTGGCGGCGTGGAATTACGGATTGATGCGTTGATTATTTGATGTGATGATTTATTAATTCGTACATTTTTAGTTTTTGAATTTTGCTTTAATCGCCCATTCAACTCTTACTAAAAGAATAATTACAAGCAGGATCATCAAAAATAAACCGATGACTAAATTGATGGAATTGTTAAAATTGGTACCGATCGCTACTAAAGACGACAACGATAACAAAAAGCCCAATTTTATCAATTCTTTCGCGGAAAATTTTTGGGCAAAATCCCATTTCCTGAGATTTCATGGAGGAAACACTTCGATATCCTTACAGTGAATTAATTTTCGTCGGCGGAAATTTTAGTTGTACCAATCCGGCCAGAATAAATACAGTTCCGCCAAAAAAAGTGATATTAAATAAAGGATTTTCTAAAAGTTCAATACCCATGATGGTACTTTTTAGGAATTGTCTCTCAGATATTTTGCTAAAATCTGTTCGCCGCTTTTAATCGAATTCGCGGCCCAGCGAACTTTCAGCTGCCAGAGTTTGTCTTCCGAAAGCTTATAGTTGATATCTGACCGCAATAATTTTTGCTTGAGCTCATAAACGCAAATCGCCGCGGCCACTGAAACATTATAACTTCGCGTAAAGCCGTACATCGGAATGGCCAAAGTTTCGTCGGCGAAGTCTAAAATCTCCGGCGTTACACCTTCTTTTTCGGTGCCGAAAACCAAAGCTACAGGTTGCGTTATTTGGTAATCCGGCAAGAGCGTGGCATTTTTTTCCGGAGAAACCGCGAGAATTTGATACCCTCTGTCTTTTATCTGACTTAAAGATTCGATGCTGTGCGGGAGCCGCTCCACCTCTACCCAGGTTTCGGCGCCCTTCGTGACGCGAAGATTGGGATTGAACTCATTTTTACTTTCCATCGCCACGATTTTATGAAATCCACAGGCTTCGACCGACCGAACGATGGCCGCTGCGTTGCGGAACTGATAAACGTCTTCGATCACCGGCAAAACAAAATCGGAACTTTCGGGCGCGAAATGATTGATCTTCTGCAAGCGTTCTGGCGTAAGGAATTGCTGGAGGTATTCGAAGGTTTGGAGGTCTTTCATGGGTTCAAAAGTAGGGATTTTTTGGGGAGCGTTGTTAGCGCTTGAAGCGCTAACAACGCTTGTGAAAGTTTTGTGGCGCGAGCGAAGCGAGCGCCAAAAGGGTAATTTTTTTGCCACGAATGCACTAATGGAGGCGCACGGATTTTACTGTTGATTATAAACCAGGACGATTCGTGTAATAGTGGCAAACTTAAAAAAATTTGGTGGCGCGAGCGAAGCGAGCGCCAAAAGAGTAATGATAACGCGTAGCAAGCGCTGTTAGAGCTCAAAGCTCTAACAGCGCTCCTTCCTTGCAGTCCGCTAAGCGCAATAGGGATCGCAGTGGAAATCCCGGACCCTCCGCGGCGGGGAGGAATTGAAACGAAGAGCCCGGTTTTTTAGATTTTTGCAGGGCAATGGCAGGGAAAAATCTAAAAAAATTGCCCAAATCTTCATTTTTCTTATTCTGCGAAATACCGTATTTTTGAGCCTATGAAAAGAAAAGTGCTTCTAATTTATACGGGCGGAACGATCGGGATGGAAAAAGATTACGAAACGGGCAGCCTGCAGGCTTTCGATTTTGGAAATATTTTTAAAAAAATTCCGGAAATGAAACTTTTGGAATGCGAAGTTTCGGTTCATCCCTTTAAAAAGCCGCTGGATTCCTCGGATATGGGACCGGAAGAGTGGAAAATCATCGCCAATTACATCGGCAAAAATTACGATAACTACGACGGCTTTCTGATTTTGCACGGAACGGATACAATGTCGTACACCGCGTCGGCACTGAGTTTTATGCTGAAAAACTTAACCAAACCTGTCATCTTAACGGGTTCGCAGCTGCCCATCGGCGATTTGCGTACGGATGCGAAAGAAAATCTTTTGACCGGACTTTATTATGCAAGTTTGTATGAAAATGACGAGGCGGTGATTCAGGAAGTTGCGGTTTATTTTGAGTATAAACTGCTGCGCGGCAACCGCACTCTGAAATATTCTGCCGAATTTTTTGATGCGTACCAAACGCCGAACTATCCGGTTTTAGGACAGTCGGGCGTGCATTTGAACGTGTCTAAAGATTGTTTATGGCGCAACAAAACGTCGGAACCTTTTCGCGTGGACAATCATATTTCGCAGGATGTTTTGTTCTGGCGCATCTTCCCGGGAATGCATCTGAATCACTTTAACGAAATCCCGAACGTCAAAGTCTTGGTGCTGCAGGTTTTCGGCTCCGGAACCATTTTTAATACGGAAAAAACGCAGCGTACTTTGCAAAGTCTGCGCGACCAGGACACAGAGATCGTCGTGATTTCGCAATGCGTGTCGGGCGGAATAAGATTCGGAAAATATACGAACTCGAATATTTTTAAGAAGATCGGCGCCATTAGCGGAAACGATATTACGTCGGAAAGTGCTATTACAAAAGCAATGCATCTTCTGGACAATCCCAATTACACCGGAACTTTCGCGGAAAATTTCTCTAAAAACCTGTGTGGCGAGGTCTCGGAAAATTAAATTTTCACATTTTTGAATATTCGATTTTTAGAATTCAAATAATTACCCTATTTTTGCAGTCTTCAATTCAGAGAGGTGTCCGAGTGGTTGAAGGAGCTAGCCTGGAAAGCTAGTGTACGGGCAACTGTACCGAGGGTTCGAATCCCTTCCTCTCTACAAAAAAATCAGGAAAACTTTCCTGATTTTTTTTGTGCTGAATGTAAAATCTTGCGGTAAGTCTCTACTTCTTTATTATCGCACTTTTCAACGCGCTGTCAATTTCGAAATCGCTGCTGTTGTTGATTTTTACATTTTCGAAAACAAGATTTGCTGCATTTTTTCCGACAATATCATGTTTTGCGTTAATGTTGACATTTTTAAAATACAGATTTTCAATTAATTTATTAGGAAGCCCCGTAAAACTGAAGGCAGTTTCTGCACTTTCACAGTTGATGTTGCTGATGTAAAAATCGTGCAGATAAGGAATTTTATCCCCTGTAAATTGCGCGTCCTGACTTTCTTTGCTGCTTCCTGCCGGAGCATCTGCGTAAAAAGTATCAAACAAAACTGCTTCTTCCACAATGTTTTTCATCTCAATATTTTGAATGTAAATTTTACTTACATCTCCACCTCGACCGGAATTACTTTTCACCCGAATACCTATATCTGTTCCGTCAAAAAGACAGTTGGAAACGAAAATATTTTTCATTCCGCCATCCGTATTACTTCCAATTACAAAACCACCATGACCTTCATAAACCGTGCATTCTGCAATAATAATATTTTGAAGATTCGCTTCGCCGTTTTTCGGTTCACCACTGGATTTCATGCAGATTCCGTCGTCTCCTGCATTTACTTTCGTGTTGTAAATAATCACATTTTTCGAGGCACTGATGTCGATTCCATCGCCATTTTGCGCCCATTTCGGGTTGTAAACTGTCGTATTTCTAATGACCAAATTGGTTATATTTTTAGGATTAATAACAAATTTCGGGGAATTTCTGAAAGTCGGTCCGTCGATTAGCAGATTGGTCACTTTGGATAAAGTGAACATCATCGGACGTAAATAATGATGAAGAATTTCGTAGTCTGCGATCGTCGCATTTTTATTAGCAGAAATTATTTTTGATAATTTTTCGCCGTTCAAAGCATTTACACTTGGCCACCAAATTTTACCGTCTTCGCTCAGAACTCCGCCTTTCACAATTAATTTCGCCCAATCTTCTTTGCTCAATTTAAATTTTTTCACCGGTCTCCAGGCTTCTCCTGCTCCATCGAAAATTCCGTCACCGGTGAACGCAACATCTTTTAAATTATTTCCCCAAATCGGTGGTGTCACATCAAATTTTCCTTTGGAATATTCACGCATCGGAAATTGATTGATGTCGCTTGAAAACTGCACAATTGCGCCTTTTTCTACATGAAAATTGATCTTACTTTTCAGTTCGATCGGTCCCGTTAACCAAATTCCGGCTGGAACGATTAATTTTCCCCCGCCTTTTTCACTAATGGTGGAAATTGCTTTTTCAAACGCTTTTGTATTTAAAGTAGTTCCGTTTCCAACACCGCCGAAATCCTTAATATTATAGGAAGTTTCCGGGATTGTGGGCAAAACCATTTCACCAAATTCGAAAGGTGCGTTTTTAATGTAGTATTCGATGGGATTTGTTTGCGCTTTGCAACTGATCATGGAGAAAATGACGATGAAGAGAACTGATATTTTTTTCATGCTTAGAAAATTAAAGGAGAATTTTTATTTTAAATATTTTGCCAAAGGTATATTTTGTCTTTTCAGATCTTCCACGAAAAGTTTAGCAACTTCTGTGGCACCCAAAATCGATAAATGCGTGTTGTCATCAATTCCGTCCGGATAATAGGGATCTTCACCTTTTGCATAATGCAAATGTAATTTTGCCGAACCTTCAGGTCCGTATTTCATTTCCAGATTTTCGGTAAGATACTGCATATCGATGAAGGGAACATTCATTTCCTGAGCAACTAATCTTGCCACCAAAGTATAATTTCCGTGCGCATCTAAAAGTACTCCTTCCTTATTAAATTTTCTGCGTGCAATGGACGATAACATGATTGGAATTGCGCCTTTTGCACGTGCTTCTTCAATATAATTGATTAGATTATAGCGGTAAGAAGTTTGCGGATTGGTATATCTTGCCGGATCGGTTTCTTTGCCATCATTATGTCCAAACTGGATCAAAAGATAATTTCCCGGTTTTATAGAATCTATCACGTTTTTCCAATGTCCCAGTTCGCGAAAACTTTTGGTACTTCTGCCATTTACTGCATGATTTCTGATCGTCACATTGTCATTAAAAAACGGTGCTAAAACCTGAACCCAACCTCTTTCAGGGTTTTCATCGGGTTTTACTTTATTGGCCATCGTGGAATCTCCAATGGTGAACATGGTGATATTTTTGGCGTTTTTATTCATGGATTCTGAACTTTTGCAACCTGTTAAAAGCAGAATCGCACCTGTGATAAAGGAATAAACTTTCATATTCAAAAAAAAATTTAGTTAATATTTTCGGCATTTTTAAACCAGAAAGGATGCTTTGAATCTTTCAGAACATTTTCTTTCGTGTACATTTTCGCCTCCTTTTTAGTTAATTGATGCGACCATTTTACGCGATTTTTGAGATCTGAACCCTTTCCGGAATTATTGAATTCAGCATAGAAAGAAGTTTTTTCTGCCTCTTTTTTAGCCCAGTTTTCCCAAGCAACAGGAAGAATGTGATTTTCTAAAGTTGAATTTAGAATAGCTGTTTTCGCATAAATCCGCCACGGCCGTCCTAAAAGAACTTTCGAAATATCTTTCGCCGCGGTAAATCTACACTGCTGAAAAACAAAACCAAATTCCGTATTTTTTGGCGTGGAAGCGGCCGTAATGTAGGAATCTTTTTTGCTCAAAATTTCGCAGTTTTCGAAAAAGGCAGTCGCGCTCCCAAAGATAAAATCGGTTGTTCCTTCGATAAAACAATTTTTAAAATACTGTTTTCCTTCGCCAGTCAGGTAAAGCGTGTCTTGATTTCCCAAAAGCTTACAATTAATGATGGCAACCCGATTTGCGTTAATCGTTAGAGCGATTGCCTGTCCAATATCTCCCGCAGAATTTTCGATGGTTAAATTTTTCAAAATCGCGTCATTTCCTTCTACCAAGAGCGTCGGAGTGAAAAACGTGCTGTTTCTTCCCAAACCAATTTTTTTAAAATGATCATCATAGGTGATGATTGTAGAATCTTTGCTTTCGCCAATTAAACTAAGCGTAGAATTCCATTCGTGAAGCTTAACTTTCGCTTTGTAAATGCCGTTTTTAATGAAGATCGTAATTCTTTCGCCTGGAAAAGCTTTCGTATTATTGATAGCATCCTGAATGGTTACAAAATCTCCGCTCCCGTCTTTCGAAACGGTGTAGAAGCTTTTATCCTGCGCAAAATTAAGCACAGAAATTAAGAGCGAAAATGCAACGAGAAAAGTTTTCATCATCTACTTATTCAGTTCCAAAGCGCCCAAAATAAATGGTCCGGTCGCTTTTGGATCATTATCCTGTTTTCTTTCATTCACATAATATTCGAACGAACCGTCACGATAAGGATTTCCGCCTAGACCCGCAACAGCGCAAACGTTGGTAATAACAACTTCGCCATTTGGAGAAACTTTAACCAGGTTTTTAATCATTCCATCAAAACCTTTGGTAGCAATTGATTTGTATTTTTTCGGCAAATAACCTTTGTTCGCGCCTTTTGCAAAAGCATAAACGAACATCGCAGAACCGGAACCTTCCAAATAATTTCCGCCGACATTTCCTTTGTCAGTTACTTGATACCATAACCCGCTTGGATCCTGAAATTTTGCGATTGCGGCAGAACTTGAATTCAGATAAGAAATCAATTCAGCTCTTTTCGGATGATCTTCCGGGAAATAATCGAGCACATCAACTAAAGCCATGACGTACCAACCGAGAGATCTGGACCAAAAATTCGGCGAAGTTCCCGTAGTTTTATTCGCCCAATCCATTTTTTTACTTTCGTCCCAACCGTGATAAAGTAAGCCCGTTTTCGGATCTACCAAATGTTTTTGAATGGTTTCAAACTGAAGAGCGACATCATCTAAATTTTTTCCGTTTTCAAATTTCGTGGTATAATGCGCGTAAAATGGAGCGCCCATAAACAATCCATCCAGCCACATTTGATTGGGATAAATTTTCTTGTGCCAAAATCCGCCTTCCGAAGTTCTGGGATGGGTTTCTAACTGA